>CAZYXG010000023.1:32475-34925 GCA_964650885.1 uncultured Hyphomicrobiales bacterium | reverse complement strand
TATTTTTTCTCGATTTCTTATTTCTAAAACATATATCCCTTTTGCCAATGCAGAAACATCAATTTTAGAATTTACTTCGTTTCTATTTTCTATAAGAACAGCTTCGCCTAAAATATTGATTATGCGAATTTCTGAATTACTATTATTATTTGGCAAAGTAATATTTAAAATATTATTTGTTGGATTTGGATAAAATGATACTTCCCCAAATTCATCATTTTCAACCGACATTGCAGTTGTGTCAAGCACTAAGAAACTACCCATCATTCCATCGTCCTCGTGGTGAAGCAAATGGCAATGATACATATATGGAATCATATCATCGGCGAAATTTTCAAACTTAGTAATAAAGTCCACGTACTGATTTGGCAAAACTAAAACAACATCTTTTTTCCCACGCAAATAGTCTGGCACTTCTCCACCGTTCACATTCAGTAAATAAAAATGAACATCGTGGATATGAAATGGATGAGCTATACCAGTTCGGTTAGTAATTCTCCATTTTTCTGTGTTGTTTAAATATGTTCTAATATTAATTTTTTCCATATCAAACATTTCGCCATTTATGTTAAATGGCCCAACTAACATAGTTTTCGGATCCATCATTGTATCGGGTAGTAAGTCTAAATTTCTTGTTTCAGTGTAGTTTGTCCAAAGAATATTTTTTACTAATTTATTTGGAGTTGTTGTAACTGGGTTTGCAGTTTGAGCAACTACATTAATTTTTAATATTTCAAAATCAGCACCATTCAATGGGTTTTTATCATAATCGGGAATAGTCGCTCCCATCATTCCTTGCACTGTTTTCGCACCATATATTCCATTTTGCATTTCAGAACTAAAGCTCATCAAACTTATTGCTTTGCCTTGCATACCCTGCAAATCCAATAATAGCTCTACTCTTTCGCCTGGGCTAAGTATAATCCTTGTCAAATTAATTGCGCTATCTATAAGCCCAGCATCAGTTGCTATTAGCTTAAATGATTTATTGTCAGTAAAACCAAAGTTAAATGTACGCATAGAAGATCCGTTCACTATGCGGAATCTAACCACTTGTGCAGGCAAATCATAATATGCATTTACAATTCCATTTGTACAAACTGTAGAGTCTTCTTCTGTTGCAATTGCAATTCTATTAAACATATCGAAAGCTTTTGTTTGAACTACCAATGGGATATCGTCCACACCATAAGTCCTAGGAAGGTTCAATGCTGCTTCAGCTGAATCTTTTACTATAAAAAAACCAGCTATACCAGCCGATACATGCAAATCAGTTTTTCTATCGCCGTGTGGATGATACCAGAATGTTCCAGCATTATTTAATATTTGAAATTCAGGACTCCAAGTGCTCCCTTGCTCAATAATTTGGTGCGGTCCGCCATCGTCTTCTGGCGGAACATGAAGTCCATGCCAATGAATTGTGGTCGAATTTCCATTTCCTTTTAATGAATTTTTTACGTTCAGTTTAACCCAATCCCACTTATTTACTATAATAGTTGGGGCTAATATATTGCCATTAATTCCATAAGTTGGTGTATTAATTCCTTTAAAGAATTGAGTTACGCTATCTTTAATTTCTAAGTCAAAATTATTGCCAGTAAGCGTAGGAGGTATTGTCAGTGGGTTTTGAGCCAATGCAGTTTGACACACAAAACATCCAATTAGAAAAGCTTTGATTTTATTATTAATCGTCATAAATTACTTTTTAGTTTTTGATTATGGGGTTTGTTATTTGCACTTTGCCATTTCTATCTTTGATTTCTAAAATGTACAAACCACAAGGTATTTCTTTAATTGAAAAATTAGTTATATTGCTAATTAAGTGCCCCGAAAGTACTTGCTTTGAATTAATATCAGTAAGCGAATATGAATATATATGATGAGAATTTATTGATACATTAATCAACTCGCTAGTTGGATTTGGAAAGATATTAATATTTTGTAATTCCAATTCTTCTAAACTAGCAGGGATTACTTGTAATATATATGTTAATGTGTCAATTTCATTTGGATATTTATCGTCCCAAACCGTATATTGAATAAGTGATTCTCCATAGTTTATTTTTGGAGTAATGTGTAGCAAAACAATTCCAAAGTCATCTGGATATACTGGTATCATTGTGCCACTTTCAATCAAACTTGTATAGCAAAAGGAATTATCGCAAACAGAAGCTTCCCAATTATCGGGCAACACTTCTTTTATTTTTTTCCATTTTAAATTAACTGTATCTTTGGAAGTGTTCAATTGTTGGATAGAAAGTGTTTGCAAATCTTCTAATACACCACTAATCACAATAGTATCATTAGGCACTAAAGTATAGCTTTTGGCGAAATTAATATTAGTAGCAGCTATTAAAACTGCTACTAATATTATAATATTTTGCAATAATCTCAACTTATCTTCCGATAGTCAATTTTTTAAAAGTAGATTGATTTCCAATTTTCAAACG
>CAZYXG010000023.1:0-32375 GCA_964650885.1 uncultured Hyphomicrobiales bacterium | reverse complement strand
GTGGGAGCAATCCAATCGAAATTCCAAACCATAGAATCCTGACTTTCAATACCATCAATTTTGATAGCAGTTCCACCTTGGCATGCAGTACAGTTTTTCAAACTATCACCAGGAGAACCAGTATAGCCAGGTTCTGCTCCATCTTTTTTAAGAATAGTGATGTCTGACGAGAATGCCATTAAATAGCAAGTTAACAAAGCAACAACACTAATTATTAATTTATTCATAGGTTGTACCTTATCTTCCGATAGTCAATTTTTTAAAAGTAGATTGATTTCCAATTTTCAAACGAACTAAATAAGTCCCATTTGTCAATGTAGAAGTAGAGAATTGTTTAGTGATATTACCAGTCATTTCTTCGTCTATCAAAGATTCCATTTGTTTGCAACTCATATCCGAAATGTCAATTGTTACTCGTGATTTTTCTTTTAAATCAAGTGTAATTGATACAATATCACTCGATGGGTTCGGGAATACTTTAAATTCAGAAATTAAATTACTTATATCAGAAACAGATGCACCAGTTTGTTCTTTTACAGTCAAAGTGGATAAATATGTTTTGTCTCCATCTTTGTGATTGTCATAGTTTGAATTAAATCCACCGTAGAAAGTTACATCGCCTGTGCCATTAGTGGGAGCAATCCAATCGAAATTCCAAACCATAGAATCCTGACTTTCAATACCATTTGCAGTGTAAGTAACATATTTTTCTCCGCCTACAAATTTAGTAGTAATTGTGTCAGTAAGTATCATTTTACCAATTAAATTTCCTTGTAAATCTTGTGGCGAAACTTCAAATCCAAAGCGTGTAGCTCCTGATTCAAAATTAATAGGAGTTATAGTATATCTCGTGCCAGGGATATAGCCATCTTTAGGAATATTCGACAATACCCAACCATCAATTTTGATAGCAGTTCCACCATGGCATGCTGTACAGTTTTTCAAACTATCACCAGGAGAACCAGTATAGCCAGGTTCTGCTCCATCTTTTTTAAGAATAGTGATGTCTGGCGAGAATGCCATTAAATAGCAAGTTGCCAAAGCAACAACACTAATTATTAATTTATTCATAGGTTGTGCCTTATCTTAATATTGTTAAGTTTTGAGTGAAAGATTGATCTCCAACTTTCAAACGAACTAAATAAGTTCCATTTGTCAATGAAAATGTAGGAATTTGTTTGGCAAAACTACCCGAAATTACCTCATTTGTAATTAAAGCAACTTGCTTTCCATTCAAATCAGCTATATCTATTATTACTTCCGTAGCTTCGTTTAAATCTAATTTAACAGAAACGAAATCACTTGATGGATTTGGGAATACTCTAAATTCAGATACAGAGCTTGGTAATTTCTCAACACTCATTGGATTAAATAATTCCAAAAGCATGTTTTTCATTGTTAAAGTATCTTTGTTTACAAAGCTTTTAGTGAAAAATAGCACTTTGCGATCTTTACCGCCAACTAAAACAACTGATGGCATACCGAAACCACCATAATATGCAACTTGTGTTTTACCTTTTTCAAAAGGAACAAACATCGGCAAACTATTATCTTTCACCCATGAAGCAGAATAGTCGCAAGTTGTGTTATTTTCATAAGGCATAGCATAACCTTTAATTTTCCCAGGATATGATTTCATTAAATTGTTAGCCATAGTTTGTATTTTTTTAGCAACTGGTGGGCAAGAAGCACAATTTGACATATAAAAGAAAATAACAGCCGCATTTCCAGAGTCTAAATCAGCAAATAAATCTCTATTTACGCCATTGCAATCCATACCATTCAACTGCATTGCAGTATCTTGAGCATTTGATATACTTACCAAAAATAGAAGAGAAAAAAGAGAAAGTATAATATTTTTCATAATGAAAACCGAATTTGTTTGAAAAATTATTTTATGTAACACTTCTAATAACTTGTGAAAGTTAAGAATGTTACACAAATTAACTAAACTTTTCAGAAAAAAACAATAACTTAAAATTACTTTAGACAAAAAAAATCCCAAACTTTTTGGGTTTGGGATTTAATTTAACTTCATTGACTTATCTAAAGCTTGCTCTTATGCTTGCACTCCACGCCCAATGCTTATGTAATCGAAGCCCAAGCTTTTCATTTCTTTAGTTTCATAAACGTTTCTTCCGTCTATTATTACAGGAGATTTAAGCGTGCTTTTCATAATTCCGAAATCTGGTGTGCGGAAAACAGTCCATTCAGTAGCAATAATTAAAGCATCGGCGTTTTGCAATGCTTCATATTGATTCTCACAATAAGTAATCTTATCGCCAAATATTTTTTTTGTGTTTTCAATTGCTTCTGGATCGTAAGCAGAAATTTTAGCACCTGCTTTCAAAAGTTCTTCTATCACAAAAAATGCTGGTGCTTCCCTTATGTCGTCAGTTTCTGGTTTGAACGAAAGTCCCCAAAATGCAAAGTGCAGACCGCTCAAGTTATTACCAAATTTCTTAAAAACTTTATTTGTGAAAAACAACAATTGCGAGTAGTTCACAGCTTCTGCATTTTCCACCATTGTTAGTGGCACTCCAATATCTTTAGCTGAATAAGCCAATGCTTTCACATCTTTTGGGAAACAAGAACCACCATAGCCAAGCCCTGCGTATAAGAATTTATTGCCAATTCTTGGATCATAGCCCATACCAGTTCTAATTTTATCTATGTCAGCTCCAACTGCTTCGCAATATCTTGAAAGCTCATTCATATAAGATATTTTCACAGCCAAGAATGAATTTGCTGCATATTTGGTAAGTTCCGCACTCTTTATATCCATAATTAGAATTGGATTGTTGTTTCTAACGAAAGGCTTATATAAATCTCTCATTAAATCGCCAATATGTGCCTTGTCCGTTCCAACAACTACTCTATCTGGATATGTAGCTTCCTCTACTGCAAAGCCCTCGCTTAAAAATTCTGGATTGCTCACAATATTCACAATGTTGTTCTCGCCAAGAATTTCAGCAAAAATACTCTTAACTTTTTCGCCCGTTCCAACTGGTACGGTGCTTTTATTTATAATTATTTTTTCGTCAGTAATGTTTTTGCTTTTTATTATGTTTGCTATATCTTTTGCCACATCCAGCACGTGGTGCAAATCTGCAGAGCCATCTTCATTTGGAGGAGTGGGCAGGCATAAGAAAATAAATTGGCAAGTGCTAACAGCTTCTTCCAGTTTAGTGGTGAAGTTCAATCTTCCTTCTTTGATGTTTTTTGCCATCAATCTTTCCAATCCTGGCTCAAAGATTGGGCTTTTTGCCTGACGCATGATTTCCACTTTTGCTTCATCAATATCCACGCATAACACATGATTACCTGTTGCAGAAAATGTAGTTCCAGAAACTAAGCCAACATAGCCTGTACCAATTATACCAACTTTATAAGACATTTTTACTTTTCAATTTTTTAACAAATTTAGATTTGCAATTTACGAACTATTTTTAACATTTACATTCAAACCAAAAAAAAACACTACCTTTTCTGATAGTGTTTTTTAATGTACCAAAGTTGCTATTCTCAATTTTTATTGAATGGGTTTATCAAGAAAGGTTTATAATCTTCTTCAAATTTTTTCCAATCTTTTTCGAAGAAACTATCCAATTTAATCTTTACGTCATTATAGCTTTTCTCAGCGAGCATAAATGCAGTTTTTTGGTTAGAGTTTATTACTCCATAATTTGAAGAAGCTAAGTAATTGGCATTGCTTAATCTTTCAGCTAAAATTGTTGTCGGATTGTCTGTAATTCCTTTTTTGCCTTGCTCACCAAATATTAGATTTTCAATTTTCTTAAGTGAATCTCCAATTGCTTCTATTTTCTTATTCAGCTCTTTCATTGTAGAATCTGGAAGAAATTCGTTCTGCTTGCGAAGAAAATCAAGCAAATCCTTTGCTTCATAAATTCTATCACTCATAGCCACACAGCTATCATTAATAGCCATTTTCTCTTTTATGAACATATACTTTGATTTCAAATCTGATATGTTAGGATTTGTTCTATAGTCCACATCAACTTCTACAAAGTTAGAATCCTTATAGTTGCCATAAGTATAAACTAATTTATATTTGCCAGGAAGCACGTTTTCGCCAGCCCTTTCTTCGTAGTTTAAAGTTTTATTTTTCTTGTTGCGTTCCAATCCACGGAAATCACGCATTCTCAAATCCCAGTAAAGTCTGTTATACGATGAATCTACTTTCATTTTAAGCTTTCTCACTAAATTATTATCTTGATCATAAATATCTACTGCAAGAGTATCAACTACTTTTTTAATAGTTTTATTTGTGTCTTTTTTGTTTGGATTTTCTAATTCCTGTTGTGTTTTATTGATGAATACATCAAGCACAGCATTGTTTGTTTCTGCAGCACCTCCAAATATTCCATGAGCTGGGAAATGATAGCCAGGAGTCACTTTCCAAAACATTTGATTTGCTTTTGGTGGATCTAAAACAACAAGCCCTTTCTCAAATACTTTTGGGGTATCTTGAGCTAATTTTCTGAGTGGAGCTAAATTATCGAATATCCAAGCTGAGCGGCCGAAAGTACCAATCACTAAGTCGTCTTCCTGCTCTTGATAAACCAAATCCATTGTTGGAACAGCAGGGAAGCCCTCGCTCCATCTTGACCAATTTTCTCCAGCATCTATAGTAACATAAAGACCATTTTCTGTACCCAAAAACATTAGTTTTGGTTCTTTTTTATCTTGCAAAAAACTTAGTGAATAGCCAAATATGTCTTCACCTTCCAGTATGTTTTTCCAAGTTTTGCCATAATCTTTTGTTTGCATTAAGTATGCTTTTTTGTCGCCACGTCTATAATCATTCATTACAACAAATACTTCAGACCCCGAATATGAACTAGCTTGTATTTGTGGAACCCACGCTCCTTCTTTTGGCGAGTTTTTAGTGTTATATATACTTTTAGCACAATTCGACCATTCTTTGCCATCATTTTGTGTTATCTGCACATTACCATCGTCAGTTCCTACCCAAATTAGTCCTTTCTGAATTTTAGATGGGGCAATTGCAATAATAGTTGTATGATTTTCTGCGGAAGTAACATCAGGAGTCAATCCCCCGCTTTTCATTTGCTTTTGTTTAGTAGTATCATTAGTAGTTAAATCTTCAGAAATAATCTCCCAATCATTTCCACGGTTTGTACTTTTGTGCAGAAACTGACTACCTAAATAAATAGTTTTTGTGTCGAAAGGGTCTTGAGCAATTCCCGTATTCCAATTGAATCTAAGCTCAGTACCTTCTGAATGAGTTGGTCTTATGTAAGTTAATTGTCCTGTTTCAGCATCATAACGGTTTAAATTTCCACCTTGCCAAAGTGCATAGCCATAACGACTATTTTCTGGGTCTGGAATTACATCAAAACCATCTCCAAAAAGAACTTCTTGCCACATATTGTTTTTTATCCCACCCCAAGTATAACTATTACTAGGACCCTTCCAAGATCCATTGTCTTGCATTCCGCCATAAACATTATATGGTTTGTCATTGTCAACGTTTATATGATACATTTGCCCTAATGGTAAATTATCGGCGAATCTCCAAGTGCTACCTCCATCGAGAGTAATATTCAAACCGCCATCATTTCCGTCAATCATATAATCTGGATTATCAGAATCTATCCAAAAAGCGTGGTGGTCTGGATGGACAGCCCAAGGGACTAACCCTTCAAAATTTTTACCACCATCAATTGACCTATCAACTAGTGTATGAACATAAAACAAAGTATTTTCATTTTTAGGGTGGGCGTAAAGTTCTGAATAATAGAAAGGTCTATCACCTACTGATTTGCTGTTTACCATAACCCAATTCAATCCGCCATTGTTAGAACGATATAGCATATTGTCGTTAGCTGTTTCTATCACAGCATAAACAACTTTTGGATTGCTTGGTGCAATTGCCAAACCAATTCTACCAAGCTCACCTTCAGGCAGACCTTCATTTTTACCAAGTTTCTTCCAATTCTTACCGCCATCAAAAGTCATTTGAAGCGACGAGGATTTACCACCTGATTTGAAAAACCATGGCTCCCTTCTGAATTCCCACATTGCAGCAAAAAGTTTAAGATTATTGCTGGGGTCTGCTACTAAATCGGCACAACCTGTTTTTTCATCGGCAAATAATACATTCTGCCAAGTTTCTCCAGCATCAGTCGTTTTGAAAACGCCTCTATCTTTGCTATCGCTCCAAGCAGAGCCAAGAGCAGCAGCATAAACTATGTTGGAATTTTTCTTATCAATAATAATTCTGTGAATATTTGAGGTGTTCTCCAATCCCATTATTTTCCAGCTGTTTCCTGCATCGCTAGATTTATACATACCAACACCACTATTATGAGAGTTTCTTGGATTGCCTTCGCCTGTTCCCACCCATATTATATCAGAATTGGATTGGTCTATTTTTATAGAACCAATAGATTGCACTTTCTCTTTATCGAAAATCGGAGACCATAGCAGGCCTCCAGATTCTGATTTCCAAAGTCCGCCAGAAGCAGCACCAGCATATATTATCTTAGTATTGCCATTAATTGCATCAATTGTCGTTATTCTTCCACTCATACCAGCGGGTCCAATACTGCGAGGCTTAAAATTCTTCATTTTATTTATATCTAACTTCTCCGCCAAGCTAAAAGAAAGAGTAATTAGTAATGCAAAAAACAGGATAGAGACTTTTTTCATATTTTCCATAATTTTATTTTTTTAAAATTAATGATTTTGTTCTAATATTTTGATAAAAAACAGAATTTTGCGTAAGAATTGTTCTTATTTTTGTTAAATTTTTTTCAAATATTTAAACATAATATTATGATTAGATACATTTTTCTTCTCGTTTTTATTACTCACATAGCAACTTTTGCAGAAGACACTGCTACTGTGAGTAAATCTAAAACAACTTTCTTTATGAATAGAAAGATTGGCTTTACTTATCAAAATATTTCAAAATCTGGGCTAGAAGATAGAAGTTTGCAATGGCTTGCCACTGTGAATGCAAAGATAACTTATGAAAATCTTCCTTTCTCACTTGGTTCATCGCTTTTTATCAACTATGGACAAATGCACAGAGAGGGGAAATTGCCCGATAAAACTCAGGATAACTTTATAGCTTCAGTAACTCCAGCTTTTTTAATAGATTCATCAAGCTCTTTGCGAGCATTCCTTGAAACTACTTTCGAGACTACACTCAGACCTGGTAAAATTGGAGATCAAGTTACCACATTTTTAGATCCAGGCTTTTTGTATCAATCCTTGTTTCTAGGACAGAAACAAACTATGAAGAATGAACCTACAAAAATGAAATTCGAGATTATTTATGGTTTGGGCTATGCTTATCAATTGACAATTAGAGACAAATTCGTTCTTAACGACCCTCTAACTTCTAAACCAGACTTTGACAATCCAACTAAGAAAGTTTCTTTTGAATCGGGTGTTTCTGGAATTATTGAAACTAACTATACCAGAGAGTTAGCAACTGATTTGACATTCAATATGAGCTTGAAAACTACTCTATTTGCAAGAGACTCTTTTTGGAAAAACGTAGAATCAGTTCGAGTAAGTACAATAACTGGTGCTTCAATCAAATATCGCTTCTTGAGTTTAGATTATAGCAATAGAATACTCTATGACTATAACCTCTCTAAGATGAGAGATTTGAATGAGTCATTAGTTCTATCATTAAACTGGAGTTTCTAATTATCTTTTAGGTTTACTTTGTAGTATCTTGAAAGAGACCAACTTTTAAGTTAGTAGCTTTATAGATTTCTACTCCATCGCAAGTAACAGAGCCATCGCCAAGAACAAGTATTAATCCTCTAGCGATAATACGTTTAATATCTATTCTATATTCCACTAATTTAGCTTCTGGCAGCACTTGACCTGTGAAGCCGACGTCCCCAACTCCTAAAGCACGTCCTTTTCCTTTGTGTCCGTCCCAAATTAGATAGAATCCGATTAGTTGCCAAAGTGCATCAAGCCCAAGGCAACCAGGCATTACTGGATCGCCAGCAAAGTGACATTTGAAAAACCACAAATCTGGATTTACATCCATTTCCGCTCTGATTACACCTTTGTCGTAACTACCGCCTTTGTTAGTAATTTCAGTAATTCTATCGAACATTAACATTGGAGGCAAAGGCAATTTGCCGTTTTCCATACCATACGTTTCGCCACTGGCAATTTTTAGTAATTCTTCGTAGTTAAAGGAGTTCTGTTTAGTCTGCATTTTTTGTGGTCTTAATTTAATTTTTAACTTTTTATCAATTTCTCAAAATTAAGAATAAACTCTTAAATTTTATGTTTTTATTTGAGCAACTATACAAAAATAACAAAAAAAACCTCGATTAATCACCGAGGTCTTCGTAATTCATAATAATCTGACTGAAATCATTATTTGATTAGCTTAATTGGCCTATTTATCTTGTTTGTTGGAATTAAAAAGTAAACTCCACTAGCCAATTGCAGTTTTAAATCGTTTACATCTTTAAAGAGTATTTCAGTGAGTGCCACATAACCACCCTTTATATCTCTCAAAATATAGTCTTTGCCTAGCATAAAGTTCGCAACTGGAAGTGTTTCCTCTACTTCCACACTAGAAAGCTCGGCTGCCATTTTAAATCTGTACACATCGGACCACATTCCTGCTTTGCTGCTGTCCTTTTGAATTGCACGCACTCTCCAATAATATTCTGTATTTGGTGTTGGATTGTAAATACTATAATTGTAACCTGGAAATGAAGATTCTTCCATTTCAATTAAGTTGAAATCCTTATCTTTAGAAATTTGCAAATTGTATACACTTGCAAATGCTAATTTTTCCCAAACAAAATCTACGTTTGTTGTTTTAATTTCAGAATTATTTTCTGGAAGTATTAGCTTAGGAGTTGAAATCAAATCAATTTTTTTGGTAGTGAATTGCCAAGTTGCTGTCCAGTCGCTAAACTCTCCATCTTTGAAAGCAGCAACTTTCCAGAAGTATGTCTTATTATTGATTAGGTTTTTATAATAATGTTTTTTGTCGTAAATAATTTCATCTGTCAATATGTTTTCAAAGCTTTCATTTTCTGATAGTATCAATCTATAATTCGCGTCTTCATTTGCCGTATTGTCCCAACTCATTATGCCATTCAGTGATTCTGAATCAGCCATATTTAATGGTTTGCTTAATGAAGGTGGGTTTAATATACCAGCCGTACCTAAGGAAAACTCGTTAAAATCGGTCCATTCACTTTCTCCATATTGATAAATTGTCCTCGCTCTCCATTTATTAGTAGTTTTCTTTTCCAGAAATGGAACCAAAATATTAAAACTATTACTTGAGAAAGTTGTGTCCAAAATGACATCGTCTTTTGGTAGTTTGTCTGTAAACGAAGAAATAATATTTAACTCATAGCTAATTGCATCTTTTACCTCTTCCACTATAAACAATGTAGGCACTGGCACAAGAAGCATAAATCGAAGTGGATATTTCAAAGTTGGTTTTTGAATTATTGTTTTAAAATAAACTATATCGCTCCATCTGCTCGTGTCTAAATATGATATTGATCTTACTTTTGCCACATAGCTTTTGTAATGTTCCAAATCAAATTTAGCATTAATCTGATTTGAAGCCACATTTATACTTTTTGCATTAAAGAAATTATCATCTTCAGCAATTAATACTTGGTAATAATCTGCTTCTTTTGATTTTTCAAAATCTATATTCAAATTCACAGGAATTGCATTAGAGTTATTAGTTGGATAAATTACATTTGGTACTTTCAGTTCTGTACGGAAAGTTTTCACCGCAGACCAAGTTGTAACAGATTCCAAATTTCCTGCCCTGACTCTCCAAAAATAATCAGTTCTATTTGCCAAATAATTCAATGTAACCGATGAATCTAAATATCCCTTCACATCAAATACCACTTGAGTAAATGCATTATCTTTAGCTATTTGTATATCATAATAGCTAGATTGCAAGATTTGATTCCAACGTAGCACATCATTTAATTTAATTGATTTGGCTGCTTGTTCTGGATAAACTAAATTTGGTGTAGCTATAATTACTTTCAAATTCCAAACATCAGACCATTGAGAAATTGAAGCTCCCGATTTCGCCCTTACTCTCCACAGATACGTTCGTCCATTTATTAAATTCGATACAGTCGTACTTGTAGTTGTTAAACTAACAGAAGAAAATATAATGTTCTTAAAGTCATTTTGATCAGATAATTCAAATTCATATTGAGTAGCATACTGTATTGGAGTCCATTTGAAACTTACATTAGTATTAACAATTTCATTATTTCTAGGAAGAGTTAATTCGGGTGTTGAATTAATAATTTGGTCGTTAGAAGTAATTATAAACTCACAATCTTTGCTAATATCAATAGTAATTATTCCAGTAGCCTTATTAAATGTAGATACTATTTTTTTAAACTCACCTCTGTCTTCGTTATCTCGAGCATAAGAAACAAGTGAATCAGTTTTGTTGTAATCGGAAAAGTTTTTTACATCAAAAGAAATTTTACTTGCAAAATCAATATCACTTTCAATCACCCAGCGCTGATTAATTATTCTTGATGGTTCAAGTTCGTTAAATGCATATCTTTGTGGTTTATAATCGTGGCGAGTTAAGTTAATGTATCCTTTTGCATTTGCATATTGCAAGTTCATTTGAGCAAATGTATTATTTCCATTTTTATTAAAGTCATAATTACCCACATTATTCACAGACAAATGAACCATATTAATTTTATAGGGGAACTTATAAGTTCTGTAGTTTGTAGAACCATAAAGTTTCACTGCTTTAAATACAACTTCCCCGTTTTTATTAACTTCAAACAAATCATTGCCTAAAGAAATAAAATTATTACCATTCTCTAATCTTTGCACACTACCCATTATAGATGCAAAAATTCGAGGAGATGGTATGAATTCCCATACTTTTTCTACTGTTTTGGCACTTTCATTAATTTTATATTCTACTACTCTTGTAAATGGGTCGGGGCGAACATTTCCATTGTCCACAAAAAGAAGATTACCATTTGGAAGTATTTTCACATCGTGAGTGTTTGAATTTCCAGTAAATCCTTCTATTTCATCATTTAAAAAAGTAAATTGGTTATTCTTACTTTTTGAACCACCAAGACGCCACACAACAGTGCTGGTTGGTACGTTGATTTTAATTATTTGCGTAAAGCTCCTTAAAGAAATATAAATATTCCCATTTTGGTCATCGTCTATGGAATTCAAATGGTATGGGTCAACCACTTGCTGCGTTAAATCTATTTCATTCGTAGCATCCAAAACACTGAAATTATCGTACAATGAAAAAGACCATACCAACTCTTTATTAGCATTAAATTTTTGGATTATTTGCTCAATTACTTTTGCATCTTTCTTTCCATTTTGAACTTTCTCACTCAAATCAACAATAATATACTTATTGGCAATCATATAATATGAACCGTCTGGATTTATTAAAAATTCGTGGAAATCTGTTTCCAAATTATTAGCTACTTGGAAAGAGTCAACAATTTTATATTGTGAGTTAAGTTTGTAAAATTTGTTGTTTCTTGTGTCGGCAAAGGTCATCGCACCGTTTGCTTGGATTCTGAAATCTAAACCTGGCTTTATTTTAGAAAGGGGTATCGAATCAATTGCTCTACCGTAGTTATTAACAATAGCATTATCAACTATTGCATCGCTAATAAATATATTTCCGGGACTTGGATTTTTTATTTGAATTACGTTAAGAAATGCATTTATACCAAAACATGGCACATACAGCATAGCTATTACTATAACAAGTTTGTATAATTGTATCAGATGTTTATTATATAATCTCATTGCCAACCCTCTTTAGTAAGTTACAATTTTCAGTACTTTCTTTTTCTTTTCTATATTTTTGGGAACTAAAAAATAAATATTTGATTTTAAGCTTTCTTTTAGCTCATTAATATTCTCATACATTTGGTACTTTGTATATATTTCTTTGCCTAAGTAGTCATAAAGGGTATAATCTTCATTTAGATTTATTCTAGTTTGTAGTTCTTCATCTCCTTCGATTATATTTGTTTCGCTCAAAGTGTAGAATTCTGAAATTACGGACCAATCTCCATATTTCAAACTATCACTTTGTTTTACTTGCACTCTCCAATAATATTTATTGCCTAATTCTAATTTGCTTTCTTTATAGGTATAAGCAAGCAAATTCTCTTCATTTGTAAGCAAATTGTTGAAATTTATATCCTTTGCTATTTGCAAATGATAAAAACCAGCATTTACTATTTCTTCCCAAATAAATTGGTTTTCTTTAATATCAATTGTATCATTCAGTTTTGGAATAAATAAATTTGGTGAACTTATCAAATCAACTGACTTAGTAGTAAAGTTTCTTGTTTCGCTCCATTTGCTAAATACATTGTCTTTTTCCGTTGCAACTTTCCAATAGTATTTAGTGCCGAATTTTAAGTTTGAATAATAATTATTATTATTTTCTTCTTCTAATTCATCGGCGTGAAGGGAATCAAATGAAATGCTTTGACTAATCACAACTTTATACTTTACACCTACAACATTTGTACCAGCCCAAGAAATAAATCCATTAACAGAAGTGTTTAATGCATTATTTTCGGGCAAAAGTAGCAATGGAGCTTGTAAATTGTTCTTGGCTTCTTTTAAAAATATAAAGTAGCTTGTCCATTCGCTTTTTTCCAAACTATTTACTGCTCTTGCTCTCCAAGAGTTTTTGGTACCATCTTGTATATTTTCTAAAGTAAATGAAGTAGAGTTTGTTGAAAAATTTGTATCAATTAATTTATTTAGTCCGTTTTTAGTTTCTGATATTAAGTTAATTTCATAGCTTGTCGCACTCATGATTGAAGTAATTTCAAATTTCACATTGCTTTCGTTAATTATATCGTTATTTACTGGTATTAGTAGTTTTGGTTTTGCCAAAAGTGTATTCACAGCAATTGCATTAGCCCATCTACTAGTGTCGTCAATAGCAATAGCCCTTAATTTCAAAAAGTATTTTTGATTGCTTTCTAAATTTAAAATAGCTGTTTGCTGTTTGCCACTTAGTAGTGTCAAAGTGTTTGGCGTAAAATTAGAATCTTTCGAAATCATCACTTGATAAAACTCAATACCAGCACTTCTATCGAAATCAAGATTAAAGCTAGAATTCACTGTTGAATTATTCAATGGCAATTTTATTTCTGGTATTCTAATTTCTGTTCTAAATGTTTTATATGCTGACCAGTTTGATTTTACATCTGTATTACTTGATCTCACACGCCAAGAGTATTTTGTATTGTTTATAATACTATCTAAAGACAAACTACTATCGGCAATTGCAAATTTATTCAAAACAAATATTGCTGAGTTTGTATCTTTCGTAACTTGCACTTGGTAATCAATAGCTGTTGCTACTTTATTCCAAACTAATTTATCATTTAACAAAACTTGTTTTGAGTTGTTTTTAGGAATCAATTGCAGAGGAGTTGTAAGCATTACATTGACTTTCCAAACTTCAGACCATTTGGAAGTAATATTGCCTAACTTTGCTCTTGCTCTAAAATAATATGATTTGCCATTTGCTAAATTAGAAACTGAAAATGAATTTGAAGTCAAGCTAAGTTCATTTACTATTAATTGCGAAAAGTCATCTTTAGTGCTTAATTGAAATTCATATTGCTGTGCCGACGGCACTTTATACCAGGTGAATTTTGCTGAATTTCCAACCACATCGCCATTTCTTGGAGTAATCATTTTTAAAGTCGTGCTGCCTACTTGATCGAACGAGCTTAGGATTATTTCACCTTCTTTTGTCAAATCAATAGTAATTTTGCCAGTAAAATTATTAAATGTACTTATTAATTTAGTAAAGCTGCCTTTGTCCTCGTCCTCTCTTATGTAAGCCACGATTGAATCAGTTTTATCATAATCAGTAAAAGCATTCAAGTCAATTGTTAACTTGCTCACAAAATTGAAATTACTTTCTACAACCCATCTTTGATTAATCATTTTCGAAGGCTCTAAATCTTGAAAAGTATATCTTTCTGGTTTGTATGGATAACGAGATACATTTAAATAGCCTGGGGTTTCTACGTTTTGAAATGACATTGTAGAACTAGTTAAATTATTTGCATCATTAAAATCAAAAGTGCCAGTAGCTGCTATGTCTTTCTGTACAGAAAACATTTTATGAATATACTTATAACCTCTATAAATTAAGCCGCCCGTTTTGGTTGCATCAAAAACTGTGTTTGAATTTTTGTCTGCTTCATATATTAAATTACCAAAAGTAATAAAAGTATTGCCATTATCCAATCTCTGAGCCCCACACATAACTGGTGCAAAAATTTTTGGAGTAGTTGAGTATTCCCATACTTTTTCTACTTTCTTCGTGCTTTCGTTCACTTTATATTCAACTGCTCTTGAAAACTTGTTTTGTCTTGTGTTGCCATTATCAAAAAGCAAAAGATTGCCATTTTTTAGCCAATGTGCATTGTGGGTGTGCGAAAAGCCAGTAAATCCATCAATTACATCATTAGTAAAATCAAATTGATTATTCTTGCTTTTTGAACCACCCATTCTCCAAATAATCTTACCATCATTTGGATTTATTTTAATTAACTCATTAAAATTTCTAATCGATACTAAAAGATTTCCATCGGAATCTAAATCTAAAGAATTTACGTGGTAAGGGTCAACAGTTATTTGTGTTAAGTTAACTTCATCTGGATCATCTACACAGTCAGTTACAGGTAAATTGGCGTGGCAAGACCAAGACCAAACAAGTTGTTTTTGTGCATTATATTTTTGAATAATTTGATTTTCTACAATTGCATTTGATTTCCCATTTGCAACTAATTTACTCATATCAACAGGAATATTTTCCAATGCAATTAAAAAATACGAACCATCTTTATTAAGTAGAAATTCATGTATATCTGTGTCATATCCATTGGTAACATAGAAAGTATCTACAATTTTATAATTTTCATCCAAGGAATAGTATTTTCTATTTCGTGAGGCACAAAATGTAAGTATCCCATTTGATTGAAATCTTAGGTCTAAGCCAGGAGGAAGACTGCGGACTTGTGCCGAATCAATTAACTTTCCGTAATTATTAAAAATTGAGGTGCTTACCTCGCCGTCTCCAAAGAACATATAGCCAGGTGCAGGGTTATTGATAGAATTAACAATTAGATATGTTCTTTCTGGCTCTTCCGCATTTGTTTTTACAAATAGAAGAAGTACCAATAGACAAAATAATATTTGAATTCTCTTTTTCATAACTAAACTTAGTAAATATATTAATTAACAATCAGCTTTCTTATTTCTTGTTTTCCATCAAAATCTATCATTAAAATGTAAGAGCCGCACTCTAAGTCATTCAAATTAAGGAAAATATCTGAATGACCAAAAGTATTTCTCAAATTTTTCATAATTTGACCAGCTGAGTTTATAACTGCTACATTTTCCAATCTCAAACTATTAATATTTCTAATAGTTACGCCATCTGTTGTTGGATTTGGAAATACCTCGAATAGCTTATTTTCAGTGATTTCCACGCTAGTAACAGGAATTTCAAAAAAGTCATCGGACATATCAGAAACGCCTTCGGCTTCAAATTTGAATTTGTATTTGCCAGCAGGAAATTTTGCAGCATCTAATTTCAACAAAGTGCCACCTGTTTTCATTGTGCCTGTGTTTGTAATCGTAATGCTTGTATTATTTTCACTAATTAAACTAAGTTTATAGTTAGGGTCTAAATTTGTTTCCCAACGTAATTCAATTTCATTGTCTTTGCTAAATGTTGCTGAAGTATTTGGATAAACTACTTTCACATATTCATCGCCAACGCTAAATTTATTGAATTGGCTTTGATTTGTTCCAGCTGGATTGCTTGCAATAACTCGCCAGAAGTAATCACCTTTTTGGCTGAATAAATCATTTGTGATAGTTTCCGTTACTCCAATTTCAATTACAATAGTTTGCATTGGTTTAGTTGTGTCTGTTACAATTTGAAACTTAGATGAATCTATTTGCGAACCTTGTATGTTCCAAGAGAAATCAACCTTTTTTCCTAATTTTTTCAATGAATTATTCACTGGTTCCATTAGAGATACTTTAGGTTTTTCAAATCCATTTGCTGGATAGCCAATCACAAATCTGCCAGATGTTATACCGCTAATTGAAAATTTTGGAACACTTGCATTACCAAAACTCAAAGTGTCTTTTTTTCTATAAATAGAGTCACCTTCGGCTTTGAAATAAAATGTTAAATTTTTACTTTCTTTAAATTCAGGATTTGTTTCTTTATAGAAAGTTAGAGTTGCTTCAAACTGAGTATATTGATAAGGCGTGATTTGGAAATAATCACTAACTATTGCTGGCTCTCTTCCATCTTCAAATTTTAATTTATCTAAAAAGCATTTCGAGTATGTCAGTTCTAAATTGTTGTAAAGTTGACCTTTAAATTCATCAACAGTTATATCCACAAATTGCTTTTTGTCTTTTTTAACTTGGTATGTGTTAAATTTTTTAAATTCATCGAAAGCAGAAGTATTCACTTTGCATTCAGCATCAAAATCTTGTTTGACCACTCTATAGTTTGCTGTGTTTTTAGGCAATTCCCCTTGCAAAACAATATTGCCTAGTGCGTCTATTTCTGTAAATAATATAGTTTGTGTATTGTTAGCACTTCCCCAACTCAACATAGCATTGCCATTTGGCAAAACTTGCACATTCCCTTGATTGGAAGAATATAGTTTATTTGGGTGAGCATATTCTCTTAATAAAGTAACTGTTCTGTTAACTTCATCAATTTGAATAAATTTCGCTTTTGTTATTTTTGGTGTGAATTGATTCCCATTGTCCCAAACTGAAGCTAAGCCGCCTCCCAAAAGTCTCACGTCGTGCTGGTAAGAAATTTGTGGTCCACCAACTGGTTCGTTGAAATTAATGTATGTGAAATCATTCTTCTTTCCACCCATTCGCCACATAATATCGCCAGTGATTCTATTAATTTTTATTATTTGGCTCAGATTTCTAAAACTAGCTATAAAATTGCCATCAAAATCTTCATCAATAGAATTTATATGTGAAAAGCTGTTGTTATTTACCAATAAGTCGTTGTATGAATCTGTCAAAGCAATATTGTCAAAACTTCTCCATTGAAAAACTACTTTTCCCTCTGGATTAATTTCTTGTATGAACGAACCCAAAATATCGTAATCTGGTCTTCCGCCAGCCACCAATCCACTCACATCAATTTGATTTGGATCGAAACCAATAATGAGTCTATTTCCATTTCTTAACACTATTGCATCGTGGAAACCAAATTTAAATTGATTCTTCCATTTCAAAGTGTCCAATCTTTCTAGATTCTTATTTGTGTAAACTAATTGAGCTGTACCCCAGCCAGTGAACTGATTTATAGCTTCTAAGAATTGCAATCTGCCTTCTTTTGTGAATTTCAAATCTCTTGGTGAGTTTGCAGGGGCAGTTTTTAAAATATTTCCAACACTATCAAGAATAGTTATTACAGAATATGCAGGAATAGAAGTGGCTGGTATGTTTGGAGTTAGCAATATATTGCCTTTACCTACAGTGCCAGATTTGGTCATAGTTAATGAAGAATTTAAATCACTTGTTAAGTCTGCTAAATTATTTTTTTGTGATAATTCCCCAGCAATTGATAAATTACCAATTATGAAAAGGAAAATTAGAATTAATTGAATATTTTTCATTACATAGCCCTTGTATAGAATGCTTTAACTTGTCAATTTAAAAAATGTTACAAATGAATGCTAAAAAACTTATTAATACTGTCTCTTGGCGAGTATTAGAAGAAATACAAAAACCTGATAAATGTTACATAAATTCAGAAAATTTTAACTCAAATGATTTAAACTCTCTGATTCTTGAACAAAATGGGTTATATCTCGATATTTCCAAGCAGTTTATCAATAAAGATATTCTTGATAAACTTTTTAATTTAGCAAAAGAATTAAATATTTATTCTGAAATAGAAAGCTTATTTACTGGTAAATTAGTAAATTTTACTGAAATTAGAGCGGCTTTACACACAGAATTAAGAAATGTCAAGTCCGAAATAATTCCTGATTTATTGTATGATATTAAAAATTCCAAACAGTTACTTTCAAATTTCTGCAATTCAATTCATTCCTCTAAAAAGCTTAGTATAACTGGAAAGCCTTTCAAGTCTGTTGTAAATATAGGTATTGGAGGCTCGGATTTGGGGCCACGTATGGTTTGTGAAGCCCTTAAAGAGCATAAGAACTTATTAGATATTTATTTTGTATCCAATATTGACATAATAGATTTGCAAAGAGCACTGAGCCAAGTGGATATTGGAGAAACATTATTTATTATTTCTTCTAAAACTTTCACAACTACCGAAACAATCACGAATGCCACCACTATCAAACAGATACTGATTGACAAATTTGGTATTGATTCAATTAGAACTAATTTTGTGGCTGTTTCCACCAATGTGGCTGCTTGTGTAGAGTTTGGTATAGTCGAAGAAAATATATTTAAGTTTTGGGATTGGGTTGGGGGTCGTTTCTCTCTTTGGTCTGCAATTGGATTAAGTGTTGCTTTACAAATTGGTTGGGATGGCTTTGAGCAATTCTTAACTGGTGCCAACGAAATGGACAAACATTTCCGCACCGCCCCTATTGAAAGTAATTTACCAATTATTCTTGCAATGCTTGGAGTTTGGAATCGTAATTTTATGGATTTCCGTGCTTCTGCATTAATTCCATATTCCAGAGCTTTGGCTAAGTTACCCGATTATATGCAGCAACTAGAAATGGAAAGCAATGGTAAATCAATAAATAAATTTGGCGAGAAAATCACTTATAAGACTGCTGGCGTAATCTTTGGCGTTTGTGGCACCGATGCTCAACACTCTTTTTTCCAAATGCTACATCAGGGTAGTGATCTAATACCAGTGGAATTCATTGGTATTCGCCAACATTCCGAAACTTTGCATAGCAACATTCTCAATGCAAATTTGATTGCACAATCAGAAGCGTTGCTCATAGGTAAATCTATTGAAAAAGTAAAAGAAGAAAACCAAACGATTGCTGCAGAGCTAATTCCACACAAAGTTTTCGAAGGAAATAGACCTAACACTTTATTACTTATAGATAAGCTCGATGCAAAAACACTTGGCAAATTGATTGCACTCTATGAGCATAAGACTTTTGTGCAGGGAATAATCTGGCAAATTAATTCTTTCGACCAATGGGGAGTGGAATTGGGAAAACAATTAGCCAAATCTATCTTGGCTGATTTTGAAAACGATTTAGTTTCTTATCACGATAGTTCAACTCTTTCGGCTATAAATAAAATAAAAAAACCGCTTGATTAGATATTCTAAGTCAAGCGGTTATTCAATTAGGGCTATAATTGAAAGTGTACTCACCTACTTAAACGCAAAGTTTTAAAGTAAGTTTCAATTATTTTTATAATATTTTTTTATTATAGATTTTGTACGATTTCTTCCACTGTTGGAGCGGTACTCAAATCTTCTGGAGTTAAGTTTAATAAGAATGCTATCTCTGCCAGAGTGGTAGCTTCTTCTTCGCTCATTTCGGCATTTGCCTCACCAGAAATATTTGCTATGTAATACCCAATTCCAATCAAGGTTTTTTTGAAGTGGACAGCATCTTTTGTTTCAAATGCTTTTTCAATAATCTTCGCTACATCTTTCAAACCTTGTTCTTTGCCACGCATATCCACCATACTTTGGCGAAAAACCTGACCTGGATTGACATCAATAGAAAGAAGCAGTTCCTTTGCTAATGGGTCTTTAAATTTGATAGCACTCGATGTTATATTCTTAAGAGCTTGCTGTTCTTTTTTATCAACATTGCCATCGGCACCAGCCACATTTTGAAATACCCACATAACAGCAAATTGAAGAGTTTGCCATTGTTCTGCCGTAAAAAAGTTTTTTAATCTCATTGCCTAATCTATAAATTAGTTCTACATCCTATGAAGCAAGAATTGCCATTAATTCCGATACGGTAGGAGATCTATTCATATCGTCTTTACTCAACTGCAATAATCCAGCCAAAACTCCAATTACCTTTAATTCTTCTTTACTTAGTCTAGTTCCTTCGCCTTCTCCAGATACATTGCCTATATAGAAGCCAATTGCTAGAAGTATCTTTCTGAAATTCAAATTTTTCTCAATTGACAAATTCTTATTCAAAACAGATACTGCTTCGGCAAGCCCGATTCTAAAATCGCGCTGATCGTTCATACTTAGTCTGAAATAATTGCCAATTCCTTGCTCTATTTCTATCAATACTTCTTCGGCTAAGCTGCTATTCAAAGCACCTGCTTTCTGGCATATAGTTCGCAAAGCTAATTGCTCTTTTTTATCTATAATTCCATCAGCTCCAGCAACTGAGTGAAAAACCCATAATACAGAGTACACAAGTGTATTCCAATCTTCTGGGTTAAGGCTTTCTTTGTATTCCATAAGTAAATATCTAAATTGTTTAAAAATTAGTTAATTATCTTTTACAAAATAATGAAAAGTTTTGAATTATTAAAAATATTAATTTTCTTTTAATTCAAATATTGGATACAACAAAAGTCTGCTTGGAGATGCATCCGATACAAATGGTGTAATTTGAATATTGACAATATAGTCTCCATCGGCTATTTCAGTTTCAATAAAAGCCATTTCGGTTATAGTTTTATTCAAATGAGAATTAGAATTTATTTCATTGGAATTTGGTTCTACATTCCAAAATATATGGTGACTTGTCAGCATTCCCTCATCGAAAGTTCTATCCAGCGATGGTACATCTAACACAAGGTGGTTAATTCCAATTTCACTCAAGTATTCAGCTGCTTCTTTGCTCAAAAAAGCTGGCTCTTCGTTCAAATAATTTTGACTTTTTTTACTTATTAAATTTGGTAATGTTCTTATAATTAGTGTATCGAATACGAATTCAGAACCACTCGATTGAAGTGCATTTTTGATTTCTTTGCGAGTGATTAACATATCTTTAGAGTTCAATTTTGGCTCGTAATTTTCAATTTCATTTTCGGCTATACAAAGCGGAATGCTTATTAATTTAGCTGAAAACATAGAATCATTAAGCACTTGGGCAATATACTTTCTTTCGTTTGATATATGCCCTATGCACTCTGTGTGAGTTCCATTGCAGTGTGGCACAATCGTAATTGATTGGAAATTACAACTGCCACCCAATCGTGTATCGCCAATGAAAGTGCCATCTTTATAAGGAGTGGCTGTCGCCTTGGGTACATTGTAAGTATTTGGTTGGTCGCCGTCAAAATCTAAGGGAATAGAAATATCGAAATATTTGCTGCTATCGAAACTAAATTGTATTGCGTTATTTTCAAACTGTAATTTCACTAGTCCAAATCCTAAACTTGATTTCTAATTGACTTAAGTTTTTTAATAAGAGTAACTATGCTAAATATTCCAACAAAGAGAAGATTAAACCAGATTTTATCTGTTTTGTCTATATCTATTTGTCCTTTGCCTGCTATCATAGCACCAATAAATTGCAATGAACTAAGCAACAAAAACAAAATGAAAATTAGAAGCAATGTATTGAGTGTTGCCTGAGCTGGCAATAATTGGAATTCATCTCTTTTTAGCAATGCTGGAACTCTTTTGTCCACATTCCAAAGATTGATAATTGACACAATAAAAATGATAATAATAGGAAAAGTCAAGTGTTCGCTGAGTTCTGCTGGTTTACTCCAGTTCATAAAAGTGAACAAATAATTTACTCCAAAGCTAACCAACATCACAGGTAAGTAGGAAATTCCTAGTGACTTAAGTATATAGAGTAGCTCTTGCTTACTCATTCTGCATTTTCAATTTGAGAATATTTTTTTGGTACAAGCACATTGAATTTTGTGCCTTCGTCTCTCACACTTGCAAAAGTAATATCACCTTCAAGTAAGTCCACACATTTTTTAACAATTGCAAGCCCTAAGCCAGTGCCCGAAATGGCACCAACATTGGCCGCTCTATAAAATGCATCGAATAAGTGTTCTTGGTCTTGCTCTGGAATACCAATTCCACCATCAATTACTTCAAACATTACTTTCTCGTCCAAATCTAATACATTGATTACAACTACTTTTGCATTCGGCGAATACTTTGCAGCATTCAAAATCAAATTGCTCAATATGTGTCGCAATTGTTTATCGTCCGATTCGATTTCCAACGATTTATCAGAAAAATTAAGTTCGAACGTATGCAAATTGTTATCTATTACTTGGCTTTCTTCAATTATTTCTTTGCAAAGCTCTACAACTTTTATAATGGACAAATTCAAAGTTGTTTTCCCAGCTTCGCTTTTGCCAATTGTCAATACATCTTGCAAAAGTTGAGTCATTGATTTAACAGATGACCTGATTTTATCTAAGAATTTATTGAATTGAAGTTGATTTGGGCCTTGATAGAATTGCTCTATCAAATAGCTCGATGTTAGTATAACAGTAAGGGGTGTTCTATATTCATGCGAAATCATAGAAATAAATCTAGATTTCAGAATATTCAATTCTTTTTCTTGCTCAAGTGCTTTTTGCACTTCTTCTTTGGCAGCTTGCAACTCTTCTTCGGCTTTTTTTCTAACCAAATTCTCTACTTTTAAATTGCTTAGTGCCGATTCCAATTGCTTAGTGCGTTCTATTACTTTTAGCTCTAAGTCTTCATTGATTTTACGAACAATTTCTTCGGCTTTCTTAATTTCTGAAATATCAAGAATTTGACAAATTATTACAGACTTACCTTGAAAGTCGTCATTGAGAGAAGCTGAGATATATACATTCTTTTTGAAATTATCTTTATGCATTAAGGCAGATTCAAATCTATTATCAACGCCCTTATTAAAGCGAGCGAAATTGATTCTTTCCTCAAAAAATGTAATGTCTTCTTTGGGGATGAATTTTCTCAAATCCTCGCCAAACATATCCATACTAGTATAGCCACCAATCTTGAACATTTCCTCATTGCCATAAAGCAAAATGTAATCTTCGTCTATAATCAGCGTACCATCTAAGGAATTTTCAATTACAACATTGTATAGTGCCTCGCTTTCTCGAAGTGAGTTTTCAAGACCTAATTTCTCATCATTGACTCCAGCAAGTTCCGATTGCAAAACTTCAATTGTGCTTGAATGTTGAATAACTAGAGATTCCAACTCAACCATTTTAGCTTGTAGTTGGGTCATATCCAAATCATTTGGGGCAATTACTTGTGCTTTTATTTTCTTTGTTTCGGCCACTATAATTAAAATCTATTAAGAATTTGTACTTTACAATAATACTAATATAAGATTATTTTGAATTTATCCTATATTTTTCAATAATTTCTTTGGCATAAGCTTCATTTTTGAATTCAATTTCACTTATATCTCTACTTTTATCGTGATTTTCGTACCATTCTTTAATAATTGGACTAAGTGAAGGGAACTTAGCTTGGAAATCATCGAAGCCAAGAGCATTCACAGTACGAATACTTATTTCGCTAGGTACACTTATAATCATTACTTTTTCTACCCCACCTTCTTTAAAGCTCATTGCTCCAATGGCTATAGATTCCACCAAACTGGAAGTAGTAATGTTTTCGCAAATCAAAAGAGTGCGAAGTGGAACAACCTTGCCTGGCACTGTCGAGGTGGAAGGAATGAAGCCAATATTGAAAGGCAAAGGTAAATAATTTAAAGTCTCATCTTTTCCGTTAACTTTCTTAATGCGAAATGTGTTCGATTCATAATCATAATTAAACAGCTTATTTGTGCCAGCTGTGGATTCCACCAACACATTTAATCTGCCAGTTTTCTTAGAGAATGTGAACATATCGGCATATCTATTCTTAGGTTGGCAACTGCTGACCAAAACAACAAACAAAACCAAACTAAACAAATACTTCAAATTTTTAGACATCAAACTTTCCATTTTAACAATCAATCAAGGAATAATTACAAAATTACGAACATTTTGGCATTAAACATTCTAAAGCGAATATTTTGAGTAAATTGAGTTATTGTATGATTTAGTAGAATAATTTTATGTTTGATAAGTATTAATAATATTTGTAACTTTATAAAAATCTAAACATTAATCTATAACTAAAGGTTTCATATGAAAAGCAATTGCAAACTTATTCTTTTATTAATTCTTTCAATTGTATCAAACACTTTTGCAGAAGAAATAGAGTTTTTAAAGATGTAGTTGTTTCAATATCCAATTCCTTTAATTCTCTTTTACTATTGGGTTCTAATGTCATTAATCAGTTTGGTAAATACACTATAGATTATAAAGCAGGTAAATTATATCTACATAAAAAATAATTAACTTTATTTATAAATCTTATCCGCAAAGAAGATTTGGAACGTGGGGTGTATTTCCTTGCTATCCAGACAAATGGCAATGTTTATTGCGAAAAAGTGTTGGTGGAGTAATCTTCTTTCTTTCTGAATTTCAATCTTGCTAAGGTTTAGAACCCTCGGAAGGATAAATAAAAATTAAAACTTATAATTATAGCCAAGTCTTATCACTTGTGTTTCGAAGTAATCAATGCTCACGTATTTAAATCCATTACCAATGATTTCTTTGTTGATTTGCATTGTGTTCAGCAAATCAGTCGCATTTAGGTATACTTCGCCTTTATCGTTTTGTACTTTCATTTTCAATCCCAAATCCAATGAGAATCTCGATTTGATTTTTCCCTGTGGAATTATATCGGGAGCAAGATACATAGCACTAACTTGCAAATCAACATTATCTTGTATTTTTATACTGTTTAGCAATTTAATATTACCAGAAATTATTTCTTGTTTCTCGGCTGTATATTTGCTTTCCACTGGGTATTTATTTACAATTGAAAATGCTTCAATGCTATTTTGGTATATATTAGAACTGAAATTAACAGAATACCATTTAGCCAAGCTTTGCGAAATATTTAACTCTAGTCCCACATTATTGCTTTTACCTGCGTTCTGAAAAACTGCATAAATTATTGGACTTCCATTCGCTATTGTGGCTATTCGTGTAATCGTGCCATTGATTAACTTATAATATGAAGCTAAATAAAGACTACCGCTTTCCCAAATAGTTTTAAATCCCAGCTCCAGTGCATTTGTGAATTGAGGTCTTAGTGCAGGATTTCCCACTTTCACAATCTCAGCATCGTCATATTTTGGGAATATTCTAATATCTACTTCATTTGGTCTGTCCACTCTTCTGTTATAAAATATAGATATTTTATTCAAATCATCGAATTTATAAGCAAATCTTAGATTTGGAAATGGCTCTGTATAACTATATCCATCGCTTTTGTAAGTGTTATGGTTTGGATTTACATCATATTGCAAATCCAAATGTTCAAGTCTAAGCCCAATTTCACTGCTAAAGTTCTGATTATCTATTATATAACTACCAAATACAGCTGGTATAAGCTCTCTATAAGTAGCTTGCCCTCCAGCATTAGTATCAAGCGGACTATTCAGACCAGCAATGAAAAGCATATTTGTAGGGATAATTCTTTTTCTGAGTTTAATCCCAGTTTCTAAGTAGCCGTATTTCAATGGTTTGGTGTATTCCAAATTTAAATCCGTTACTTCTTCATCGGAAATTAATTTAAAAGCGTCTTTACCACTGAATGTAGGCATTATGTTATCAAAGAAATATTTCTCATCTTCTCTATGGAATGTATAATTAAAGTTTATATTTAATTTATGACCAGCTTCTTTAAACTTATATTGGTACACGGCAGTTGCCATATAAGTAGTTTTTAGCTCATCTTCCAAAAATTGCCAAAGTCTATTTCTTGTGCTATAATCTGAATTGAAGAAAGGTTGGTCGCCATTGTCTAATATTTTCTCACTGCCAAAAAGTGCAGATATAGTAAGAGTATTATTATCGTTGATGTTCCAATCTATTCCTATTTTTGAATTAAAAAAATTTGTATTTCTATTTCTTTTCAATTGTTGATTTATTATACTTCCATCATTATAAGTTCTGGTTACAAACTCATTTTTGTTTAATGTGTGAGTATATAAATTATCAACTTGCAGAAATATATTATAATCGTTTTTCTTATAGTTCAAAGATAGCGATGGGTTGACTTTCGGAGTATTTTGGTATTGCGGACGAATAGTCGGTAAGTTTTCTTTACGAATCCAAAGTGAACCTATTCCAGAACTTAAACCAATTTTCCCATTAAATCCTTCATCAAGATTTTTTTTGAATACTATATTTATAATTCCAGCATTACCATTTGCATCAAATTTAGCAGAAGGATTATTGATAATTTCTATTTTCTCTATAGAAGAGGCAGGGATATTGTCCAAGCCCGATTGATTGCCAAAGCCAGTAAGTGCAGTTTGTTTCTCGTCTATTAGCACAGAAACATTGCTATTTCCCCTTAATTGAATTTTGCCGTCTTGCACCGTAATGCCAGGTAAATTTTGCAAAGATTGAAGAATTGAGCCACCGCTCTGGCTCACGTTATCCTCCAAAACGAAAACTTTCTTTTCCATTTTGTCGCTAATCATTTCCTGTTTAGCCGTTACCTCCACACTATTTGCAAGTTTGGATTCCACTTCTAATTCAATCACACCAATATCAAGAAATTCACTCGCGCCACCCACAAATAGCGGCTGAGTAATTTTATTATAACCAATATATGAAACTTGGATTAGATATTTATTGGGCTTGAGATTGGCAAATGAAAATCTACCATTTGAATTTGTCAAAGCACCTTTCACAAAAGTGCTATCCTTACTATTCAATAACTGCACTTTCGCATAAGGAAGTTCTGTATTTACAGACTTCTCCACAACTTGACCCGAAAGTGTTAAAGAGCTTACTTGCGAAAATAATATATTTGAAAAAATAAACGAGAGAATTAATAATTTAAATATGTATTTCATTAATCTTTTTTTCTATTACCTTTTTGATAAATTTACCCTTGGGCTTTAATTTATTTACAATCAAAATTGCAAATATTCTGTTTGAATAGCAAACAATATATTCTAAAACAACTTTTATATTCTTTTTTTCCTCTTCCTATAAATCTCTACTGATTTGGAAGCCCAAATGTAGATTTTTAAATTGTGGAGCATTTGCCGAACCACCCAAGAATTGAGTAGTGTTCAGCAACACATTGTTGCTAAATGTGAATTTGAAGAAGTGTCCACCAGTTTCAAATTCAACTCCGCCACCCCAAGAATCATAAGTATTGCGGAAGCCGCTCAAAGTTGGGTTGCCCTCTAAAATCACAGACCAGTTCTCATTCAAATAATATTGAGCATATATTCCAGCCGTTAGAGAAGTTTGAGCTTCCGCACAGTCGCATTTTGTGTTGTATAAATACGATGCCACCAAACCAAAACCAAATTTTTCAGCCACCATTGTGTTCAATATAGCAGAGCCATAGTATTGGTATTTTCTACTGCTTGGCACATTGTCCGCAAAACCTTTGCTATTGTAAGCTCCACCAGCTTTAATTGTAGCCAGCAAAGGCAATGTTTCCGAACGAATTGCAAACACTTTATATTTCGCATCTAATTCATACTGACCAAATTGGTTGCTTCTCGAAAGACTTACAAATAAATTATCCGTAGGTGCATAGCCAAGCATCATTCTCATCACAACTCCGCCATCGAATCCCCATAAGTTTTCCGAACCAGTCGATATTGGCTGAGTCCAGCGGTGTTCAATGCTATAAAAGTATTCACCTTTTTTCAGCGTTTGAGCCGTTGGTAGCGATATAGCATTAATCGAATGGAACAATGCCAAAGGCACTTCTGTTGGTAGCTCTGGTTTCCATCCCGTGTCTTCTTGTATTGTGCTGTCAGCTGCCGAATAGCTTGTGCCAAAAGCAATGCAAAGCAAACTTAATATTGCGAATATTCTCATTCTATTATTTCACCTTTTTTAAGAAGAAATCTAAATTAAGCTCAATGTTTTCGTTAATTTTCGCAAACATTAACTGTGGAATTTCAATATTGTAATCAGGCAGTTTCACCCAAAAATTTGTTTTTATTCTCAATGAATTATCACCTTTAGCAATTGTTCCTTTCACTTGCTTCGGCTTATAAACTCCATGCAAGTTCATATTCCCATCTAAAACAACTTCGTAGTAGCTGCCTTTGTCGGCAACTTGCGAAATAGTTCCTTTATAGCTTGTTTTTGGATATTTTGCAGTGTGCAAATAATTATCTCTCATGTGTCTATCTCTCAAGCCCATGCCAGTTGTCACAGAGTTCATATCCACTTCGAAATAAACTTCGCCACCGTCTAACTTTTCGCCATGTTTGAAATAGCCATCAATTTTGCTTGTAGTTCCATCGAAATCCTCTATTTGCATTTTCGATGTAAACTTTACTAAATTCTCTTTTTTTGATTTGTCCACGTAATATTCCGCAGCAAATAGATTTGTTGCGAACACTAATAAAGCTAAACCAGTTACAACTGTTGTTTTTATATTATTAATCATTTGGAGCTCCTTTTGCTATCCATGCAGAAATTGAATCAATTACGTTTTGTGGTAATTTGCTACCACCTTTGGGCATTAGTCCAGAATTATCACTATTTAATATTTTTACCATCAAGTATGATTGTAGTGGGTCATTTGCTTTCACTAAAAGGGAACCATTATTCTGCGAAGTTCCGTTTATCAATTCAGCGTATGATTTTCCTGCTGTCAATAATGGACTATCTCCGCCTACATCGTGGCAGCCCGCAGTAGCACATTGTTTGTCGAAAACAGTAGTTTGTATGCTTGAAAGTGATGCTTTTGTTATAGTCGCACCAGTAGTGGCAATTGGGTCGCATGTCGTTTTCACATCGCCGCAGGATTGAGCTATAAAGCCAATAGAAAACAATAATAATGTAAGTCTGATTTTCACAATTTTCCTAAAATTAGTAATCGTCTATATTTAAGTAGTCGAATTTTTAACTAAAACATTACAAATAATTATTTTAAATGAGAAATTTAATTTAGCTCATTCATGGATTTCATTCTGTCCCCAGTGGTATCGGAAACCAAAAATTCTTTCCTGTTCGAGTGGTCGGAAACTTTTTATGAATGAATTAGCTGAAAGTTTGTATTCTTTTTCTTTATCTCTAAAGCTATAAAGCTTTATTTCATCGCAAAAAGTTATCACCGATGATTTAATTTCTGGGTTCAGCATTATATTTCCAGCTGTTCGAATTCTAATATCAAAAAAAGGTTTGTTCTTCTCTGGTAATATTTGAATATCAGAATAAGTCATATTTTCTAATACTGCTTCTTCCGTACTTAATTTTTCTTCCCAAGTTGGGAATATGCCAAGTAGCTTGAAGTTGTTGTTGTTTATACTAATTAGCTTCAAGTTGCCTTTGTATATTGCTTCTTTTTCTTTCACAGATGTTATAAAAAAGCCATAGTTCCTTTCGCCAATCTTTGCAAAAGTTGGAGTGCTAAGTTTACCAAACGAGCCAAACTGACCTATGTTTTTGTTAACTGTTTGTAAGTACCATTTTTTGCCAATGTTTTTGAATAATGCTGCCCCTACAATTGGAGAGGCCCCAATTGAATTATCTATAATTTCTTCGTTTTCATCTCTTTTCGATGTAGTTGTAAGCACTACTAAATGAGGAATGGAATCTATTTCAAACAAATGAATTAAATGCAGTTTTGTGTGAATCATTCCATCGGGGCTAATCTTTATATTGAACTGGTTTAAGTCGTTTTTCTTTGGTTTCCAATGCGAGATATTCTTTGTGGTGTCGAAATGCTTATCGTAAAGAATCTCCATTATTTTCTTTTCAGAGATAACTTCCTTACCGAACTTTGTTTGGTAGAGCGAATCATTTAGCTCCAAAGCAATATCCACCTCTGTTTCAAGCGAATCTTGGTTTGAAGTATTAGCTTGACCCAAATCAACATCGTCGCTTTTTGTACAAGATGCCAATGTGAAAACTATAGCAAACATCAGTATAAATGCAAAACTTATTTCTCTTCTTTTATTCAAATGAAATTTCACCCTTTAATATTTTTGTAATTGGGATTTTCAGCTTCTTTATTGCCAATATTTTATCGTCCAACTCTATAGAAGCAATCATTGCTTGATTAAATTCATCGTATCTGTCTTCAAAATTCTCAACACTTTTGAAACTCAAATGCCTTATTTGCTTTTTGTCATTACTTTCCAGAAAAGTTAAATCCCTACTCAGCAAAGCTCCCCAATAGAAACCAACTTGCACAATATCTTTTTTAGATGGCACATTCAAGAAAATCAAATGATGATTTCTGGAATAAAATGGAATTTTATATTTCAACGATTCTTTAATACCAGAGCCATAATCAAGAGTTGCTTCTCTTAGCAATTGCAACAACTGTCTTTGCCAGTCTTTTTCTTGCATTTCTATATAATCGCTAATCGTCATGGCTGATTAATCAATACCATTTGCTGTCATATATTTTTCTACTTTTGCCACATCTTCAGGAGTATCAATGGCAAAATATTCATTTTTTGTTTCTACACAAAGGAATTTGTTTCCATTTTGCAAAAGTCTTAATTGCTCCAAGCTTTCGGAAACTTCCAAATCAGTTTGTGGCAGACGATAAAAATCATCGAGTGCCTTTCTTCTGTAGCAATAAATGCCTATATGTTTCCAATATACTTGAGATTTTAGCCAATCTTCTTTTTCCACCCCACGAGTGAATGGAATTGGTGAACGGCTGAAATATAAAGCTTTATTGTCCATTTCAATTGCCACTTTCACAACAGAATCAGCAAAAAGCTCATCAATTGAATCAATTCTTTTGATTAGTGTTCCCACATCGCAAAGGGAAATCGCAAATCTATTGAAAAGCAAATCCAAATCTTCACCAATTAGCAATGGTTCATCGCCTTGAATATTGAAAACCAAATCGCTATCGTCACCCAATTCCTGAACTGCCTTATAAATTCTATCTGTTCCAGTTGGCAAATCAGGCGAAGTCATAATTGCTTCGCCGCCAAATGCACGCACTGCATCTATTATTTCTTGGCTGTCGGTGGCAACCACTAATTTATTCAAGTTCTTAGCTGCAATTGCTCGCTCCCAAACTCTTTCGATTAATGTTTTACCATTTAATTTATGTAATGGTTTTGCAGGCAAACGAGTTGATGCAATTCTTGCTGGAATCACACCAATGGCAGTCAAATCTCTTTCTTCTCTAAATTTCATTTTATTTCACAAACTACAAAAATTATTCAAAAACTTTAGGAACTTTGAAGAAATTATCATTCTTCTTGCCAGCATTTTTCAAGGCATCTTTTTGGGAAACTGTTTCGCCAATCTCGTCGGGACGAAGCGGGGTAGTGCCAGTTGGGATTTGGGTTAGTGGTTCCACATCTGTCAAATCCAACTTATTAATCGTGTCAATATAGCTAAGAATTTGCTCAAACTGTGGAATGAACTGCTCAAGCTCTTGCTCGGAGTATTCCAAATTTGCCAAATTAGCAATATTTTTCACTTTTTCTTTTAAATCCATTAGAATTTTTTCAATTGTAAGTTAAAGATACTGCAATTTAAGAATAAAATGGGTAAGCATAAAGAAAAGGAGGAAAAACAAGAAAATTTCATTACTTGTGATTCCTGTAAAGTGTCAAATCGAAACTACTATATCAACCGGCGTTGAGTTGGATGAGTTGTTTAGCTATAAATATTTATTGAAAGCAGAATAACAAACATTGTCATTCTTAACTGAGTGAAGTAATTGTTATGTTTCATTCCCTCACTCCTTAATAAATTTATACACATTTGAAATATTCGTTTGTGAGATATTTAAAAATATATGCCCTGTCGAATATTACTTAAATTAAAAAAAAGACTTTGTCAGCATAAGTATTATCAAATAATATATTTAATATTTTCCCAGTTTGGTCAATTAATTCAATTTTAAGTTTTCCTTCTTTAAAGTTATATTTATTTAAGTCAATTTCAGCCTTTATTGGATTTGGTAAAAGAATAATATCTTCCCCTATTACTGGATCTATTTTTGTAGTAGTATATATTGCATTATAGATTGCAATTCCGTTTGTTGACCAACCCAATAATAATTTGCTATTACTAGAAAATGCCAAGTAATTTTGAATACAAATATGCTTGCTACCATTACTGTATTTATAAGCTAATTTACCAAGCTCAACATCCCAAATATGAATATCATTTAGCAGTTCACTACTTCCAGCGGTTCCAGTTGCCATATATCTTGAATCTGGAGAAAATACAATTCCTGTTAAGCTAATTCAAAATTATAATAATAATTATCTCTTGTGCCGACTTTTTCAATTAGT
>CAZYXG010000022.1:0-35641 GCA_964650885.1 uncultured Hyphomicrobiales bacterium | reverse complement strand
GTATAATGTATCAACTCCATTTTCACCAATAATTACAATATTGTTTTTATTATCATTTATATTTACAAAAGAAATACTAATTTCTTTTGTAAATAAATTATTGTACATAAAAAAAAAAAATGCTATTAAAAATGTTAGTTTTTTCATTTTTATTTACCTAGTTAAATATAATTTACAAAATATGAGGGTTGATTTTTTAATATCAACCCTCGATTTAATTAAAAGCCAGGATATCCTCTTCCTTTAACCCAATTATTAATATCTGATTTCTCAGAAGTTGATAATTGTGAAAGGAAATACGTAGTATAACTATCTTCGGCAGCAGTATATTGTGCATCTGTTCCAGATGCGAATGCTGTCATTACATCTGTTATTTTAGGTACCAATCCAGACATAGTTCCTGTGCCATAATTAGTACAATATGTTTTTAAATCGTTAGCATCGGTCAAATTTTGTTGGCTTAAACTTGGTTTAACCCTAATAATTTCAGTTGATCCTGTTACACATTGACAATCTGCACTAATTAAATCACCAGAACATTTAGCTACTAATGGGGATTGACAATTTGTCTCGCATGAACCACCCAATGTTGAATTTGCACTGCATTTACTTCGTCCACCTTTTACAGATGTTGCATTTAATTGTACCGCTGCAATAATTAAAATTAAAACAACTGCTAATCCTATAATCTTTTTCATTTTAAAAACCTTTTTGTTAATTATTAAAAATATTTAACATTATTTCCCTTTGCGATTCACTCAACAAAAAATCTCGTAATACGTATAAGGGATATATTATAGATTTTTATCAATTTCATTAATAATTTTAAACAAATATAAAATAAAAAAAAAACATAATGCAATACATATTTTGAGATGTGGAAAACTTTTGCAAAATTTTTATTTCTATTATCTTGTTCAGACATTTCTGAATTTCTTGGCTGTGCTATCACCCTCTGTCAGCAAGCTGACATCTCCCTTAATAGGGAGAAATAAAGCAAGTTGTTTTCTGAATTTCTTGGCTGTGCTAACACCTTCTGTCAGCAAGCTGACATCTACCTTAATTGAGAGAAATAAAGCAAGTTGTTTTTTTGCTCTTAACTATTTCAATATTATGCTTCGCATACTTATCGAGCCCATATCGAAATCGTCGTTGAAAAAAGAAAGTTCGTCTTCTTTTTCTCTTAATCCAATGGTGTATATTAATGGTAAGTAGTGGTCAATAGTTGGATGAGCTATTTTTACTAATGTACTAATTTTCTCTAAATCAATTAATGTACTGTCATCTTTTTGTTCTATACTATTTTTGACTAAGTTGTCGAATTCAATTGCCCAGTCGTAAGCTCCAGTGTCCTCTCTCCATTTAATCATTCTTAGGTTGTGTACTATATTTCCACTGCAAACTATAAGCACACCTTTTCTGCGAAGAAAAGCTAATTTCTTAGCCAATTGGTAGTGGTATGCTATTGTCTCGCCATAGTTTATACTCATTTGGTAAACAGGAATGTTTGCTTTGGGGTACATATTTTGGAGTACTGACCAAGCACCGTGGTCTAAACCCCACTCAAAATCGCCTTTAATTGCAAAATTTTGCACATTTTTAATTGTGTATCTTGCATAATCGGGAGCTCCAGGAGCAGGGTACTGCTGCTGAAATAGTTCGTCTGGGAAACCACTAAAGTCATGAATAGTTTTTGGATTTTCCACCATAGCAACTGAAGTATTATTAGTTAGCCAATGAGCCGAAATGCAAAGTATAGCATTTGGTGGTGTAAGCTGCTGCCCAACTTCTTTCCAACTTGTGCTGTATTTATTTACAGTAATAGCATTCATAGGACTGCCGTGTCCCACAAAAAGCAATGGCATTTTGTCTGAATTAGGCAATTCTTTTTTAGAACTTTTGATTAAATCTAAATCAATCATTTGTTACTTTAATTGTAATTATATACCAATTGCTTTTCTAATTGAAAGCAAAATAAATGCTACCACAACCACATGCATTGTGTTCAAAGAAATTATCATTTCTCTCGGTGCATTAGGAATTGTCATTGGTGAAAGAAATGAAAGAAGTAATAAAACTATTGATAAAGCAAAAAAGATAATAAAAGCTTTTTTGAAATACTTTTTCATAATTGCAAAGCCAATTCCAGCGATAATGGAAGGAATTAATGATGCAATAGCTACTGGAGGAATTGTTAGCGGAGCGTTTGCTCCTGGAATTATTACAGAATCGGGGATTAAACCGAAAGAATGGGCAAATGTGAAAATTAGAACGTTTACTATAGCAGCTAAAGCTCCGCCAATTGCAGTAGCTAAAACGATTTTAACATTGCTAGTATTAGATTCGCTCATTTAAGAATTCATTATATCGTTAGACTTACTTAAATGCTGATAACGAATCAGGCGCCAATCTTATTGTTTCATCAAGCAGTTCAGTAATTTCGGCTTGGTTGTATGTTTTGAAGTCAGGATATGCTTGGCAAAGTACTCGCCATGCTTCTGTTTGCTCGTATTTGAAGTCAGCAGTTTCGTCTTTTACCAATCTATTTGCTCGCATTTTGCAGAAGAAATCGCAGAAGCCAACTGTTGCCACCAAATCTTTAAATTCATCTGTAACTGATGGATTGCGATAAAAAGCAATAATCATTATTATTTCTTCTGGCAATTTCCAAAGTTGAGCCACTTGTATACCAACTTCTATATGGTTTTCGCCAAACACTTCTTTTTCTGCATCCAAATCATATAGTCCTTCTTCACGAATCATTTTGTGAACAAGAGAGTATTCCCTTGGATGGACTTGAAGCATCGCCATTTTGCCAATATCGTGGAGCAAACCACCAATAAATTCATTGTCGTTGAAGCGAAGTTTCAAATGCTGTGCAAAAGCTTTAGAAGTATTTCCAGTCAAATAGGAGTGGTTGAAAAATCTTTCCATCAAAACAGCAGCACCTTTGTGCGTGTTCATAAAGAATTTAGAATAAATAGAAACACTCAAAACTATATTGGAAATTCTTTTTGTTCCTAATAGCATAAGTGCATGTGTAATGGAAGTAATTTTAGTTCGAGTAGCGAAAATAGGTGAGTTTGCAACTCTAATAAGTTTCATTGATAGAATAGGATCAGCTTCAATTACTCTCGCAATTTCGCCAAGTTCTACTTTTTTGTTCTGAATTAGCTTCAAAACCTTGCTTGCAATATGCGGCAAAGATGCTAATTCTTGAGATCTTTTTAGTGTGTCTATTATCGCCATTGGCAAAAAACTCTATTTTCGTTTGATTTTAGCAATCATTTAGAATGCAATTTAAAATAAAAATCTAATCTAAACAATTTTTTAATTTGTGAAAACTATTTACCTTTGTTCATTAGTTTCGATAATGAAGTTAATTTTGGGGACACGTCCTTAGGAGTAAAGCCCAAATTAGGATTTTGAGAAATTGGTTTAGCTTCCGATTTGGTAACGTTTGACGAAGAGTTTTCTTTAGTGCTTTCAATATTTTTTCTGGCAGCGTTTTCTACATTAGTTTTTGCTTCGTCAGTTTTAATTCTTTCAGCCAATTCTCTTTCAGCTTCTTCATCTAACTCAATGCCATCTTCCGAAAGAATTATTTTCTCAATGTCTTCTGTGTCAACGTTTTGCAGTCCTTTAATTCTACTTTTCAAATCATCAAAGTTTACTTCTTCTTCTTCTTCTTCATTTGCAGAGCTAAAGAAGCTACCAAATTCGTCGTCATCTTCCAGTCCGCTCAAATCGAAATTATCGCTGTTATAAATATCTTCTTCGTCATCAATTCCAGAATCATCTGAATTAAAAGCATTTAATTTGCTTTTCAGCGTCCCAATATCTGCATAGCTCACATTAGTAGTGTCCGAGTTTGATGTCAATTCCTCGGGTACTTCGTCAGCATTTTCAATATCTTTCATATTTTGGAATTTAGAAAGAATATCTTTTTCTTCTGCAAAGTTCGAATTAAAGAAACCACCTTCACTTTCTTCTTCTTCGTCTTGGCTATCGCCATCTGAATTGTAAGGTTTACCAATACCCTTTAGCTTTTGCATTAAAGCAGAATTCAAATCTTCTTCGGAAACATCTTCATCTTGTTGGAAAAAGTCATCAGAATTTTCATTCAGAAAATCCTCATCTTTTTTAATATTTTTTAATTTATTCAAAAGATTGGAATCTAAATCATCTTCGACATCTTCATTTTCATCAAGTGCAGAAAAGAAACTGTCTTCTAGTTCATCATCTTGCAAAAAGTCTGAATCTTTCTTAATATTTTTCAATTTTGAAAGTAGCGACGCAGCTAAATCATCGTCTTCATCATCGGCACTATAATTATTAAATGGAGTTTCAGAAGGAGCAGTCAAAAAAGAGTCTTCTTCTTCATAATTATCTAAATCACTATTAGTATTCTTTTTCAATTTAGCAAGTTTTGCAGTTATGCTATTTTCGCTAAGGTCAGTATTATCTTCTCTGATTTTAGGAGTATAGAAACTTGGAGCTTCTTCTTCAATTTGCATTCCAGCATCATAGCCCTTTTTAACTTTGGATAGCTTTGCCATCAAGCTGCTTGCCAAATCATCATCATTTGTAATAGCATTGTTTTCTGCAAATGAAGGTACTCTTGGAATTGAATATTGATTTCCTTCTTCTGAAAAATCATTAGTATCTTTTCTAATTTTAGATAGTTTGGCTAATATAGAATTATCGCTAAAATCTTCTTCGTCATCTCCACTTTCATTGCTTGAAGCAGAATTGATAGATTTGAACTTTGCTAAAATTGGATTAATATCTTCATTATCGTTATAATCATCATTGTAATTTTCCTCAGTATCAGCTATTTCTTCCTGAGTCCTTGGGTTCTTTTCATAAAGTTTAGTTAATTTATCATATATCAAACTGCTGCTTTCAGAGCTTTTGCTTGCGGTGTGAATCTCATCGCCATACAAATCACTAAGCTTTATTTTTCCATTTTGTTTTGAATAAGGCGATTTATGTTCATTGCCTCTTTCATTATTTGATGAATCGAAACCAGCTCCATAACTAGAATTGAAATCATCATCTTCGCCCAGACTATTTTCTCCAAATGCTACTGAATTATATAGAACTTTGCACATAGAAGTGATTTCATCGTCAGGCACAGTTGACATTAAGCCATATTTTTCAATTAATTGCTTAAAGTTTTTATTTTCTGGAGCAATGCAATGATAGAAAAGTAAAGCTACTTCATTATTTGAAAGTTGGGCAAGCAATAATGACAAATAAAAGTTTCTATAAGTATCCGCCATTACATCTACGAATTTCAGAATATTGTATATATTCCTAAAATAGTGCCCCAAATCGGCTTGATATTCCTCATAAAACTGGTCATAAGAAGTATTGATAACAATTTGCAACACCTCTTTGTCTATCCCACCCGACGAGTAGGTTTCAAATTGAGTATTGAAAAATCGCTTATAAATATCATAATATTCAACAAATGACTTTCTTCCGTTGATAACTCGCACAGTGCTTGAACCATCAGAAAAGTCCATATCTTGAATTTCTAAAGTAATAGAAGTAATAATTTCATTGTGGAAACGGAGCAATTGAAAGAAAGTACCCTCATTTTTTTGCTCGGTTGCAGTTTCATTTTGCTGTCTGAACTCCTTAGTTTGGTTCACAGTTTCACGAATTTGCATAGCAAGAATTTCTTTTTGCTCTTCCAAATCCTTACGCTGATCGGCTAATGCTGCGTAGAACAACAAAACTCCCGCTAGAGACCAAAGCGACCCCACAGCCCCACCAAGAAAGTCACCAAACTCCTTAATATCAATATGTTCAGACTTGAAAACGTTAACACTATCGAACTTAGAGCCGGTGAATACTAATATGAAAATTGTTACACCCACAGCAATGAATATAAATGCGATATATTCAGATACAGGTCGCCCTGGCTTAAATATGCCGAATGTAAACTTCTCTATGTATTCCCAAGATTTTGACACTTTACTTTACAATATTGAATTTTTCAAAAAATGGAGTTTCTCCACAAATGTATCTAACGAAATATGTGCCAGTTTCCAATTTTTCCAAAGAAATTACTACATTTTTTTCACTAATGTGATAATTCTCCAACAATCTTGAAAGAGAATTGTATATTTCCAATCTGCCAAATCCAACTAAATCAGTTTGATTAATTTGTAATTTATTCCCAATTATTTCAATTGGATTTGTACTTTTTTTTTGATTTAATATTTCGGTTGTTTCTTTTTTAAATTGAGTAATACTAGATTTTATTCCTGCTTTAGTTTCACTTGTAGTATAAAAACTACTAGCATCAGAGTCCCAAGCTACTGCCTCGCCCTGTGGTTCTATATTAGGAAATAAATTGTATTGTGGGATTTTGTCAGGGTCTTTACTTAACACTGAACCCAAATCTTCACCTATATCTCTAGAGAAATAGTACATATTCCCGTAATCTCTAATTAATATTTCTTTGCCGTCGCTCGAAATATCTCCACCAGTTACTCCCGACCCAGCAAAACTGCCCTTTCCAAATTTAAGAGTACTGATTTTCTTAGCAGTGTATTCGTTATCACTTGGAATTTCTTCATTGCTCAATGTATATGCAGCGACAAAAGTTTCTCGTTTGCTTACCAGAATAATATCTTTAGTCCATGGGTCTATCATTAAAGTTTCGCAATCTCTAAGTCCGTCATCGAATTTAAAATTTATCACATCAATATTACTAATTGTTAAGTTTTCTTGTGGTTTATTGGCATCAATAATTGGTTCTGGAAATCGAATAACGCTTTTGTTAGTTCGTAGAGCATTGTTATCTCCGAAGTCTCCAAAATAAATATAACTAATTCCATTTTCTGGGCCAACACCCACAGCAATATCTTCAAAATCAGAATTTGTTTTAATTATGCCAGTCGGCAAATTTAAAATTGCAATTAAATCACCTTTCAAATTCAAAGCAAAGACTTTGCCTTGGCTTCCATCATTGTGAGTATAAATTATTCCAAGATTTTTTCTTGATATACCCAAGCCAGAAGCTTCATCTATTGTACTTTCAGAAATCTGTCCTAATATTGAAGCAGATTTAAAAGCTGGTGCCTTAGCTTGCAATACCAAAGATATTAACAATAATGCTATTAATGTGGAGATGAATTTCACAAAATTCCTCAAAATGATTTTAAGAATAGTTAATTTTGAATATTGAAAATTAACATAAATTTATTTAATTCTATGCGTGTAATGAAATTTGGCGGTACATCTGTTCAAGATGCCAACGCAATAACCAATGTAATAAATATAGTCTCTTCGCTGAAAAACGAAAAGATAGTTGTGGTTGTTTCTGCATTTTCCAAAGTAACTGACAAGCTAATAGACCTCTATAACTCTATTGGAACCAATCTTTACAACGACAAATTTATCAATTTAGAAGATTTGCATAAGGCAGTTGCTTATACTTTATTGGGCGAAGCAGAGCAAGAAGTGATTCTAAAAGAATTCGCAGAGCTTAAATCTTATGCCAATTCTAAAAGCAACTCTATTGAAATTAAAGAAGCAATAGTATCCAAAGGAGAAAGACTTTCTTCTGCTATTATAGGTTTAGCTTTGGCTAAAGCTGGAATTAAAGTTTGCCATAAAGATTCCACTAACTTAATTACAACTGACGAAAACTTTGGAGAAGCAAATGTTGATTTTCAATTGACTTATTCAAACATTAAAGACAATTTCGATTTAGCTTTTAAAGACTGCGATGTAATTATTTGCGGTGGGTTTATCGGTAAAAGCTATAGTGGCAAATCAACTACATTGGGCAGAGGCGGCTCTGATTATAGTGCTGCAATATATGCTGGTGCTTTGCATGCCGATAAATTAGAAATTTGGACAGATGTAGATGGAATTTTAACTTGCGACCCAAGACTTATACCAAATGCTAAGAAAATCAGCCAAATGTCTTATAAAGAAGCTGGCGAGTTAGCTTATTTCGGGGCTAAAGTGTTGCACCCAAAAACGATTCTTCCTGCAATTGAAAAGAATATTCCTGTTATTGTGAAAAATACTTTCAATCCGAATGGCACTGGAACAACCATTGTTTCTAATTCAAAAAACATTCAGACGATTAAAGCAATTGCATTCCGAAAAAACATTACAATTATCAATGTAACATCGAACCGAATGCTTGGTGCTTATGGTTTCTTAGCGAAGGTATTTGAAATTTTCAAAGCTAATGAAACTTCTGTAGATATAGTAACCACATCGGAAGTTTCTATATCGCTCACAATAGATGACACTAAAAATTTACAAAAAATTAAATCAGAATTAGAGCAGTTCTCATCAGTTGAAACAAGCTCCAATAATGCAGTGATTTCAGTCGTTGGCGATGGAATTAAACTAACAGCTGGTATTGCTGCCAAATTTTTTGGGGTGCTGAAAGGAACAAATATACTTATGGTGAGCTTCGGTGCATCGGAAGTGAACTTAACAATAATGGTGAAAGAAGCCGACTTGGAAGCAAGTGTTAAATTGCTACATTCAGAGTTTTTTGATTTGGGCTTGGATTCTGAAATATTCGACGAAATATAATTTTACTAAATTAAGCAATCTTTAAACGCAATTAAATGTCATATACAAAAGAAAGTGTTGATGAAGTTAAAAATGCCGCCAACGTTTTAGACGTAGTTGGGGAGTTCGTTTCATTGATTAAAAATGGAAAGAATTATAAAGGTCGTTGCCCTTTCCACAATGAGAAAACACCTTCATTTGTAGTATCTCCCGATAAAGGAATTTACCACTGCTTCGGTTGCCACAAAAGTGGAAATTCTGTTACTTTCCTTATGGAATATAACAGCTATACTTATGTGGAAGCACTTGAATATCTTTCCCGCAGATATGGTATATCGTTAGAAGAAGAAAACAAACGCCAAAGCCCAGAAGTTACCAAAAGAGAGATGGTATTCAAAGCATTGGATTCACTTTGCTATTTCTTTCAAGAGCAACTTGCAAAAGATCCAAATCAAAAAGCAAAAACTTTTTTTGCAAAGCGTGACTTCACAAATGAAACAATAAAACAATTCCGTTTGGGCTATTCTGCCGATTCTTGGGATGCTGGAATGAAGCATCTGCAAAATCAAGGTTATAGTTTCGAGATATTAGAAGATGCTGGATTAGTAATTGCCAAAGAAAAAGGCAATGGCTACTACGATAGATTCCGAGATAGGGCTATGTTTCCTATTCGAGATATTATGGGGCGTGTTGTTGGCTTCGGTGCTAGAGATTTGGCAGAAGAACAGAAAAGTGCCAAGTATATCAACTCACCAGAGTCATTAGTTTATAGTAAAAGTAAAATTCTTTATGGGCTATACGAAGCAAAAACAGCTATAAGAGATAAACGTTTTGCAATAATGACCGAGGGCTATGCCGATGTGATTTCATTAAATCAAGCAGGGGTGATTAATGTTGTTGCTTCAAGTGGAACAGCTCTAACAAAAGAACAATTGAAATTACTTTCCCAATATACAAATGATATAGTTTTCATATTTGATAGCGATGGAGCTGGACAAAAAGCAACAGAGCGAGGAATTGAATATGCACTTGAAGATGGCTTTAATATTTCCATAGTTAATTTGCCAGAAGGAGAAGATCCCGACAGTATAATTAGAAAGCGTGGCAAACAGGCATTCGATTTCTATCTGGATAAGAAAGTCAATTTTATTAAATTTAAAATGAATCTTGCAAAAGAGAAAGGCAGATTCGACGACCCTGGTGAAAAATCCAGAGCTACTCGTGAACTTATTGATCAGATATTTAAAATACCCGATGCTTTACAGCACGATTTCTATTTAAGCGAGCTTGCAATTGCTGCTAACGTTAGCGAAAACACTTTACGCAAAATATATGCTGAGAAAGTAGATATAGAGATTAAAGCCGAATACAACAGCAAAAAGTCCGAACCACTTAAATTTATTTCTAGCCAAGAAATAAATCAAGAATTTGAAGATATTGAAACATATATCCATAAAATTACAAAAGGTATTGACTTTACAGAAATGACATTGATTCGCTATTGTTTGCTTGGCTTCAAAGAATTGAATATGCTTTTCGATGAATTAGAATTCAATACCGACCTTTGCACTACAAAAAAAGGTAGAGATATATTAACTGCTCTTTCTATGATTCAAGATAGTGGGATTGGCAACTTGGAAAATGAAATTATGGAATCTGTTGAAATTCCCCAAGAAATCAAAAGCGAACTTTTAGCTTTGGTTATTCTAAATTCTGTTCCACTTGAAGATTTCCGAAATGCTGGAATGAACATTGAAGATTTCGATTATGCTGCAGCTGCTATTGATTGCATCACAAAATTGAAAACTATTCGTATCCAAAACGAAATAAAAATATTAGAACAATTATCGAAAACTAAAGAAACTTTCGACGAAAAATTGGAGATTGCAAAAGAAATCAATAATTTGAAGTCGGAAGTAATCAAATTAAGCAAAATGGAGCTTTATATTGCAAACGGGAATGATTAATAGAACTGCAAAGTGGTTACGGGATAAACTAGTTGGTATATCCAGTCGTTCACTATTTGGCTCTATTGTTTTTGCAATAGCTCTTTGGTGCTACACCAGTTTGAACGAGACTTACAACACTGTTGTGCAAGTGCCACTGAATTTGAATATGCCCCAAACAAGGGCTATCGAAAATGCCATTCCTGTAGATATCAATGTGCAAGTAAAAGGAAATGGTTGGCATTTGTTCAATTTGCTTTTCTTCAATAATAATAAAGTTTGCAACGTAAATTTAGATCCATCGGATTTCAAAGATGAAAATTACAATATTCCACGTTCCTTATTAATAAAATCTTTAGAAAATTTCTCAAATGTGGAAACCAAAGAAATCAGCCCAGAAATCATACCAATAAAAGCTGGTATAGTCAAAGAAACTACGGTGGATATTCTTCCCAATATCACAATAAAGCCAGCAAAAGATTACGTTCTTGTTGGCGAAATCATTGTGAAACCAGAAAAAATGAAAATTTGGGGGAATGAAAATCTTATCAAAAGTTTAACTCAGGTATTCACCCAAAAAATAAAACTAGAAAATGTGAGCAAACAAACTACTGTGAAAGTGGCTATTGTAGATTCTATTCGCAATAAATTTAAGCTTCCACTTGCTTATGTGGAAATAACTGTGAATGTACAGAAATTAGCAGAGATCACTATTCACGATATTCCTGTTAAATTTGAACCAGCAAATTTCCAAACCCTAGATATCATTCAGCCAAGACTTATTTCTGTTACTCTTCGTGGAGGTATAAATCAAATTGAGAATATCAATCAAGAATCAATAACTGCTTTGATAGACTATAAAAACATTATGACCGATGAAACAGGGCTAATTCAGCCGAGGATAATTTGCCCGAGGAATATAGAAGTAATTAATATTAACCCTAAATTTATTTACCATTATAAAACTCAGAAACTACCTTAAGCTAGAAATAGCTTGCATATTCCAATGCTACTCCCCTTCTCCAACTTTGAGTTCTGATATAGCTGCCAAGCAAATCTTCCAGTTTCAATTCTAAATTAACTTTACTCGTTACTGCATACTTTAACGATGTATTTAAAATCAGCCGCTTATTTGTGAAATTACTGTTGTTGTCATTGAGATTGCCATTGAATTCTGCATTCAAAGAAAGGCGACTACCCAATGTCTGCTCCATTCCAATATATAAATTATAACCCCTACTTGTTGCTCTGCTTTCTTCAAAATTATAATTTGCTCCCAAATGTAGTGATAACATTCCTATAGGTACGCTGAAATTGCGAGAAGCTACGAAAAATAGACCTGGCGAAAGCTGCTCAAAGCGATTGTTCCCTTTGGCAAAAAAACCAAATCCTTGCGATTCAAAACCGATAGCTATAGCAGGCATAGTATTGGTTTCATCTATAAATCTATACTTTAAACGTACACCAGGCAAAGTTTGAAAATCCATATCGCCTGTGCCAACGAAGTTACGTGAAGAATATGCTAATCCAAATTCAAAATTTACCATTGGCGAATAAGCTATTTCGAGCATTGTGTTGCCAAATGTACCAAGTCCAGTATAGCTGGCAAAGGAACTTTTTGGCAGCACACCAGCAGTTGGGAAATTCACAATTCGCCTCGGTTCTAAGTTCGATTCTAGTCCAAGTATGTTCCTAGAAAATAAATTTTGCGAGAATGTTAATAAACAGCATACGAATAACAATTTTTTCATTTATTTTTGCTTAATGAGTAACCGATTACTTATACAAATATACAAAGGTTGTAATTGAAAGACGGCATATTTTATATGAATCGTGCTATTGAATTGGCACAAAATGGCATTGGTAAAGTATCACCCAACCCACTAGTTGGTGCGGTTATAGTGAAGAATGATGCAATTATTGGCGAGGGCTGGCACGAAAAATTTGGCGAAGCACACGCAGAAGTTAATGCAATCAGGAATGCAAAAATTTTCGACTTTACTGACTGTACAATTTTTGTCAATTTAGAACCTTGTGCCCATAAAGGCAAAACTGCTGCTTGCGTGGATGCAATTATTATGGGTAAGTTCAAAAAAGTAGTTATAGGAATGCAAGACCCAAATCTACTGGTGTCTGGCAAAGGAATAGCCAAGTTACAGAAAGCTGGAATTGAAGTGGAAATTGGGGTACTGGAAGCTGAGTGTCAAGAATTGAACAAATCCTTCATTAAATATATCACCACTTTAACACCTTACGTGATGATAAAAATTGCACAAACGCTTGATGGCTTTATAGCTACAAATAGAGGCAGCTCAAAATGGATAACATCTGAAGAAAGCCGAAAACTTGTTCACCAATTTAGAGCAGAGTATGATGCTATTCTTGTCGGCTCTGGTACAGTTCAAGCCGACAATCCAAGTTTAACTGTTCGAGATGTAGAAGGCAGACAACCATTTAGAATAATTTTAGATAATAAGTTAACCTTACCACTTACAATAAAGCTTTTCAACGATGAATTCAAAGCTAATACTATTGTTGTTTGCGAAAAATCATTAGTTAAAACTCAGAAAGCTGAAAATTTGAGACTGGGTTTAATTAAAGTAATTGGAGTAAAATTAAACTCCGAAGGGAATCTCGATTTAAAAGAGACATTGGAAATCCTTGCTAAAGATTACAACATAGCTTCAATAATGGTGGAAGGCGGTTCTAAGATATACTCTAGCTTTTTGAAAGAGCAACTTTTCGACGAAATTAAAATATTCGTAGCTCCAAAACTATTTGGAAATGGGATGAACTCATTTTCTGAATTAAATATAGCTAGTGTGAAAGATGCAAAAGAACTTAAATTCAGCAAAACTGAAACTATTGGCGAAGATATATTAATTACTGCAATAAAGATTTAAGCAATAGCCACATAGTTAAAACTTAACTTAATTCTTGTGTAAGTTTCTAATTCTCATAATTTCTATCAGCATTTTTAATGAATCTTTTATAGGATGGACTTTGCTGCGGTCATCGTTGTACCACTCAACTGGGATTTCTTTAATTTTATAACCCATTTTACCTGCTAAGTAAACTGCTTCCACATCGAAGCTGAATCCATTGATTTCTGCTTTGGAGAATATATCCATAGCAGCTTTTTCGGTAAAAAGTTTAAACCCACATTGAGTATCGCTAATGCCACGCACCACCAAAAGCTGTACGATTTTATTGAATGTTTTACCCATCATTTCCCTATAAAAAGGCTGATGCTCTTTGATTAATTCACTTTGAAGAGCTCTATTGCCAATAGCTATATCGAATCCATTTTCAATTACAGGTATGAATTTCTTTAGCTCATAAATTGGGGTGGATAGGTCTGCATCTGTAAAAAGTCGCAAAGTACCTTTTGCTTCCATCATTCCTCTGCGGACAGCAGCACCTTTGCCCATATTCTGTTGCTGCTTAATGATTTGTACTTTAGGGAAGTTACTTTCAACTAATGAAACTGTACTATCTGTAGAGCCATCGTCAACAACGATTAACTCAAAATTATAATTTAGTCCATTCAGATAATCATATATCTTTGTTAAAGTCAAAGCTATTCGCTCTTCTTCATTAAATGCAGGAATAATTACTGATAATAATTGTGTCATTCGCTAAAAATAAATTTATTTAGTCTGCAAATATAAAGAAATTTTGGTTTATTTTGTTGCCGAAATTCCTATCTGCCACCAGATATAGATATTCTCAAATCCACCCCAAATTGTGTAGTAGAAAATCCTGGCGATGAAGCTCCTTCGCTATTTGTACTTTCATAGCGAAAAAAGGCAGTTGCAGTCACTCGATTGCTAAGAGTATATCGTGCTTTTGGTTCAATAATAATTTGAGTATCGCCTTTAATTTGTTGACCAGCTTCACTAGTTTGATTTGGTTTCAACACATCAAAGCTCGAAGTGGCATTGTGTTTGTAAGTAAAAAGGAATGACACTTCTAAATCATTTTGCAAATCTAATCCCAGCAAAGCCATTTTCAACCCACGCATATTGTATGCACCAGTTGCTGTAATCTCATTAGTGGTTTGCCCATTGATTGCAGATTTTGAAGCTGTATTCAAATTAAAACTATTTGTATTATTCCACTTTATTCCAGCAGTAAGTCTGCCATCTACTTTCTTTTCATCGAAAGTAAAATTTACTTCCACTAGTGGTGAAAAACCAGTTGAAATAGTTTGGTTCTGAATTACCCGACCGTTGTCATTGATAAGCACACTTTCATCGTAATTGGAAGCATAAGCGTGGCGAACTTCTATTCTTCTAATGAAATCGCTCCAAATAGGCAGTTTTTCCAATCCTTCCCATCGAACTCCCCAATTCAAACTAGGCAGGAATCTTGCAGAAGCTCCAGAAGTTAAACTGAATGCTTCCAATTTTTTATAGAAGGATTCTGCCAAAGCATCTTGCAATCTTCTATTTTTTGTAATTGTGTCAAGTGTAGCATCATTATTAATTCTATCTCTCTTTTGGTTGAAATCTGTTACTACATTTTCCAACCTATTTCCAAAAGCATTAAATCCAAATAAAGATGGCAAACTTATATAAGAGCGGCTCACCGATTCCATAGCAATAACATTACTAAAAGCAGGCACACCATCCTGCTGAGTGATTACAGTTTGGTTTCTGTTATAGCCAAGCGTTGATTTCCAATTCAAATCGAGAGTAACTCCGTTCCAAAGAGGACGAGAAGTTGTTATTGTTAAATTTGTTTTCTGAGTGAAATTATCTTGCATAATAGAGTTCGCTGGACGCAAGCCAGGCGAAGTTTGAAATGAAAAGAACGGGAATGCACTTGAGCGAACCACGTCAATTGAGCCGTGTGGGTTATCAATTAAGCCCATTTGGTAGGCAAAACTTGGTCCATAAATATCTTCACTATTTCTGCCGGTCAAGCCTTTTGCCCAAAAGTTATTCATTCCAGTGCCACCAAGCACACCAGGATTAGTAGCATTATTAGTTTGATCCACAGCAATATCTAACTTTCTATAATCTAAGAATATAGTTCGGAAGACTTCCCCAATAAAGCTTAGAGCCGATGTATTTGTATCAGGCACAAACACTTTAAATGGATTTGGTTTTGATACTTTAAACCACTCTTCACCAAGTGCTTGCAGCCCCAAACCTATTGAGTATCTAAACCTATTATTGAAAGATGCATTCTTAGCTCTATCCCTTATGGCTGGGTCAGTTTGCAAAGGGTTATTCCAGTTGTAATCTGTGCTAAACGAACCAGTCATATCCAAATACTTATTCAGCCCAGCAATATCTGGCAAGACTGGTTTAAAATTAATTGCAACGTTTTGAGAGTGTAAAGTAGTTTGACCAAATTTCAACACATCGCCATCTGCAAATAATATTGATTTTATGATTTCACTACCAGTTCTTTGTTTGCCGTCATCTCCAAATTCATAATTCAAAAGAGTGCTAAAATCATTGATTGTGTAATCAATTATAGGGCTTAAAAAACCACCAGTAGAAAGCTTCCAGGTAAGTTGAGCATTTTTTCTTGCAGTAAAATCTCTAATCACTGGCGAAGGAACTTCCAAGAATCTAGATTTCTCAGTTTGTCTTCGTCTGTTTAAATCGAGTGCAAAGCCTATATTCGTTGGTAATATATTGAATTTCCATTTCTGATAAGTGCCAAGAATTGGAACATCTTTTGCCCATGCAAGTGGTTCAAATGCCAAGATTTCGCTAATTGGAGTTTGATATTGGAAATTCAATTTCCAAAGCCAGTTGAATCTTTCATCGAAAACAGGAGAACGTTCAAATTCCTGTGAATAAGAATATCCCATAGTTAGCTTATTGAAAGTGTCATCTATCAGCCAATGCTTTATTGGAATACCAAGCTTTACAGAGGTTAAAGCCCAACTATCTTGCACTTTCAATGTTTGCGAGCGTGTAAGCACTTTATTTGCAGCGAATTGTTTTTCGGCTTCGGTGGCTGTGGCAGGCAATTGATTTCTTGCTGCTTGTGCTGCTTTTTCCAAATTAACATCATTATTTGCTACAAATTCTGGATTAATAATAAACTCAGAGTGGTTATATGTAATCGGTATTTTCATTCCCGAAAAACTAGTTGGAGCAAACTTTTCTAAATTACCTGTTATAGTAATATTAAAGTTACCTTGTGTTGTCCTATTCCCAAATCTCTCTTCTAACTTATGGAAGTTTGGCTGTGTATGGTTAAAAGAAGCAAATACAGTACCTATATCGGCAAGTTTCAAATCAGCCGAAGCAACAGCAGCCCAATCCGATCTTGCTTCTGGCTCTATTAATCGAAGCTCATCAAGCCACATAGTTGTGGTTAATTCATTGGGAAAGCGTTCGCTTGGATTGGCTATACCAATTCCAAAGAACTGCACTTTGGTCAATATTGGCTCACCTCTTACAACGTATTCTGCTAAGGGGTCATTCTTAGCTGGAATTGCTGTTCGATTTTGGAAATTTAGAGAATCTCTAATTTGCTTCACACTCGTAAGTTCAGCCATATCTATTTCCACATCTTGCCATCCACGAAGCAATGGTTTCCTGTATTCATAGTAGTTGCTTGAATCAGTTCCGAATCTCAAGAAAGCATAAGCTTTTGGAGTAGAACCTCTGCTTATGTTATCTGGCATTGAACCATCGCCATGATAGAAGAATTTTAACTTTTTGTAGTAGAATAAATCCACTCTTGGGAAAATTCTAATTGCCATTCTTTCATCGCCATAGCGAAGGTTTTTTACAGATACTGAAAGGGATTGCTCATTTGTTCTGATTTGCAAATTCGGATCCACGTTTTGCTGTATAGGAGGTTGCACACCTGGAGGCATATTATAGAAATCTGGTTCACGGCTATTTTCAAATATATTCACAAATGTTACTTGCATAGCCGAATCCACTGGACTAAGGTTAGATTGGAAATTATGGAATCTTTGCCATTGGGCACCAATCAATCGCCAGTCAACTATTCTTGCTTGAAGTACTCCACCTTTGAACAACACCCTAGCATATTGAATGTTGGAGAAAAGAGGATTACCAACTTTACTAGTCGGGCTTCTTACAGGAATTCTATATAAATACCAGCCATTTGCCCCCCCCACAATTTGTGGATTTCTATTTGGGTCGGGGTTCAAATTCAATTCATATCGGAAATAACTATTATCAAGAGACACTACTTGACCATTATTCTCATTTAAAACTTCCTTATCTGGGAATTGCCCTATTTCAGCAAGTGCAGAATTGCCTTCGTAATTATTAAATTTCTCAAAATCAGTTGTTTTTCTTTGATCATCGAAAGCTGTAAAGTTAAACACGTAATCATCTCTTGCTGGATCGGCTTCCAAATTCAATGGAAAAGGATAAACAATTTTTTCTCTTTCGTTGCTCAATGTATCTAGCCCAGTGTCTTCACCTATGTCAATCCTATTGTTTGGTATTGGACTTGCAGCAGTGCTACCATCTTCAGTATCCATTGCACCATTTGGAATAATGTCCTCACTTACTTGCCCCAAATCTATATACATACGAGATGTATTTTCATAGGCATCTAATTTCATCACAATTTCTAAATATTCAATATTTTCATTATCGAAATTGGTATTGAATGAAGAAAGTAATCGTTGAAAGCCACCCCATATTTTCCCTCTATTTTGCAGCTCTTTTGTCCATATTGGGGTTTGATTTGCATATTCTGGATTTATACTATCCAAGAATAGTGGGTTCTGGTTATAAATACCACGGAAACTTGGGTCGAAATTTATCTCGAAAGGTGCAATATTAGAATTACCTGAGAAAGTTTCTTTGTCTGGATAGACCTCTCTTGAATTTACGTATGGGATAAATCTTTTATACCAAAAAGTACGCCCTCTAAAAAGAGATCTTGCCAAATTAGAGCTTCCTATTGAAGTATCCTCTGGTTGCGATGAATGCGTCCATTGGCTCGGGTTCAAGCCTAGCGGAATTGATCGTTGAGCACTTTCAAAATCATCAATATATACTACTGGAGCACCGTTGTCGGAAGCAACTGTTGAAGTTCTTTTGTTGGGTGTTGGCAAAACCATAGCCCATTCTCCACTCAAATTGAATGACGAGGGAGCCTTGGTATCAAAAAACGGTAACATATCAATTGCTTTTGTCAGCCAAGGTGTTTCCATTTTTAAATTACCATCAAAACCAATCATTGTGTTGGCAACTGGCTCTTGACCCAACTGCACCCTATCTATAATTGTAGCTTGATTATAATGCATCAAGGTCATACCCATTTCTGCTTTGGTGGTTCTCCCTTTGAATAAATTCATATCAGCTCGCAAACCAAGTTGTGTCTTGGTTGCAACATCTATAATGTTTTGCTGTTCGTATTCTACTTTTAAGTTAGCATTAGGCAAATTAGCTCTTTCATTTTTTATTTGAACAGTTCCGCCAGTGTAATCAACAATGTAATCTGAATATTCTTTTAATTGAACCCCATCAAGCGAAACTTTCACCGAACCAGGTGCCAAGTTGAAAGCATTTAATGGAATTCTTCCAACTGACTTCCCTGAAAATTCACCTGATATTACAAATCTATCTCTACCAGTATTTCTCTTGGCAACTTCCATTGTGGTATCATAAATCTCATTATATACATATGGATCTGCACCTGCTGGATTGCCAATTCTAGTAAAATAGTCCTTAAGTCCATCTCTAAATGGTTCTATGCTGGGAAAGATTATTTCACCTTCGGCAGGATTGAAAAATGGAGAACCATTCAAATCGAACATCCCATCTGGTTTGGATTGTCCAGCTTGGTCTCTTTGGTCAACTCCAAATATCGTTACAAGCTTATCTGGTGCTCCCGTTATAACATCAGCCGAATCATTCGATTGTCTAAAGTAATATATTCCAACTTTTGCATCAGTGGTATTAATTTGATTTGCATTAAGTGGATATATGTTTTTTAATTGTCTATCCCAAAGAATTTTAAATCCAGGTTGGAAATTCTGACGATACATCAATTTAAGGATTAAAGTATCTTTTAATCCAGTATTTACAGCGAAATAACCGTGGTATCTGTCGTCAGTCGTATCCGTAGAAATTCCCTCTGTTCTATAGGAAACAGCATAAGTTCTATCTTTTCTGAAACTTCTAATTTTCAAAACACCTAAGTTCTTGTCAATAGTATAGCGTGTAGTGTCCAATCTGCGGAAACGCCCAGCTTCTACCTTGCCAGCTTCAATTGATTGTGATTTCAATGCCGGAGGATAAAAATCAGTTCTATTTCTTTCTGGCAAAGTTGCATAAGCTTTTGCTGGAACAGCATCGAGCTCAGTTAGGTAAATTGTTGATTCATAGACTTCAATTTCTTTTACACGATTTGCATTTGCCGATTGTGGGATTATACCAGAAGCATTTTTATAAAATTCTTTATAAACAGGTTTATAAACCTCATCTAAGAAAAAGTAATTCTGCGAAAAGTCATAAGCTCTAAGCGTAAAGCCCTGTTTGCTTGTGCCTCCTCTAACATCAATAAATCTTCTTTCACCTCTTTTTTGGGAGATTAAGGTTTTCAAATGCAATGGTCCAAATTGCCAGTCTGTTCTAATGCCAAATAGAGCTTGTCCGCCATTAATCAAACTTGAGTTTATTGGCAGTGTAACATTCCCAAATTCTACTTTCTTGATAATGTCATCGTCATAACCATCGAAGCCAATTTTAAATCTATTATCTCTATTAAAGTTTTGTCGTGTATTCCAATCGGTAGATAATCTAACTTTATCTCCAATCCCTCCACTTACGTTCACTCTCACATCTTGACTGAAAATAGGTGATGATTGGGATTGACCAAAAGCAGAAACAGTTCCCAAGTTTTGTTTGTCGAATCTCCATCCAGCTCTTAAATTCACTTCACCATTCACATTGATATTGATTTCTGGCTTTCCGAAAAGTCCCATTAATGGGCTTGGTGGTAAAGGTATTTCAAGCCCTGTAGCCGAACCTAATGAATTTAGCAAAGAGCCACGGTTTAAAGTTTTCTTTATGTCGTAAGTTGAAGTGAGTGAATCCCACATCTTCTTTTGCATTGTTTCTTTTCTATCTTTCAGATATGAATCTAATTGTAAACTAAATGGAGGATTAATATCAGAATCTACATATAAATCTCTGCTCAAAATATTGCTTCCGTTTGAATCAATTTTGACAGAGCTAGTAATAGACTTGTTTAGAGATTTGGAGCCGCCGCCTCTGGTGTTTGTGTTTCGGCGTGTGGAATTTTTCAAAAGCCAAGATTTATAATCTGATGTGTCTTTTTTGAACAAATCATCTGTAAGTTTTATATCTTGCAATAAAAGAATAGATTTTAAAGGAGTGAATGCAAAAGCAAAACTCACACCGCAAATTAGTGACAATACGAGTGCTAATTTGAATGCTTTTTTCTTAAAGCTATTTATTTTATTGCTACTTACCAAATATACAAACCAAAGAAACAATTTGCTTCTTGCAAAAAATGCAAGTTTCAAATTTACTTGTAATTATTGATTATTTTTAATCATTCTTAAAATTAGTAGCAAAGAATTATAAATTACCTTAAAATTAGTTTACGTTTTTGTTAATTCTGAATTCAAAATACTTTTCGGCCTTAGGCATAACTAACTTAAATTCGCCAAATTTATTGATAAATCCGCACTTATCGTTATTAATGCTTGCCCAAGCTAAGCCATTGATAAAGTCTTCTGCTCTATCGAAATTTGCATTGAAAGCGAAATCAGTTTTCAAATTAATATAGCCCCATTTGCCTGCAAATTTAACACAAGCAAGACTATCAGAAAAATCGTGTTTGCCTTGATAAATAAACTCAGTCAAAAGTTCATTTTTTAAATTCACTAAGGACCAAGAAATATTATAGGTTTTATCGTATTTAGCAACAAAAGCTACGCCATATTTGAAAAGTCCTGTTTCTCCGTAAATTGCTGATACAATTGGCTTACCTTTTCTGTCCATAAAGCCAAATTTTCCCATAGAGCAAAGTTTGATAGTTCCTTCTTTGCAATAGCTAGGCACATCGTAGAGAAATGGTAAAACCAAATTGCCAGTAGTGTCTATATATGCAACTTTAAAGTCGGTACTTGTAACTGAAGCGATGCCTTCTGAAAATTCAAAACCCACTAAGTTATTTCGCAATTTGATTTGCATTTTCAAATCTCTATTCAAATAACCTCGAATAGTATCATTCATTACATAAGCAAAACCCTCAGAAAAACTTAGAGCATCGTTATAAATCTTTGGGACAACTAATTTACCTTTAGTATTTATATAGCCAAGTTTCTTTGTGTTCTGTTCTTTATTGACCAAATCAGCAACAATTGCATAGCCCTGTACAAAGGTAGAAGCATCGTCCGAATCATTATAGAACTGCACTTCACCTTTAGTATTCAAATATGCCCAAGTGATTTCGCCATCTTTTTTGACTTTGGTAAGGAATAAACCCTCCGAATAGCCAAAGACATCTAATACATCTGACGATTTGAAAAGAGTAGAACCATCGTTTGCCAAAAAGTGCCAAACATTATCTTGCTTAAAAGCCACGAGTGGATCGGCAGCAAAAACGTTAGAAATACTCAATAAAAGTATAGCAATTAATATTTTCAATATTCTCATTTTCAAATTTTCACTTTTAGATAGATTACAAATTTAAGCTAAAACTGCTTCAGTTAGAAAGTTTTTTATGTTTTTTGCGGCATAATATCTTTCCATAACTTCATCAAGCAAATTATCAGCAGTTAAAACGCTTTTTTCTATACGTGTAAAGTAGTAGAATTGTTTGTTCAGAATTAAAGGTTGTTCCAAAATCACCTCAGCAAAATCTTTAGACACTTTTTTATTTTGCTCACCTTGTATCGTCCCATAGTACTTCACAAAGTCTGGCTCTTTGATTAAATCAGCAAACTCAGACAAATTAGTAGCAATATACTCTCTAATTTTTTGTAAGTTTTCTCTTTCTGGCTGATAGATCCCACCATAAATTCCAATACCATTATTCGAAAGCTCTACATAGATTCCTGGTCTAACAAAATCTTTTTTGCCTCCAGCCGAAATTGCAGCCGATGTGTGTGCTTTATATGGGGACTTATCATTAGAAAATCTAACATCTCTATTGATTCTAAAAATTGCTTCTTTTGCAGTTTGCGTAATGCTATTGTCATCATGCAAAATTTGAACAATTAAATCTGTAATGAAAGATTCCATTGGCTCTTTCACTTCTTTCAAATAAATTGGTTTATTTGCCAAAAACCAATCTCTATTGTTGTTGATTTCTAAATCTTTAAAAAACTTTATAAAAGCTTTTGTGAAATATGCCATTATCTTTCCAAAATGATTTTCTTAACAATTGATTCATCTACCGAAGTTAATTGCAGCAAATAAACCCCACTTGGCAAACCAACGATTGGAATAGACACATTACCCAAATTTTCATTTGATGAGAAAAGCTCATTTCCTAACATATTTGTAAAATGCAATCTATATTTGATATTTGAAATAGAGTTAACTTCAATTTTTTCACTTTTCTGACTAATTTGAAAACTCATATATGGACTTTCTTCAATTGAATTTCTATTCAAGGTATAAGTACTTGAATATGAATAGCAATCACCATATTTTACTTTCAAATGATAGTTGCCATTTTCAGGATTGGCAATAGAACGAGTGGTAATAGTCTTTGAGTTATTAAAAATCCATAAGTATTCATTTGCAGAATCAGTTTCCAAATTCCCATTGAGGAATCGAATTTCAGGCTCTTCAATTTTTGGAGCAGTTTCTATAGAAACTGCTCCATAGATAGTACCTCCGCTGAAACAAGCAGTAATAGGCTGGTCATAGACAGAATTGAATTTAATCTTTGTAGGATAAATCATTATTCCATTATTTGCAGATTTTCTTTTCTTTGGCAAATAATTATAATTAAAATTATTTACTTTAACTATTGTGTCAAGTATTTCTTCATCCTCATAAATAAAACTTACATTTGTTGTTATTTGTAAATTTTCAGGAATTACTTCAATCTTATTTATACCGAGGCAAAATTTATTTACAATACTTACAAATGTGTTAACATTATTATTAACAATTATTTTTCTAATAATAGAATCGGAAGTATTATTATTTTTGAAACGTTTTACTAATTTTAAATAGCAAACTCCAGTGTAATCAATAAAAGTTGGTTTGAATGTATTAGATTCAATCGTAATAGTTTTGCTTTGGTTATAAAAATACCAAGTATTAACAACTTCAGAACTAAAACCTGTAGAGAAAACAATTCTATCGGTGTTACATAGAGTATCTGGTCTTGGAGTAAAGTTTGCTTTATCATTTCCTTGCACTGTTAATTCAAAAGTGTAATCTTTAACACACCTACTTGCTGTTCCAATTAGCTGAACATATATTGAGCTTATGCCGTTTTTCAAGAATATTAATTTGATTGAATCTTGATTTTTTGATAAAGTTTTACAAAATGTAGTATCAACTACCCAATTCACATTTTGAGGTTCTTCCCAAAATGAACGCTTAATGAAATATGTATATTCTACACCAATTAATGGCATAGTTTCGCCTTCTAAACTAAATATACTATTTCCATAAAATTTGCTTTCTTTATTATAAGTGTTACTACAATTACTTTCAACTTCAGCTTTGAAGAAAAGTATCTTACTTAAAGCCCCTACATCCTCTATATTGAAAGAATAAATACCTTCTTTTATTTTAATTATGTTATTGCCATTAACTACACTAACTTTAGTAATAGAACTTGGTGTTTGCAAAGTATCTTTTCTGATTACTTGAAAAGTACCAGAGCTTTTAGAGCAATATACATCTTGAATTTTAATTTCATAGATAGGACCATCGTTTATCAAAAAAGTGATGCTATCTATTTCTGTGCAAGCATTTTTAATTGTACGTGTTAATTTTAATTTATTCAACCCTGGAGTAGAAAAACTCATTGTGATGCTATTATTACTTGTTTTTATTACTGAGTCACCAAAATCCCATTCAAATTGCGATTTTACAGTTGGGGAATTTGAAGAAAATAATATTGCTTGATTAACACAAGCAGTAGTAGTAACTTTAGATATTGTTAATTTATTATTAATTCCAATTTTTTGGATGTTGCTAATATATTCAGGCGAAGTGCTACGAATTCTAATAAATCTAACCCCATTAACTGAATCGCCAAGAATATCTTTACTTAGTAGGAAAGATAAATTCCCACTTATACTAGTTTTAGTAGCTAAAAGAATTGGGTTAGCACCAAAATTTCCAGCAACATCGCTAAGTTCTGTTTTATAAAGAGTATTGGGATTAAAGGTTATATTGGTGTTCACAATGAAAGGAACAGTTTGCCCTACACAGTAGTCACCGCTTGCAATTAAATCAAACTTAGTATTGAAGAAACTTGCAAAAAATCCATCTGCATTGCCTGCATAATTTGTTTGGTAAGCACCAGCAGCAGAAATACTAGAGCTACTTTCGGTAAACCCAGCAATATAATATTTATCTTTATTTACTGCAATCGTACGAATATCATCATTGCCATTGCCTCCGAAATAGCTACCAAATAACAAATTTTCTGAATTAATTTTTGCAAAATATCCTTCTTGCTTACCATTGCTAGAATTTTGATATCCACTTTTTGCTATTCCAGTTTGGCTGATTGTAGATCCGACTACATAAATGCAATTATCAACGTAGAATATGTCATTTCCAAAATCATTGCTTTCTCCACCGAAGTAGCTAATAACATAAGTAGAACCATCTTTGCCCGTTCCGTAGTAAGCTGCATCATAAAAACCACCTATACTACTTTGCACTGCATACTTTGTTGTTGCCAAGCTGCTCTTAGTACTACCTATAGCATAAACATACCCGTCGCCAGTAGTATCCCAAGCAATACTATTTCCAGAATCAAACTCAGTTCCACCAAAATATCTTGAAAAGCCAATATTTCCATTGCTCGTGAACTTAGTTAAAAGTACATCGTAATTCCCAGAGTAATTAGTGCTATTATTAATACTTAAATTATTTGATTGGGTAGAACCAATTGCATAAACATCGCTGCCACCCACAACAACTTTATTGAAAAAGTCATCTTCATTACCGCCAAAATAAGTTCCCCAAGTGCGTTCACCATTAGGATTAAATTTGATTAACATAGCGTCATTTTTGCCAGCCCTAGTTTGCTGATAGCCACCAGAAAAAATTGCATCGTCGCTTTTTGTGAAGCCAATTGTGTAAATATTTCCAAAGTTATCGCAAGAAACTCCATTGAATTTATCTTCTGCTAATCCACCTAAGTAAGTTGCCCAAGCTAATGAGCCATTAGAATTAAATTTAGCCACGAATCCATCGGCAATACCACCACCAAAAGCTGTTTGATGGCTATTTGCGGTGGCAATTAAGCTGTCACTATTGGTCTCACCAGCAATAATTGGATTTTCATTGTTATCAAGTGCTATGTCATAAGCAATATCAAAACCAGCACCACCAAAGTAAGTAGCCCAGACTCTTGACCCCGAGCTATCAAATTTTGCTAAAAATGCATCTTCAAATCCAGCATTATTTACTTGATAACCATTTTGAGATGCTATTAAATTAACACTTTGAGTATATCCAGCATAATATTGATTGCCTTTACTATCTAATTTCATTCTATAAATTACATCTTCGCCAGTGCCACCGTAATAGCTAGAATTTATTCTAATTACTGGGTCAATTGTTAAAGGTTTACTTTTGTCATAATGTTCCAAATCAAAAGAAAGTAAATCGTTATTTAGCTTAAAAGCAACATCTACTTTATTCTCAGAACTTAATTGGTAGGCAATTGGCTTATCTTTAATCAAATTGTTAAATCGGGTTATAATTTCTAAATTCCCAGTTGAATCAAAACCCAAAACATCTTGATAAGAAAATTTCATTTGTATTAGTTTTGGATTTCCTCCTATTCCTACTTGGAAGTCATATTCAAGTTCCCCAAAGGCATTTTCATAGAAAACCAAATCAATATTAGGATAAAGATTACTTACAATTACTCGTTTGAAAGACTTCACATAGACAATTGGTCTTCCATTTGTGTTATAAAAGTTTAAATAACCTTGATTTTCAAATTCAGGCGAAACAATTGCATCGTTATTAGAATTAACAAACTCAATATTTACCAAATGGAAAGCACTGCTTTTAGCCAAATGTATATTGGTAGCCAATAAAGTTTCCTCATCTTGGCTTTCATCATTCTTAAAAAAGCTTTCCACTTGAATGCTGAAGCCATTTTTACTGATGAGAATTTTGCCAAACTTTGTTTGAGCATAAAAGTCAATTTTTAGATTTAAATCAGCCAAAGAAATTTCACTTTTTAGCTGTCCAGAACTTTGGATAAATTCTAAGTTTTGTCGTTTTCCCACAGCCAACCCACCAGCAATGATATTTAACTGACTGCAAACCAACAAGATATAAACATATAAACCAAATTTCATTTTCAAATTCCAAGTTCAAAGACAACTACATACGATAATAACTTATTAACGCTCATTTTGTAACAAAGTTAATCATATTTTATGCCATCAAATGAGGTTTTTCTGCCGTAAGATTAGAAAAAGATTAAACAAAGTAACAAAAAATGTATAATTCCGTTATAGAATATATGTTCTTTTACACAAACAAATTTAAAGGTACTTAAAATGAAATCTAAAATGTTGTTAATCGCATTGTTGGCATTTAGCGTGTCAGCTTACGCAACAAACAAAAAAGTTACAACAGAAGTTGTTACTTCTACAGAAGTTAAATCAGTTGATAACAAACCAGCAGCAATTGAATTGAAAGCAACAGATGACAAATCGGAAGGTAAATCTTGCGATACCAAATCTGGAAAATGCTGTTCAACAGACAAAAAATCAAAAAAATCGAAAAAATAAGATTTTAAAGCTGAGAATATCTAAGCCAATCCATTTGATAGATTGGCTTATTTGTTTAATTTAGATTATTCAAATTTACAAATTCCATAGTATTTATAAAAAATGGGAAATTCCACCCTAAAATACATACTGTTTATCTTGATTTGTTCTATAAAACTGCTCGCAACAGAAGTGCAACAGCTTGAGAACAAATTAAGAACCGTATATGGGAACGAAAAAGTAAATTTGCTAATTAATTTGTCTTGGACACACCAAACAAGTAATCCTCATTATAGCTTAACACTATCTAACGAAGCATATCATTTGGCTAAAGCCACAAAAGATGAGGCATTAGTTCACAAAGCACTTTTCACTTTAGCAAAATCAAAATTCCATTATGGGAAATTTGATGAAGCACTTGTAGATTTAGAATCTTGCCTAAATTATGCAAAAAAAACTAATAATTTCTATTTTGAAATAGATTTGTATGTTGCCAAAGGAGAGGTCTTTCAAAGACAGAATAACAACATGGAAGCAAAGAATTGCTTTGCAAAATCATTAATTCTTTCACAAAGAATCAAAGAAATTACCAGAACAATCATTGCATTAAATAATTTAGGATATGTTTATGAATCATTAAATGATTTAGGCAATGCCGTTGACTGTTATTTAAGTTCATTAAAGTTAAATCAAAACAAGATGGATTCATTAAAGTTAGTAGAAACTTACATAAAATTAACCCATTTTTATTTAAAATTAGGGAACAAGAAACAAGCTAAAGAATTTCTTGACAACGCAAAACTTTACTGCAATAATAAAATGGAGAATGAACTAGGATTAATTAATAATTATTTGTCCGAAGTTTATTACCCAGAGGATAGAGTTAAAACTCTATTTTATCTTCAAGAAGCCTTAAAATTTAAAGACAAAATAAAAGATAAACGCGAAGTTGCTGAAATATTAAGTAGTATTGGTGTACTTTATAGAGAACAAAAACAATTTTCTCTCGCTGAAAAATATTTCACAGAAGCTGTTTTAATCTATGAAAATAATAACGACACGCATGGTGTTGCAGTTATAAATTTAAATTTTGTTGCACTTTATTATTCTAATAATCAGTTAAGTAAAGCAGAAAAGTATTTATTGCGAGCAAGAGATTATATAAGAAAATCTAATAATATTGGACTTAAAATTGAGTTGGCAGAAAAAAGTGCTTTTTACTATATAAGCAAAGGTGATTTTAAGAATGCAAATAAATCGAGAGAAAAACACATCTTACTTCTTGACACGCTTGCTTTCGTATCCAAAAATCAAAGATTCAACAGCATTTATACACAATTTAAAGATGAAGAAACAAAACAACAAATTGAGTTATTTAAGAGAAATCAAGATATTCAGGATTTGAAATTATCACAAAACAAGACACAGATTGCTTTATTGATAGTAGCTACAATATTATTGATGGTTATTATTGGTGTTTTCTCGAGACGAGCTAGTTCTAAAAAGAAGAAAGAACTTGAAGTAATGGCTCATAATGAACAATTGGCCAAACTTACCGATGAACTTAAACTTAAAAATGAAGATTTAGAAGTATTGAAAGCTGATTTAGAAGACTCTTTGCAATTGCAAACCGAAATAAACGATACTAATAAGAAGTTGGTTACAATTATTGCCCACGAATATAAAACTCCTATGAATTATATTCAAAATGCATTAGACTTATTTGTTAAAACTGCAAGAAAAGAAAACCTTGAAAATGCTGAATCACATATTGACAACACTATTGGAATGATTAGCAAAATTACAAATTTACTTGATCAGTCAATTAAAATCTCTAAATCAAACTCTTCAAAATTGAATTTGGAAATAGAAGAACTCCAAATCAATAAGTACTTCAATGAATTGATTTTTGATTATTTCATTGAAATTGACACCCAAAATCATCAATTTAAACTTACTATACTTGACGAAGAAAAAAATATTTTCATCACTCCTTCTGTTTTAGATTTGATTTTTCATAATCTAATTCTAAACGCTGTCAAATATTCGCCACCTAATAGCCAAATAGATATAACTTTAAACCAAAACGGAAGTTATTTATTGGTTTCTGTTAAGGATAATGGAATTGGAATTCCAATTGCTGAACAATCAAATTTATTTTTACAGAACCATAGATTCTCAAATGTGGAAGATATTGAAGGAAGTGGCTTCGGTTTACATTTGGCAAAGCAAATTCTTGATGAAATCAAAGGCAGCATAGAAATTATAAGCGATACCAACATAGGTACTTTGATTAACTTAATGATTCCTTTGGACACAAGAAGTTAAACAAAAACAGCCAATCTTACTGCAAAACAGAAGATTGGCTGTAAAAGTATTTTTTGGATTTGATTATTGACCGATATAGCTTCTATATTGGGAAGCTGACATCAAGCTATCATTAAGATGGCTCGCCGTATAACCAGTTAAAACATATATCCAATTTGTGTAAGGTTCTAAATTAACCAAACTTGGATTTGATATAACTGAGTTGTTCTGCCCTGTCAAGAAAGCTGAAATTGGCAACATCAAATTTGCAGAACTCAAACTACCAGTTGCAGTTGCAACAATTTTCGGTCTGCGTGGAGGCATTTTATCTTCTCCTGGCCCTCCATATACACCATACATAACGATATCATTAAGCTGACCTAAATTACTTAACCCATAGCTTGTTAGTCCCACTTGAACTGTTGAATCGTTAATTACTTTTACCCATTCATGATCTTCAGAATAGTAGTAACCATCTGGAATGTAGTAAGTAGTTGGTTTAACAGGAACTTTATTGTTTTCAAGAGAGTTAGGTGTATTTTCTATTCCACAACTAACTAAAGAAAAAGTGCATAAAAGCAAAAGTGCTTTTGCAAAAAAAAGAGTTTTTTTCATGGTATTCTCCAAATATTTAGACACAATAATTTTTTTTCGTTATATTTATTATCGACAATTTTTATTTTTCTTTAAAACAATTAATCATTATGAAGAAAATCTACTTTGTATTACTTCTTTTTGTCCCACTCAACTTACAAATTGCATTTGCAAATGAGTTTCAGATTTTAGAAGACAGAATAAACCAAGCAAAAGGTGTGCCTAAAATTGAACTACTTAATCATCTTTCGGATTCTCTATTATTACTAAACCCACATAAAAGTAAAGATTTTGCATTATTTGCTTTGCAAGAATCTATTACAATCAAAAACGAGAACCTAAAAGCTACTTCTTTGTATAATCTTGCATATTCTTGCAATTACCTTGGAGAATTCAATCAAGGGATAACATATTTAAATGAATCTATTAAGTTAAGTACTATTCAAAGTGACTTAGAATTTCAAGTTGATATTCTAACTCTAAAAGGAATAATGCAAAAATCTTCTAATCAGTACTATGAAGCTAATAAAACCTATGAAACTGCTCTTGATTTATGTTTGAGATTGAAAAAAAATAGCAAAACTGCTATGTTATTGAACAATTCAGGAAATGTTTTTGAAGCTCAGGGTGATTTTGAAAGTGCTGTAAAATCTTATCTATCTGCTCTTCGCTACTATAATCCTGACAAAGACTCATTAGCTTTTGCATTAGGTTACATTAATCTTGGCAAGATGTTTCTAAATTTAGAGAACTTTATGCAGGCTCGTGAGTTTTTTCAAACTGCTCTTAATTTTTGTACCCCAAAGATGCTTAACGAAAAAGCAGTGATAAATAATTGCCTTGGTACAATTTATTTTGCTCATCATAATAATGAAGCTGCATTAATGCTCTTTAATAAAGCACTAACATTTAGTGAAAGTATCAACGACAAAAGAAATTTAGCAATCATTCTTAGCAATATTGCAGAAGTGCATAGAAGCAGAGAAAAATTCCCAGAAGCATTAAAACATTACGCATTAGCTCAAGAAATCAACACTAAATATCATTATAATTTTGGTGCTTCAAATATTGAGATAAATTTGGCAAATCTTTATATGATGCAAAAAGATATGACAAAAGCAAAAGAAAAGCTTGACTTGGCTTGCTCAATGATTGATAAATATAATTTCAAATCTCTAAAACTTGAACTTTTTGACAAATACGCTAAATTCTTTACAATAAAAGGTGATTTAAAAACAGCTTTGGTTTATAAAGATAAATACATTAAGCTAAAAGATACAATCTCATATATAGACAGAAACAGAAAGTTAAATTCCCTAGTTGCTAAATTTACTATGGAAGATAAGGATAAACAAATTGAAGGTTATGAAGCATCACAACGCATAATGGATTTGGAAGTGGCACAACATAGAAATCAAGTTATATTGCTAGTTCTTGTCATCTTGTTTATTGTTTCTATTTTGGGATTTTTCTTATACAGATACTTTATACTGAAGAAACAAGACAAAATTCTTAATGAATCTAATGTAGAATTAAATAAATCTATTGAAAGAGAAACTGAAATTTCCAAAATGAATAAACGCATTTTATCACTTCTTGCACACGATATAAAAGTTCCTATTTCTGCGGTTCTAACAATTTCTCAAAATATTCAAAGTCATCTTGCAGCTGGCGATATTGAAAAAGCAAATGATAGACTTAATGGGATTAATCGAACAGTTAATAATATAAATCGGTTAATAATGCAATTCTTGGATATTTCTAGGTATGACAAAAACAAGTTTAATATTAAAATTGAAAAATTTGTTTATACCGATTTCATCACAAATATTGTTAATGAGGATTTTCAAAATAGTCTTGATCATCATCATAATTTCATTCTAAACTTACCCGAAAAACCGGTAGTTGGCTTTATTGATTCACTTGTTGCCGACCATATTTTTCATAATATTATTTCAAATGCAGTAAAATACTCGCCAAATAACACTGATATAAATATAGATTTATCTGTTAATAATGGAATTTTGTATTTTTCGGTCAAAGACCGAGGTAGAGGAATTCCTTTTGGCGAACAAGATATGTTGTTCAATAAATTCCATAGATTTTCAAATACAGATGGTGTTCCGGGTACTGGTCTTGGACTTTATTTAGTCAAAAGAACAATGAATGAACTTGGAGGCTCGATTGAATTGATTAGTGCCGAAAATCAAGGAACTACAGTTAATATTTCGTTCCCTATGGACACAAGGGTTTAAGTCTGAATGACTGATTTCAATCAATAATTACAATTATTTAACTCAATATTCGTATTTTTGCCAAGTAAACACATTCATAAATTTAAAGGATACAAAATGAAAATCACAACTTTGCTATTAGCAATCTTTGCTCTTGTTGGCTTTGCAACTGCTAAAACTACTGACATCACAGTGAAAACTAACATGCACTGCGATGCTTGCAAAACTAAAATAGGCGACAAACTTAAAACTGAAGCTGGCGTTAATGCAACTGAAATTGATTTGGCTGCCAAAACAGTTAAAGTAACTTACGATGATGATACAACAAATCCAGAAACAATCAAAAAATCAATTTCTTCATTAGGTTTCTCTGCTGACGAAGTGAAAGCGGAAGCAAAATCTTGCGATACTAAATCTGGAAAATGCTGCTCAACTGAGAAAAAAGCTAAAAAAGTAAAAAAATCATAATTCAATGATTTCAAATTCTTTCAAAGACCGCTCTAACTTAGTGCGGTCTTTTTTTTGTGATTTTTCCACCAATCTTTAACACAATTCTACTTGTTATAAAGCAAATAATCATATAAATTGCTTATTCTAAAAAAGGAAATTCTATGTCAAATATATTACAATCATATTCAGCTGGTTCTTGGGCTACTCCTTCGGCTGGACTTCAACCACTTTACAATGCAAACACTGGCGAAACTATTGCCGAAATTTCTAGCAATGGAATTGACTTTAAAGCCTCTATGGACTATGCTCGCAGAGTTGGCGGAGCTAATCTTAGAAAATTCACAATCCACGATAGAGCAAGAATGCTGAAAGCTCTTGCCTTCTATCTTATGGATAGAAAAGAAAAGTATTACAAAGTTTCTCAAGCCACTGGAGCTACTAAAATTGATTCTTGGATAGATATCGAAGGTGGTATTGGCACTTTGTTTACTTATGCTTCGAAAGCTCGCCGAGAAATGCAAGATGAAAAATTCTATGTAGATGGTAATTTTGAACCTCTTTCAAAGGGTGGAACATTCGCCGGACATCACATTTGCGTTCCTTTAGAAGGTGTCGCTTTCCATATCAACGCATTTAATTTCCCTATTTGGGGAATGCTTGAAAAAATTGCTCCTAGCTTAATTGCTGGTATGCCTTGTATCGTCAAACCCGCTTCACTTACTGCTTTCCTTACAGAAGTAATGTTTAAAGATATTATTGAGTCTAAAATTCTGCCAGAAGGTGCTTTACAATTAATCTGTGGTTCTGTTGGCGATTCGCTGGACCACGTTACTTGCCAAGATGTTGTTACTTTCACTGGCTCTGCCTATACTGGCAAGAAATTAAAGACTTTACCATCTATTATAGATAATGCAGTTCGCTTCAATATGGAAGCAGATTCATTAAATTTCTGCATGCTTGGGCTGACAGATGCTCCTGGCACTCCAGAATTTGATTTATTTATAAAAGAAGTTGTTCGTGAAGTAACAACAAAAGCTGGACAGAAATGTACTGCAATTCGACGTACAATTGTGCCGCAGCAGTATGTAGATGATGTAGTTAAAGCTTTAACTGCTGCTTTATCGAAACGAACTCTTGGCAATACCGAAAATGAAGCTACTAAAATGGGTCCTTTAGCTGGCAAAGTTCAAGTGCAAGATGTGCTATCGGCAGTTAGCAAATTACAAGCTGAATCTACTTTAGTTTATGGTAGTTTCGATAGCTTTGACGTATTAGGTGGCAGCAAAGAAACTGGTGCTTATTTTCCTGCCATGGTTTTACTATGCGACAAACCTCTAACTAGCTCTGCTCCTCATGAAATTGAAGCTTTCGGACCTGTGACTACTATATTGCCTTATTCTAACATCACTGAAGCAATAGAAATAGTAAAACTTGGTAAAGGATCTCTTGTTGGTTCTGTATTTACATCCGATGATAATTTTGGAGCTGAAATAGTTTACAGTACAGCTGCTTATCACGGTAGAATTATGGTCATTAGCCAATCATCAGCAGCTGAATCCACAGGACACGGCTCTCCAATGCCTCAATTAGTTCACGGTGGGCCTGGAAGAGCAGGCGGTGGAGAAGAACTTGGCGGTATCCGCTCTATTCTACACTATATGCAACGTACTGCAATCCAAGGTAGCCCTACTATTTTAAGTAGAATCACAAAGCAGTACCAAACTGGTGCTGCCAGAACAGAAGATTCTCAACATCCATTCACTAAATTTTACGAAGAACTTAATATTGGCGATTTGCTTACTACTCACCGCCGCACCGTTACAGAAACTGATATAGTGAACTTCACTGGAATCAGCTGGGATAATTTCTATGCACATACAGACACTACTTCAATTGCTGGGTCTATATTTGAAAGAAGAGTTGCCCACGGCTATTTTATCATTTCAGCAGCGGCAGGTCTATTTGTAAATCCTAAACCAGGGCCAGTGCTTGCAAATTATGGATTAGATGAATTAAGATTTATTAAACCAGTTTATGCAGGCGATACAATCTACACCAAACTTACTGTGAAATCCAAACAAGAAAAAGAGCCTAGAGAAGGCGAAAAACTTCAAGGAGTTGTGAAATGGTTAGTGGAAGTATTCACAGTGGCACAAGATGCCGAGAGTCAAGATGAATTAGCTGCAATAGCTACAATTCTGACTTTAGTGGAAAGAAAAGGATAATAATTAATTGTTTAAATTTATAGAGAGATTGGTTTTAAATCAATCTCTCTTTTTTTTGGTTTTATTTTTTAAACTCATTTAAATATTCTCTCAAATTCATTACTGATTTTTTTCAGGCAGGACTTAGGAACTTCGATTGCAATAAATTGCATGAAATAACTTGTTTTCTGAAAACTGATTGCATAAAATTGCAGTAAATTATTCTTTTTTCTTGTCACTCAGTCTGTCGAAATACTGCTTCGCTTGAGAGTCGGAAACACCCCCAGTCAGCAAGCTGACAGCCCCCTAAAGGTGGCAATGGCTTTCTCTCTCTTTACTCTTTGATTACCACCTCTGCCAACAGTCGGAAACACCCCCAGTCAGCTAGCTGACAGCCCCCTAAAGGTGGCAATGGCT
>CAZYXG010000021.1:0-36654 GCA_964650885.1 uncultured Hyphomicrobiales bacterium | reverse complement strand
TGTTGAATATTACTTAAATTAAAAACAAGACTTTGTCCAGCATAAGTATTATCAAATAATATATTTAATATTTTCCCAGTTTGGTCAATTAATTTATTTTTTCGTGTTTCTTATTTCTGTAAATTTACTATATAATTTCAATTTCATATACGTCAAAAGACGTATATTTGATTAATTTTTATTCGTAATTCAAAATTTGCAAAAAAAAAGTCCCTACTATTTAAAGTAAGGACTTAATTTAATCTTCTTTTATATATTTATTTCCAGTCAACCAACATAGAAAAACGCATTGTGTTTGAAAGCGGACTATTGGCATCTACTGAATTGATAAAGCTAAAGTCCAAATTGAACATATCATAGCGAATACCTGCTCCAAAATTCCAATAGCGACGTCCACCCAAGCCTCGTGGCTCAGTGAAATAACCAGCTCTAAGGGCAATAATTTGTTCGTACCAATATTCTGCACCCAAAGAGAACTCAACTCCTGGATTTTCCCAAGCAGTTACGAATGAACGTGGAATTGTATGCGAACCCAAACTATCTCTACGAACTAATAATTTTGCAACATCTACTGCAAATTTCAAATCGTTAAATTCATCTTTTGTAACAGTGTATGCGGCACCCATTCTCAATTTTGTGGGCAATGGATCTGCTTCTCTAATATAAGTCATCTTAGGACCTACGTTTTGCAAGTTCACACCCAACGACAAATTATCTTCCATATCCAAACCAAGCACTTTCAAATCAGATGGTTTCCAAAGGACACCCAAATCGAACCCAACAGAAACACCAGTACCTGAGCCACCAGAGCTTTGAGCAGTAGGGATTAAGTTAGAGCGAATATATCTTAATGAAACCCCAACTCCCAAATCGGGAGCGACAATAGTACCATAAGAAAGCCCGGCAGTAAATTCATTCGAAGTGAATTTTCCAAGCGGTTGTCCATTTTCGGCAGTACGAGTAAATTCACCCAAGTTCATTAGTACAAAATTGAATGCAAGAGTACCATCTATCTCAGGTATATATTGGCCAATAGCCATATAGCTATAGAACAAATCTGCATTGAATTGCGGTAGCCAAGGCGACACAGAAAGAGATACTTCTCTGAAAGGAACATCTTTAGTTTTGTCGTCCATATTGATTCCAGATTTGAAGTAATCTAAAAAACCCAAACCGCCTGGATTCCAAAATATTGCATTGATATTGTCTGCTATAGCCACACCAGTTTCACCCATACCGCTAGCTCGTGCATCGGGCGAAATAGTAAGAAATGGAACAGAAGAGCCACCCGCTTGTCCATAAGCAGCAATGCTGCTTAAACTGAATATTGCTGCCACTAAGGCAAGAACTTTATTCTTTATCATTAAAATTAATCCTTTATTTGATTTTCGTTCATTCAAAAAACATACCACGTTTACTTAATCACAGTAGAAATTCCATATCCATTTGCTGTTTTGCCAGATTTGGATTTCAAAAGTATTGAATATGGATAAACACCCGAAGTAACTTTATTATAACTATTATCGGTGCAATCCCACGTAATTTCTAAGCTAAATGAATTTGTAATGTCTTTATTAATGCTTTTCACAACCCTCCCCACAGAATTTAATATATTTAGTTCCACACTGAAAGGTGGTTCTAAATTATGATTAAATTTAATAATTGTGTTTGTTTCCGCTGGGTTTGGAAAATTAGTGATATTAGAAATTTCAATTCCAGAAGTGTCGGGCTTCACAATGAAGCAAATTTCTGCAGTATTGAATTTATTGAATACGTTCCACACACGCACTCTAGCTCTATGCTCTCCTGCTGTTAGCGAAGGCAAAGCTTTTATAATACTTCCACTTTTACTGTCGGTAAGCGAAGGATAGAAATAATCTGTCAAATCAATAGATTGGGGATTGTCGTCAATCCAAACTTCAAGTTTATGCCCAATACCAATACCAGTAGAATTGATTCCATACTCATCGCTCACATCAGCTATTAGCAATGGATTTTGGCGAACTGTGCCACAATCTTTGAAATCTTTAGCTTCCATATATAATTTAATATTTGGCTTAGAGTCTGTAGATTGCACAGAATTAACTCCATCTACTTTCAGCGATGTTGTAAGTCCTTTGCCATATCGGTTATCGTCTGATGCTGCAAAACTAAAAATAGTAGCGTTTGTATCGCTATAGCTAATATCTTTGGGAATATAAAATTCAGCTTTGAAAGAGCCATTCTTCACTTCAAATGAAGAATTAGTCAATGCACCACCAAGTTTATTAAATTCGTATTTCTTACCGTCTTCATCATAAACTTTAATGTGGCTTTCTCCATCGTAAAGTGCAAGTGTAACACTGCCATTGAAGTCAGTGATAGTGTTTTTACTATTTCCATTATTTGCAACTCGTCCAGTTAGAGTAACTTTATCCAAGCCCTTCAATAATATAGTACCAGCAGTAGTGCTTTTCCCATTGATTGTGTCTATAACCACAGCGAAGTTAGGGAAATTAGGACGCATAGTTGGGTCGCCAAGGAAGAAATATTTTTCATCATTGGTTCCATTGAAAGAAGCTTTCAATTTGGTCATAATATCGCCAAAGCGTTGGTACTGCCCTGTAATTGTGTCTTGCTCAAACATTAATGCAGTGAATGCATTGTTTATCATAGAGTTCTCACCAGCATATACAACTCTTGTGGCAGCAAAAACACAAATAGCACCACCAAATCTACTTAAGTATAAATCTTCAGCTCCAGAACTGCTTTCGCCAATATCGAATCGAGCAAAATCGCAAGTGGCAGCAGATAGTATAAATAATTTATCTTTGTTTACCATTTCTGGTATTGTGCCAGCATTAGTAAAAATACCTTCGTGAGCCCAAACAGTTGGATTGCCATGTCCAATCCAATAAAGCACGGAAGTACCTTGATTATTGATAGTAGAAACTAAATCCAAATTTACAGTCGGTTTTTTTCTTCCAGCAGTAAGCACTTCAGTTACGTATTCAGGCAAGTAAATTTTCTTTTGAATAAAAGATTTACCAATATAATTTTCTGATAAATCTTCAGCGTGTCCAGTGTGCAAATCGCCTTCATTATATTGGCTGTTTGTTTTAAGTCCATCGTCTGCTACAAGAGTTACGCGAGTTCTCCATTTGTCTTTGCTTTCACCATTTTCATAATTACGAAGTTTCTCTATTATTCGCTCTCCTTCCTGATTGCTATTAATAGTAACTCTGCCCAATGAAATATCTACAACGTTGTCGCTACCAATCACTCTGGCAAAATAATCATCGATACAAGAAGAGCTAATTTCATCGAAGCGAGTTCTATCGTCTAAACTCTCAAATGGCGGCACCATATTTTTAACAGCACTTTGTATATTTCTATAATCGAAATGTCCATCGCCCCAAAGTATTAAATAATTTGGAGTTTTATTATTGAGTGCTGGGTTTAGCAAAGTATAAGCTACATAATCTCTAATTGAAGAAACTTCTGGCATTCCAGAAGAAAACTCAGTATAAATTTGTTCGGTAGTAACAATCTTTACTTTCAGTTCGGAATTGCTTTCACGGTATAATTTATATTTTTCAGCAGATGGAATTAACGATTTATCAGTAACCAAAAGCACATCAAATCCGTCACCACTTGTACGCAAAGCACCAAAATCCGCTTTGAATAGTGTTGGCGATTTAACATCTGAGCTAATAAAGAATTGCTTTTGAGCTTTAGCAACTGAATTGACTACAAATTTAACTTCGCTAGCATTATTACTATTATTTTTTAATAGCACAGGCGAAGTAGGATTTGACACATCGAAAGCATATCGAGTGCTACCGAAGCCAGTCATATTATATTCAGTTAGTCCATTTAAAGTTGAATCTGCAAAAAATGAAATTGAGCCATTTATAGCAGAAAATGGTCGGTTCCAATGCCACTCAATAAAATCTAAAAATCCAGTAGCCGAAATATTAGAGCTTTTATAATCAATTCTTATATTGCTTTCAAAATTGCTTGAATTTGCAAAAGGTATTTTCGCAAATATTTCGCCTCTTTCCCCAGCACCATAATCGCCAGTAGTGCCACTAGTTAAAGTGCCACCTACTTTTACTTCATTGTCATAGAAATCAAAATTCCCAATCGCAGTTTTACTTCTGTGAGTTGCAGAAATTCTATAAGTCACAGTATCTTTACTTGCCAATCCATCTAAGGATTGCTTAATTTGATTGGAGAAATAAGATCTACCTAAGAACTGTCTGCCAGAGCCAGCAGTATAAGGATTGACAAATTCTTCTTCTTGAAAAACTCTATTAATGTATTGAGCGGGTTTATTTACAATTACGCCTGTTTGAGTTTCAGATTCCACCAATCTCTTTCCAGCTTTTGAGCCACCCCAAGCAAGCATATAATAGTTGCTTTTGCTATAATGGTTTATAAAGTGTCTGTATGACTTATTATATCCATCGAATGGGCCAGTAGAATACTCAAAACCACTTGGGCCAGTTGCATAAAAAACAATTGATACTAAACTGCCATCAGAATTGGTATTTACTAAAATTGGGACATCATTTAAGAAATTTTTGCTCGCCATTGCTGGTGAGTCATCCATATCTTTTCCTTTGTTGCCATAAATTTTTAATGAGGGAATATCTTCTTTGTTCAGAGAAAACCCAAATTTAGATAAATCGGCAGCAGTAATTTTATAAACTCCCTCGCTGGGGATTTCTATTTTTGCCCATTGATTATCATAAACATCTGCTTGCAATGAATTAGATTTGTCAAATTTAGAATAAATGAAATTAGCAGCTGTTTTGTTAGCTAAATCTTTCTCCATTATATTCAAGGTATATTCTAATTGATTTGAATTAATGCCTCGATTGTTCCATTCGGGAATGTTATTCAGAGTAGGAATAGAATTAGCGTTATCTCCGCTTGCAGCAATCGACTCATCGAAAAAATAATTTTTATCTTTGAAATCTATATTAACGATAATTTCTTCTGGAATTTCGATTTGTTGAGTATTCTTATTGAAATATGCTACAGTTACATTTATTTCAGCAATAAATTTAGTGCGAGCTATCCCCAAATCATTAATGCTTGCCCAAGTATTTCTATGGCTTGGATTATATGTTGTATAAAGAGATAAGTTAGCATTCATTGATTTTTGCAAATCTTCAATGTACTTATTTGAATTAGGTACAATTAACTTGTCGAATTTGCGAATTCCAATAGTGCTTACATTTGTAAGATTGAACGCACCTTTGAATGGAACAGTAATTATTTCTTTGATTATAAGCTCAGCTGGCTCACCAATAGCTCCTTCTTTAAAGAAGGCATCTTTGATTTTTGGCAAGGAATATACATTGCCATCGGCAAGAGTAATCTCTTTGAAGCCCTGAAATACTGGCTTGAATTTCACTATCAATGTATTCTTATCGCTATGAATTACCTCGGCAGAGTGTGCCGAAACAATTGCGAAAATAGTTAACAGTAGTGTTTTTGTGATTTTTGACATATCTACCCACAACAAAGTTTAAAGTTCCGTAATTAAAGACGGAACAAAACAACTATTTATTTAACAAAGTGAGTAGAAAATTTTGATAGGCGTTTTATTTAAATTTGTTTTTACAATTAAACAATAAACTAAATATAAAGACTTTTGTTACAATCTTTTTCGACAATTTAAGAAATATTCTTTAATTATTCAACATTTTGTACTTGTTCACGAATTCTTTCGATTTCTTCTTTAGCAGAAACTACCATGTGTGCAATGCTTGCATCATTGATTTTACTGCCAATTGTATTGACTTCTCTGTTCATTTCTTGCAACAAGAAATTTAATTTCTGCCCAACAGGATTATTTTCTTTCACAATGTCGAAAAAGTGCTTAATGTGTGAATGAAGACGAACAGTTTCTTCGGCTATGTCATATTTGTCAGCCATAAGCACAAGTTCCATGTTCAATCTTTGGTCGTCTATTTCATCGTTTTCAAGCAAAATAGCAATTCTTTGACGCAATCTATCAATTTCAGTTTGCACTCTTGTGGAAGAAGCGATTTCAATACTTTTCAAAATGTCTTGAATGCTTTTAACTCGCTTTTCCATATCTTTTTGGATATTCGTGCCTTCTTTGCGTCTCATTTTGTCATGTTCTTTAAGGCAGTCTTTCAAGCATTTTTGTATAGATTTCCAATGTTCTTCCACATCCATTTGCTCATCAGTTTTCTGAACAAATTGATTGGAGAAGGCTAACAAATCAGCAAGAGTAACTGCTTCTTTCACTTTTAAAGTTTTTTTCAAGTCATTTAACTTAGCAAAAATTTCGCTAGCTATTTCTTTGTTAATGTCGAATTCAGATTTAACATTCTCTTTTTCAATATTGATATAAAGGGCAACGCTTCCACGAGCAATGTTCTCTTTGACAATATCTCTAATTTCAAACTCTTTTGCATTCAAAGTACGTGGCATTTTGGCATTTAGTTCCAAATTTCTACCGTTTAAAGACTTTATTTCACAGCTAATACCTAATCCTTTTTCAGAAATAGAAACCTTACTGTAGCCCGTCATACTTTTTATCATTACATATCCTTATTTGAGAGAATTAATATCTTATTTAGATTTAATTCTTGAAAAATTAACTTGAAATAGACTTGCAAGTTATGAAATTTCTAACTTTAATAAAAATATTTAGTTGAATATCTTAAATTATATTTGAAAACTATTGGATTAATTAATGAGAAATAACAGAAACCTTGCTTTTTTTCTTATTTTTGAAAGTGCAACATTCACTTTATTAATATTTTGAAACGAAATGGATTTAAAAACACCAGACTCAGAACTGCCCGAAAACGCATATAGAGAATTAAACCAAGGCGAAGTTTATCGCCCAATGCTTTCTCCTGAGTATCAATTTCAAGAAGTTACTACTTGGTCTGTGGTTACAGGTCTCTTGCTTGCAGTGCTATTCTCGGCAGCTTCTGCATATAGTGGATTGAAAATTGGTCAGGTAATGGAAGCAGCAATTCCAATTTCTATCATTGCTGTTGGTCTTGCAAAAGCCTTAGGCAAACGTAGGACAATTGCACAAAATGTATTAATTCAATCAATTGGTGCATCGAGTGGTGTGGTTGTAGCAGGTGCTATTTTTACCATTCCCGCATTCTTTATTTTGAATATTAGAATAGATTTCTGGTCTATATTCCTTACAGTTGCAATTGGTGCTTGCTTAGGGATTTCCTTCACCATTCCATTCCGCAAATACTTTACAAGCGAAATGCACGGGCAGTATTCTTTCCCCGAAGCTACTGCTATCACAGAGATACTCGTTACAGGTGAAGTAGAAAAAAGCAATAATTCAAGCATACTAATTATTAGTGCATTGCTTGGCGGCTTATACGATTTCTGTATAAATTCACTTGGGCTTTGGCGAGAAGTAATCACAAGTAAAGCCACTGCATTTGGTGCTATGGCAGCTGATAAATATAAAGTGGTTTTTAAATTCGACACATTGAGCTTAATTGTTGGGCTTGGATACATAATAGGAATGCGTTATTCTTTGATTACAGCACTTGGCTCTATGTTCGCTTGGTTTGTGCTTATTCCCTTTTTTAATCAAAATGTAATGATTGCTGCACCAAATTCAGCTTTAGCTATGCTTAGTGCCGAACAAATTTTCTCGCAATATGTCCGAGCTATTGGTATTGGAGCTATTGCAACAGCTGGAATTATTGGAATAATTCGCTCTTCCGGAGTTATCATTTCATCTCTCAAAATTGCTTTTAATCAATTAGGAAATATTCAAGCTGATGAAAACCAACTTCGCACTCAAACTGATTTGAACTTCAAATATGTTTTCATTGCTATATTAGTTGTTGCTATTTTCTTCACAGTGTTCTTAACAGCTGGATTGAATTTATCAATTCTAAATGCGATAATCTGTACATTAGTTGCTGGATTTATTGCTTTCCTATTCACAACAGTGGCAGCAAATGCCACTGCAATGATTGGCACAAATCCAGTTTCTGGTATGACTTTAATGAGCTTAATTATTTCTGCCATATTACTGACTTGGCTTGGAGTAACTGGCGGTGCAGGAATAATGATTGCACTATTTATGGGAACTGTTGTTTGCACAGCACTTGCTATGGCTGGTGGCTTTATTACTGATTTGAAAGTTGGATATTGGGTTGGGACAACTCCAAAAAATCAAGAAAAACTTAAATATGCTTCTGCAATAATTTCTGCAGCCACTGTGGCTGGTGTGATTATTCTTTTGGAGAAAGTTTATTCTTTCAACCCAGCAAATCCAAATTATCTTACTGCGCCACAAGCAAATGCAATGGCATCGGTAATTGAACCGATTTTCCGAGATGCTTCTAATGTGAAATGGGGATTTTATGCAATTGGAGCAATGATTTCATTGATACTCACATTTTTAGAAATATCTCCTTTAGCTTTTGCCTTGGGTATGTATTTGCCACTTGAGCTCAACACTCCTTTAATCATTGGTGGTTTGTTAGCATATTTTGCTAAGAACTTTGGCTCGAACAAAGCACTTTCCGAAAGGAGATTTGAAAAAGGTACTCTAATTTCATCGGGCTTGATTTCTGGCGGAGCAATTTTTGGGGTGGCGGGTGCAATAGCAAAATTAATTTTAGATAATTACAATATAGATATTTATTTCGGAGCTTGGCAATCCAATCCCTGGAGTGAAGTTTATGGCTGGTTAGCGTTTGCTATAATGATACTTTTGTTTGCTTTTGCTATTTGGAAAACAAAAATTCCACAAAAGAACGCAACTAATCAAGAATAATGAATAAAATTATCCAATGAGTTTTCTTAAATTTGACAAAAAGCGAAATCAATTTGAACAAAATTCTAAAAAATATACTTAAATATACTTTAACTGGCGTGATTCTATTTGGCTCGATTTATCTGTCGTTCCGCAATATAGAATTTGCAAAGTTGAGCGATATACTAAAAACAGTTAACTATTGGTGGGTGATTGCTACTATTCCAGTTATATTGCTTTCCCATTGGGTGCGAGCATTGCGTTGGAAAACAATGCTAAACCCAATAATGAAAGTCAGCTCGTTGCTGAATTTATTTTCTGCTGTAATGATTGGATATTTCTTCAATAACATCATTCCTCGTGGCGGAGAATTTATTCGCCCTTACGTACTTAGCAAACGGGAAAAAGTATCTTTTTCAAGTCTTTTCGCCACAATACTAATCGAAAGAATCTTAGATGTACTTTTTTTGATGATAATCTTTGCAAGTGTTTTTGCTTATAGCGATAAAATTGTGAATATTCTACCAAAGCAAATCAATCCTAGTTATATCTACATTCTTTTGTTGCTTTTAATTGTAATAATTATTAGCACTTTCTTTCCGCCTGTTGTTCATTTCCTTTTGAAATTTGTTAAGCCATTTTCTGAAAAGCTATTCAATAAGCTGACCGATATATTCAACAAGCTACAATCTGGCTTTGCTATTATTAAAAACCCTTCGCTATATTTACGTCTTTCGATTGAATCATTAAGTATTTGGCTGCTTTATGCCTTGCCATTATATTTTATTTTCTTTGCATTTCCTTTCCAAACGACTTATAATTTGGGAGTGATAGACGCACTAATGCTTGTGATTGTGGCAGGAGTGGGAGTAACAATTGCTCCATCGCCTGGGGCTATTGGTGTTTACCATTTGCTAATCACTACAGCTATGGTGCAGCTTTATGGAATTTCAGCTGAAGAAGGTATGGCGTATGCAATAGTAACACACTTTGTTAGCCGAGCTGTGGAATTAATTACTGGCTTAGTATTCTATTTGAGAGAAAACATTGGCACATCGCCATTCAGTATGAATTTTAGCAGCAGCGAATTAGAAAAATCTTAGAATTCTAATTATTTGAAACTCTTAGTTTCTTTAAAACGTTTGAACGAATATTACAAATCAAGGAAAACAAAATGACAATTTTAAAAGTAATCGGGATAGCTTTATTGGCTGTTACAATTACAACAGAGTCTAGCATTGCTCAAATTACTTCTACAAAAAAGAAGAAAGCAGCTCCAACTAAAAAAACTGGGGATACTAAAAAATCTAGCGATACTAAAACAACTACTGAAACTAAAAAAACTGAAACTACACCAACTGGAACTAAAACAACAGAAACTAAAAAAACTACTGAAACTACACCAACTGGGTCAAAAACTACAGAAACAAAAAAAACTGAAGAAAAGACTAAAACAGAGACAATCAAAACAGAAGAAATCAAGAAAGAAGAAGTTAAAAAAGAAGAAACTAAATCTGGTAATTCTTTATTAGATGGCTTGTCTGGAGCAGCGAGTGGATTAGGCAAAGCTCTTGGGCTATCAAACGATGACGCAGCTTTGGGTGTGAAAGATGCACTATTGCAAGGTATCCGCAAAGGCGTTGGGATAGTATCTGTTACAGATGGCTTCTTTAAAAATCCAGCTATTAAAATACCTCTTCCTAAGGAAGCTGCTGTAGTCGAATCAACTCTTCGTAAAATTGGAATGGGTAGCAAAGTAGATGAAGCAATTCTTTCGATGAACAGAGGTGCTGAAGATGCTGCAAAAAGTGCCACAAACATCTTCGTAGATGCTATCAAACAAATGTCTATCACAGATGCACTAAATATAGTGAAAGGTAACGATAACGCTTGTACTCAATATTTACAGAACAAATCTACAAGTAATTTGAAAACTGCTTTTTCACCAATAGTTGCCGCTTCTTTGGAAAAAACTCAAGCAACAAAATATTGGTCGGAAGTGATGTCAACTTACAACAAAGTGCCTTTCGTAAAAAAAGTGAATCCAAACCTGAATGAATATGTTACTGAAAAAGCAATTGAAGGACTTTTCAAAATGGTAGCACAAGAAGAAGCCAGTATCCGCAGCAACCCTTCTATGCGTACTACAGATATATTAAAGAAAGTGTTTGGCAATTAATTTTAGTCTAATTACATTCTTAAATCTAAAAAAGCTCAGAATAAATATCTGAGCTTTTTTTTATTAAAATTATTTTAAAAATTTGTAATTCTTCTTTATATCTTTTCCTTTTATTTGAAGGAAATAAATACCATTTTGTAAATTTGAAATATTCAATAAATTATCACCAAGATTTAACTTGCCATTGATTGAGATGCTGCCTTTCAAATCATTGATTTCAAATTGCAAATCGTCATAATCGGAAATTACATTAATTCTTTCGCCAAACAAAATACTAAGCCCTTCTGACTGTTCTTCAGCTTTATATGAATCAACACCTATAAACTCATCTGCTCCTATATCAATTTTACTATCTACATTTCTAATAGTAATATTCACAGGGTGGTTATAATTATAATAAGGTTTTAAGTCAAAACTATCGTTAGTCTTGCCAGGGTTTATCCCTGTATTTACTGCCATTGAAGTGGATTTCAAACTATAATCATACAAAGCAGCATCTATAAAATTGAAATTACTAATTACTGTATTTTGTAAGTTACTCGATGAATCTAACTTATTGCTTGTACCTAAAAGCAACGAACCCTGCCCTGCAAATATATTATTTGTAATATTTAAAAGTGGAGTAGCATTTTGCACATGAATAAAATTTCCAGCGTTTCTATTGTTAACAATTGTATTATTCACAACATAGAGCTCAGAGTTAGCATTCGAAAGCCCTTCCAAACCATACCCAATAATATTTGAGTTTTCAGTTTTAGGGCCTTGCTCAATAAAATTCCCTAATATAATAGACATTCCGCCATTTGGCAAATCAATATTTCGGCTTGCAGTACCAGTAGCTTCATCGCTAATTCTATTATACAAGATGTGATTTACTTTAGCTCTGCTTTTTAGCTCGTGCCCTATTTTAGCGTGGTGCGAATAATTGCTCTGAAATATAAGTGTATCTATATTGCCAATATATAAGTTATGAGAATAACCATCGCCAAAACCATTATAAGCAAATTCACAGTATTCAATTTTGATTTTACAATCAGCAATTGCTCCTGCCAATATTCCATTGTCGTTGTTATAGAAATAGCAAATAATTACTGATAAATTTTTACCTTCGAGTCGAATACCAGCTCCATTCTGATCTTTCACAGTGCAATCAGCAAATTCAATAGATTGTATTGTAGTGTTATTCCCACCTATCACCCATATAGCTTTGCCACCATAACTTTTGCCATTTGCAGTCAGCTTTGCCATACCACCTATGCCACGAATTAGCAAATTATTTGCTTTCCAATAAGCAACATCACCTGAGTAAGTTTCTGCTGCAATATTTATAGTGTCGCCATCTTGAACAAGAGCAGCCACTGCACTTGGCATTTTATAATTAGCACCACTTCCCACCTGCCAACTCTTGGCAAAGCCGAAATAAGTAACAAAAAGCAAAAATAATAGCACAAAATGTTTCATAGCATCAACTCTAAATTTTGAAAAGAAAAAGAAAGCGATTACAAGTTAAGAAATTTTTAGTGATTTCAAGAAAGGATATGTGTTTATAGGAAAGAATGAATATTATTTTTTATTATATTAAAATGTTTTTATATAACCTTCCGATGGTTGGTATTTTTATTAATTCAATAATCCTATTCAGAATATTGATACTTCGCTTGGCAGTCCCCTGGTTATTTCACTTCGTTCAGCATTACACAATAATTAACTAGGTTGAGATTTACAATATTTCTATAAACTCAATGACAAAAAAAAAGGCAGGTTTAAGACCTGCCTCTAAATAAGATTTAATTAAAGAATTACAACTAACTTCTTAGCTTTGTTTGTGGCTAAGTGCATGTTTCAGCGACAAGATGCCCACTGTGCCAAAGCCAAGCAAGAATAATAGTTGAAATGGAATAGCTGCGATTTCTAGATAATAAATTGAAATCCCAATCCCCACTACGAAGTATGCAGTCAAAAGCAATTCAAAAACAACCGATATATTAACTTTCTTTTCAGCATATTTTTTCTTTTGCCATTTCTCGCCTTCGCCCAATGTGCCACCTTTTGGAGTACGTGCAAACTCAGATTTTTTCTGCATAATTGCTTCAAATACTGCCCTTGTGTTGTTTACCGCAAATCCCATACTTCCTGCCATAAATATTGGGAATAAAAGCAGTCTGCGTTGCCAATCCAAATGGATTGCTTTTTGAGCAAATGTATAAAATAAGAAAGTAGAAATTGAAGCAAGTACAAAGATTGACATCATAGAATAATAACTATCGTATCCAGTATATACGTTTTTAATTACTACAATTGGCACATTCAGAAGTGCTACCATAATAATAAAAGGAAATACAATGTTTGAAGTCAAATGAATAAAACATTCTAACTTTACGTGGAAAGGTAAATCTGATTTCAACACAGTGGGTACTAATTTAATAGCAGTTTCTACTGCCCCTTTAGTCCAACGGAATTGTTGAGTTTTCAATGCATTAATATCGGCAGGAAGCTCAGCTGGAGATGTTACATCCACTAAAAATTTAAACTTCCATCCTTTTAATTGAGCTCTATAGCTAAGATCGAAATCTTCTGTTAAAGTATCAGCTTGCCAATTACCAGCATCATAAATACAAGATTTTCTCCAAATGCCAGCTGTACCATTGAAATTGATAAAGAAACCAGCTTTATTTCGAACTTGTTGTTCAATGACAAAGTGACCGTCCAATGCTAAAGCTTGAGCTTTTGTTAAGTACGAATAATCCTCGTTGATATGCTCCCAACGAGTTTGCACCATACCGCATTCAGTGTTATTGAAATAAGGAATAGTTGCTTTTAGAAATTCTCTTTTCGGCACAAAGTCCGCATCGAAAATTGCTACAAACTCACCACTAGCCACTTCCAAACCTTCCTTCAAAGCACCTGCTTTATAGCCCTGCCTGTTGTCTCGGTGGATGTACTTAATGTCAAAACCCTTATCTATATATTCCTGAACAATATTTTTGGTAATCGCAATTGATTCATCGGTAGAATCATCAAGCACTTGTATTTCCATTTTATCTTTTGGATAGTCAATATCACAAATAGCGTGTATAAGTCGCTCTACCACGTAGTATTCGTTATACATTGGAAGTTGGATAGTAACTAAAGGAAGTACATCTGGAAGGAATTCTTCTTTTTGTGGCATTTTGGAAGTTTTTCTATAGTAATATAGAAGTACCAAGCCATGGATACCAAAACTAAAAAGAATACTTAAAGAAAGAAAATAAGTAATAAGTAAAATTTTTTCCATATCTGGAAATACTCACAATTTGTGAATGAAAAAAAAACTCTACCAGCGATAGACTATTGAAATTAAAATGTCTTCTGTCGTTTGCTGAATAATTTTTAAAATGCTTGCGTCTCTATTGGCAGTCGCATTAGCCAAATCATAGAGTGCAAAGTTAGAAAAAGTTTTGTCGTAAATAGACTTCTTTTTCACATTATCGTAATATTCGACACGGAAATTCACAGTGATTCTTCTTTGATTTTCAAGTTGCCCAGCGTTCAATGAAACAGTAGCATCTTGAATTGAGACAAGAGTAACGCTCAACCGAGCATCTCCGTTATTGTCCACAGGTGTCAAAGTGTTATCTTCTCTAAATCTCTTAATCAATGACTGTGTCATCTCATCTTTATAGAGAGGATTGCCAAAACCACTATTATCAACGACTGTATTAATGCGTATTTTTTTGATGTGTTCGGGATTAGTCCCGCCTGTGAAGGAATAACAACCATTTAAACTTACGGCAAAAATGCAAACGCAAATATACGAAACTATTCTCAAAGAGAATATCTGAAATTTGTTAGTAACTAGAGAAATAGTTTTCTCGCCAGCCATTGCTTTCCGCTTGTTTTTATGCTTTTACAAATGGATTGTTAACTTTTTCGGCACCAATAGTAGTTTTCATCCCATGTCCATTTAGCACGGTGTAATCATCTGGCAAAGTGTAAAGTTTAGTCTTAATTGTAGAGATAAGTAGTTTATACTCACCACCGAATAAATCGGTGCGTCCAATACCATTTTTGAAAAGCACATCGCCCACAAAAACAGTCTTATCAGCATTATTCACCAAGCTGACACTTCCTTCTGTATGCCCAGGTGTGTGTAGGATATCGAAGCTAATGGATCCAACAGTAACAGTATCGCCATCTGCATAATATTTATTTGGGAAACAAGGTTGAATTTTGAAAGGTAATGAAAACTTTGTGCCTTTCATTGGCTCAAGGCAACGGTATTCGTCATCTTTATGCACAAGTAAATCGGCATTTGCGAATTTTTCTTGAATTTTCGGCACATCGCCAGTATGATCCCAATGCGAATGAGTTAGCCAAATAGCGTTTAAATTTAGTTTATTTTCATTGATTTTACGAGTAAAAAATTCCGCACTTCCTGGCGGAACATCTATCAATACAGCATCTTTCGACTCATCATCATAAATTAAAAAACCATTAGTATCAGCCGGTCCAGATGTTATTTGTATAATTTTCATTATCATTCCTTATATAGAACTGCAATTTAAGCACTCTAAACCGAAAAACAATGATATAATAATTTGAAAAGTGTTTATAAAGAATTTGAGAACGTATTGGTTTATTTGATAATCAGAATTAAGTTGTCGTTTATATCTTTGAAAGACTTTGGAGAAGAATTTTCCAATTTGAAGATTGAGACCTTGTTTTTTGAGTGAAGTTCAAATTGCCACTTGTTTTCACTAAAAAGCATATAGACATCTTGATTAATCATTTTGAATGTAAATCTAGATTTGTAATTATCTTTTTTCTTCTCTGTAAAGATATTCTGAACTTGCACTATCTTCACAACATTATTATCAAATCTTACTTTTAAGCTATCTAACTCTTTAATGATTATTGGAGTAATTAAGGATAAGTTTAAAGCAGTACTATCGTTAGTTTTGGTTTTGTCTTTTATCAACATATCCAATTCCATTTCTTCATTTTCTTCGTTATCAAAAGAGATTGGTTTTATAAAATATTGAGATTGATTATTCCCGATGTAGAAAGCTTCGTAATATTTATTGCTATTACTATTTAATGTAGGTTTAAACAATTGGCAAGCAGAAAAAAGGAAAGTAACTGCGATAAACAAAACTATCAAATTATATTTGAACAATTTAGACCTTATTGAAAATAATTAATTTGGAATTATAGATTTTGGGACAAAATTTTCATTGTATTTTTTAGAAACTAAGATTGAGTCGCTACTTTTAATCGTAAATAGAAAAGAGCTATCATCTTTCATTTTTATTAAATGTGAATACACAAAATCATCTTTGATTTTGGTCACAAATTTTAAATTAAGCGAAGATGAATCAACAGTAATCACTTCATTTGTCAAATTTTGAATTAATATTTGCTTTAATTCATTATGGGTGAAGTTTAAATTGATTGATATGTAATTGATGTAATTTTTAGCTTTTATAACACCTAGCAAAGGAACTGATTTAACTGTATCAGCCCCAAACAATGTGTTGATATAATCGACATCTGCTCTTTTTTTATTGCTATTTAAAGCATCTTTGGGTAAAAGATAGGAGAAATTACTGCTTAACAATACCTTCTCGATTTCATTGCATGAAGTCAATAAAGTAAACAAGAAGATAATTAGGATGAGGAATTTCAAATTATTAAAACAATTATAAAAAAATGGGCAATTCCTAAAATTGAAATTGCCCTAAAATAATATTATTCACCAGTAACGATTGTTTCAAAAGAAACAATAATGCCTAATAAAGAAGAAGATTTGATATCAACAGTTGAAATTTTAGTAATTCCACCATTTTTAGCCGCTGTTTTGATACTTGCATCAGCATCAAAAAAGAACATCCCTAAAAATCCCGTTGCTTTTGCCATACCAACTTTGTTACCAACTGGATTGCTAGTAGCAACAACTGGCAAAGTAAGTGAACAAGCTCCCAAAATTGAAGTAACAGCCAATAATGCTACTACTTTTGTCATTTTGTTTTTTAAAATTGACATATAAAACCTTGAAATAATTTATTATTTAAAAAGCAATTTTTGCTTTGTTAATTTACAAAAGTTATTTTGTTTATACAAGAAGAATATTTGACGAATATATATTCTTGGCAATCGTATTTTGCAATTCCAACGGATATAGTTTCATCGTTAATGCTATTTGATTGATTGCTATGGTTATTATTTACGAAGTTATTCCAAAAAACTGCAAGAATTTCCAAGATATTGTTTTCATTGAATAAGTGGATTCTCGTTTAGCTTTGGGAGATTTTACTAATTCTTTCTAAGACTTCTCCACAGATTATTGATCATGAAGAATGGGGGAATAGGGGAAATGATTAATTACAAATTAGCCCATAACTTAATTTATGGGCTAATTATATATTTTATAGAAATTGAAATGTTTTTGGCTAATGCTAAAGTTTCTTAACTAAATAATTACTGATTTTCAGTTTAACATTGTTAATTATTAATTATCACTTAGCTTGGTTTTTCAAAAAGTCGAACAGTAATCTAACTCCTACACCAGTTGCACCTTTACCTCTGTAACTGTGATTGGCTGGTAAAAATGCAGAGCCTGCTATATCCAAATGTATGTATGGGTAGTTAGTGAATTTCTCAAGAAATTTACCAGCTGTTATTGCTCCAGCTTGTTTGCCACCAATGTTTTTCATATCGGCTATATCAGATTTTAAGTAATCTGCGTATTCATCCCAAAATGGAAATTCTACTGCTCTTTCAAAAACATCATAAGAAGAATTGATTAGCTTATTGATTTCTTTTTTGGCTTTGCCCATTACAACTATTGCTTCTTTGCCCACGGCTGCTGAAGCTGCTCCAGTCAAAGTTGCAATATCCACCACTAATTCTGGTTTTAATTTTTGTGCATAGCTCAATGCATCTGCTAAAATCATTCTACCTTCTGCATCGGTATTCAGCACTTCTACTGTCAAGCCATTATGCATTGTAATCACATCGCCATTTGTATAGGCATTGCCGCCAGGTCTGTTGTCTGTAGATGGAATTAATGCAATAGCATAAATTGGAACTTCATTTTTTGCCAAAGCATACATTGCTCCAAATACTGCAGCAGCTCCTCCCATATCGGCTTTCATTGTGTCCATACCATCGGTTGGCTTTAAGCTAAGTCCTCCAGTGTCATAAACAACTCCTTTCCCGACTAAGATATATGGTTTTTTATTTTTAGCTTTGCTAGGATTCCATTCGATTATAGTGAAAGTTGGAGGTTCTACACTCCCTCTATTCACAGCTAATAAGCCGCCCATACCTTCTTTAGTAATTTTATCTTTGTCCATTATTTGAATATTCAAACGAACTTCTCTGCCTTTTTCAAACATAGTTTGGGCAAGTTTACTCGCAGTCAAATAGTTTGGGGTTTCATTTACCAAATCTCTTGCTATATAGACTGCTTCGGTTACATTATTCAAAGCAATAACTTCTTTTTCTTTAATATTTTTCCCAAAAACTTTGATGTCTAATAGAGAATTTTTTCTTTTTTCAGCATCTTTAAAATACTTCAAAAATTGATAGTTGCTAAGTGCCAAGCCTTCGGCATAAGCCATAGCAATTTCATTATCGTTAAGTGTATTCACAATTGTGGCTGTATCGAATTGCTGTGAGAGAATTAGTGGCAATGTTTTATTGGCTGCGTTGCGAGCATTTTCTAATGTTTGGTGGTGTTCATCGCTTTGCTTTATTATTTCTGCTATAATTATTTTTCTGCCAGAATTATACACAATTTGAGTTAAGTCCTTTTCGGATTGTTGCTGGAAATACAGCAAAATTGAATTTTCAATTTTGAATTTTTTCAAATCTCGAACTTCTTCGAGTATGAATATTAAGCAATCATCTTTCTGGTAATTAGTACTAACTTGCAACATTAAATCTCCACAAAAAAAAACCGTTTCACTTAACATTGAAACGGTTTCGATTAATAATAATTTTAAATCTTTATCTTTTCTGCCAAGGTAAGTACTGCATTAACATAGTCTGTACTATTGTTATAATGAAAAACTGCAGTACGCTGTGCTTCTGGACTTTCTGTTTTCCAGCCATTGGTTTTCAAATAATTAGCAACTGAATAAATGGCATCAACTTTATTGAATAAATCAATTTTACCATTACCATCTCCATCTACTGCCCATTGCAAATAGCTTGATGGCAAGAACTGAGGCATACCAAATGCTCCTGCCCAAGAGCCATAGAGTTTATTGGCAGGTTTTGGACAAACTTTGTCTAATTTTTCAAGTGACACGAGTTCATTCAAAGCCCAATCTACTTTTTTCTTTGTGCGTTGGTTCAGCTTTACCAAAAGTTCAGGCAATTCATCGGAATTACCTTCAAAGCTATTAGTCAAATTCTGAATGTTTTGGTTTTTATAATCAGTTTCGCCAGCCATAGCTACAGAAAGAAAAACACTCGGCAAATGATTGTTGCCCAGATAGTCGCCGTGTTTAGTTTCTATCCAAAGTAGCGAAGTGATTATTTCTTTAGGTACTCCATACTTTTCTTGTGCTTCAGTTAGTACAGAATCATTTTCTTCTAAAAATGTTTTAGATTTTTTAACAGATGCAGCATTGTATAGCTTTTCATAAGGAGAATTACTTTTAGTCATACCACTTATTACATTGATTTTCACTAATTTTTCATTAAAATTAGTATTTTCATCGTTCATAAGTTTGTCAATAAATTCCTTGCTAACCCCACGAATAGCCAATTGATTGATAACTGGCTCAAAAAAAAGCTCTTTTTCGGACTTAGAGCCCAAAGACTGCACTTGCGAGCTAAAAGTGAATAACAAAGCAACAGCAAACACCATCAGTACTGATGCATAGCGTATTGTAAATATGTTTCTAAATTTATTCATTTTGGTTTTTGGATTGCTTCTTTTATAAATAACACAAAAAGTGTTATTTAGTTACAACGAATTTAGCAAAAATATATTTACAATTATCAAAATTAATTAGATTTTAATTTATTATTGTAATATTCATTTTTCAACGCCATACTTATAAGAATATCCACTATTACAGTGATACAAGTAATTTATAACAAATAAACTTACAACAAAAATGGACACAAATTCATAAACAAATTTAGTTAAACATAAAATCTAATTTTTAATTTGTCAATGACAAATTAAAACTGTGATTAAAAGTGTAAATCTTTCGTCTAAATTCTGAAATTTCGTTATGAAAATCACAATTCTATTAGTTATTTTGCATCTTTAGTCTCGTTATTATTCACGTTAGGTTATTGTGGCAAAACAATCTGAAAAAACAGTCTATTACTTTGGTAATGGGCAAGCCGATGGCAACGGCAGTATGAAAGATTTACTCGGTGGCAAAGGTGCAAACCTTGCCGAAATGGTACTCATTGGATTGCCTGTACCTCCAGGATTTACTATAACAACAGATGTTTGCACCTACTTTTATGCAAACAACAAGTCGTATCCTAAATCACTTGAAAAAGAAGTTAAAGATTCAATAAAAAGAATTGAAAAAGAACTTGGCTTCAAGTTTGGCGATAAATCTACGCCTTTGCTTGTTTCGGTTCGCTCTGGCTCTCGTGCCTCAATGCCTGGTATGATGGATACTATATTAAATTTGGGTTTGAACGATAGCACAATCAAGGGTTTAATAGCTCGCACTAAGAATGAACGTTTTGCTTATGATTCATATCGCAGATTCGTTTCTATGTATGGCGATGTTGTTTTGGGAGTAAGACCAGAAGGCAAAGACTCAATAGACCCATTTGAAGAAATATTAGAAAATAAAAAAATAGCTCGCAAAGTCAAATTCGATACTGAGCTAACAGCCAAAGATTTAAAAGAAATTGTCGCAGAATATAAAAAATTAATTAAACAACAAACTGGAAAAGACTTCCCAGAAGACCCATACAAACAACTATGGGGTGCAATTGGAGCAGTATTTAATTCTTGGATGAACGATAGGGCTATTATATATCGCCGATTGAATTGCATTCCTGAAAATTGGGGAACTGCTGTTAATATTCAAGCAATGGTGTTCGGAAATTTAGGAGAATCTTCAGGTACTGGAGTTGCGTTCACTCGTGATGCTGCCACTGGAGAAAACTATTTCTATGGCGAATATCTAATGAATGCACAAGGTGAAGACGTTGTGGCAGGAACTCGTACACCAGAGCCAATAGAAAAATTAAAAACAGTAGATGAAGCAGCTTTCAATGAACTAATGAATATTCGAGGTATTCTCGAAACTCATTATAGAGATATGCTCGATATAGAATTTACAATTCAAGAAAGCAAACTCTATATGTTGCAATGCCGAATAGGTAAGCGAACTGCCGTAGCTGCTATACAAATAGCTGTAGATATGGTAAGTGAAGGGTTAATAACCCCTGAAGAAGCTTTAATGCGAATAGAACCAGAACAACTTAGCCAATTGTTACGTCCAGTTTTCGACAAAAAAGAAAAAGAAAACGCAATTAGAAATGGTAAATTATTAGCTCGTGGCTTAAATGCTGGGCCTGGTGCATCCACTGGAAAAGTAGTATTCAACGCCCAAGATGCAGCCGAATTATCGAAACGAGGCGAACCAGTTATTTTAGTTAGAATTGAAACTTCACCAGAAGATATTGAAGGTATGCACGTTTCCGAGGGCATTCTTACATCTCGTGGCGGTATGACAAGCCATGCTGCCTTAGTTGCTCGCCAAATGGGTAAAGTTTGCGTTGCTGGTTGCAGCACACTTAGAATAGATTACAAAGAACGTACAATTAGATTTGAAGATTCTGACAAAGTAATTCAAGAAGGACAATATCTATCTTTAGACGGTTCTACTGGCGAAGTGATAGAGGGCAGAGTTCCAACAAAACCTAGTGATGTTTTACAAGTATTAATTACTAAAACTATAAAGGCATCAGATTCCCCTACTTACCAAATTTACGACCAAATAATGACTTGGGCAGATCAATTTAGAAAAATTGGCATCCGTACAAATGCTGACCAAGCTGACCAAGCTGAGAATGCAATTGCTTTTGGAGCAGAAGGTATTGGACTTTGCCGCACAGAACACATGTTCTTTGGCGATGGAAAAATTGATGTAATGCGAGAAATGATTCTATCCAATTCAGTTGAAGAACGAAAAAGAGCATTAGCTAAATTATTACCAATGCAACGATCCGATTTCAGAGATTTGTTCTTTGCTATGAAAGGCAAACCAGTAACAATACGTTTAATAGACCCGCCATTGCACGAATTTTTACCTCACGAAAGCGATGAAGCAGGACAGAGACAGTTGGCAAAAGAGTTTGGTTTGTTGCCTAAGCAAGTAAAAGAAAGGGTTAGTTTCCTACACGAGTTAAACCCAATGCTTGGCTTCCGTGGTTGCCGATTAGGAATCTTATTTCCAGAAATAACAGAAATGCAGTGCCGAGCTATATTTGAGGCAGTAATTGAGACAAGAAAATCTAAGGTTTCTGTCTCACCAGAAATTATGATTCCATTAGTAGGACATACAAAAGAACTAGAGAACCAAGTTCAAATAGTTCATAGAGTAGCAAAAGAAGTAATGGAAGCAAACAATACAGAAATAAAATACCAAGTTGGCACAATGATAGAAGTACCACGTGGTGCAATAACAGCTGGTGAAATAGCTAAACACGCAGATTTCTTCTCTTTTGGCACTAATGATTTAACTCAAACTACTTTGGGCTTAAGTAGAGATGATTCAGGAAAGTTTTTGCCATATTATGTGGAAAATGAAATATATCAAAAAGATCCATTTGAATCAATAGATAGAGAAGGCGTAGGATTCCTAATGAAACACGCTGTTGAATACGGACGCAAAACAAAACCAGATTTAAAAATGGGAATATGTGGCGAACATGGTGGTGAATCTAGCTCTATTGAGTTCTGCCATCAAATTGGTTTAAACTATGTTTCTTGTTCTCCGTTCAGAGTACCGATTGCTAGATTGGCAGGAGCGAGAGCAGCTATTCAGTTTTCATATATGGAAGCATTTGCACCTGTAGAAATTGAAGAAAAAACAAAATCAAAGAAATCTAAAGCTAAGAAATAAATTATAGTTTTTTTCTTCAACTTTATTATTAATAGCCATTTAAATTAGATGGCTATTTTTTTTGCCTATTCCTAATCAACAATATATTTTGATTTTAAATAAAAAAAGAGCTCTGATATTTCTATCAGAGCTCTTTTAAGTTTTACTAAGTTGTGTTTAATTATTTAACTAAACTCATCTTAGATGTAAGTGATTTATCACCGAAAGTCAACTTAGTAATGTAAGTACCAGTATTCATTTCAGCACCAGTTGCATCTCTACCATCCCATTTCATTGTATGAGGGCCAGCATTTAAGTTAGTGTTAGTGATTGTTTTCAATACGTTTCCAAAGATGTCCATTACTTCTAATTTAGCAGCACCGTTTTGTGGTAACACAAAAGATATGTTAGTATTAGCAGTAAATGGATTTGGAGAGTTTGGAGACAATTCCAATTCAGCTTCATTATCGTATTTAATAGTAACGATATTAGAAGAGTAACAGTTTTGAGTACCATCAAAATCAACTTGGCGTAATCTGTATTGGTAAGTTTCGCTAGGAGCAACTTTAGTATCGAACCAGTTATAGTTACTTACTGAGTTAGTGTTACCATTTGCTTTTACTTGACCAACTTGAGACCAATCAAATTCTTCAGTTTGAATATCTCTGCGTTTTTCAATAAAGAATTTGCTAGAGTTTTCTTCTGAAGCAGTTTCCCAGAATAATTCAATACCATTATTTCTTTTCTTACCGTTAAAATAAGTAAGATTTACTGGAATTGTATCAGGGCAAGGTTGATAATCAATTTTTGCAGCTGAAGCTTTATTACCTAAGAATGGACGGATATGAGGAATCCAAGAGCCACGAGTAAGTGATAGAGTTAAGTTATCAGAAAGTCTTCCAAAGTGGTGTAAGTGAGAATAAGCTCCATTACCTTGACCTGGAGTAAATGACAACCAGCTAGCAGAACCACGAGAGTTTTCTAATGCAAAGTAATTATTATTAATCAAGCTACCATTGTTAGTCAAAGTTCTAAATTCTTTGTGAATGTTTAAAGCAATACCTGCTGCACCAACTGGACGAACAACTGTGATAGGAGCTTGAATACCAACTGACATAGTACGAATTGCACTACGAGAGATAGAAGCACATAACTCAAGACCTGTTTGACCTAGCTGAGAAATAGACGCCCAATATTTACCAGCTGGCAATACTAAAGGAACTGGAGTGTTGTTATTATCAGTAATAATGTAATTAACATATTTCCCGATTTCAACTTTGTTAGTAATATCATCTTTACCACGGAATCTAAAGATTAATGATTCAACAATCATTGCACCAGGCAAATCACCAGCATCTTTGTAAACTGCAAAAGCAATATCATCAAGTGCTTGATTGGCAGTACCAAAGTTAGCTTGGTATCCGTAAATAGTGTCAGCATTTTGTAATTCAAATTTCATGGCTATTTGACCAGAAATTGATCCACCAGTTGTTCCAATTGCTTCATCAATGCTATATCCACCAGACTGACCAAAAGTAGAACCCGCTCCACCAGAAGCATAACCTTCAATATTCAAACCACGTCCAACTCTACCGCCAGAGAAGCCTGGAGATACATCGTTAACAGGAGTAGTTGCAATTGGATCGTAAGCAATTGTAGAACCGAATTTCAACTCGAATTCTGAGTAAGTAGTATCATTTCTTGGTTCTAAGTCTCCACCAACTACAGAGCAAATTGCTACCATTCTATATTTACCTTCGCCTGAATTTCTACCATTAAAGTTTGGCATTTTCAAATCGAATTCAATACCTGGCTCATGGCTAGGTACAGGTTCAATACGGCAGTAAACAGGGACGTCACTTGGTCCATTGTAGTTTTTGTATATTATAGTTTTTACTGTGTAGAAAGGAGCATTAACAGTAGTGTTATTACTAATTTTTACACGAACTGGAATATTTTGTGCTTGAGTAGCAGGTACTTGAGTGTAAGGCCAAATAATTTTACATGAACTTACTTCGATATCTGTTTGCTCTTTTGTTTTGAAAAGTATTCTAACGTTATCTACATAGAAATCGTCCGCATCATCATCAATACAATCTGGACATTTCTGATCTTTAATTGCAGCTACTCTGATTCTAAATCTAAAGTTTCTCGCACCGTCAGCTCTCCATTTTATAAATGTATCAGGAATTGCAACGAAGTATTTTTTGTATTCAAAGTCAAAACCATCATCATAAATGTTAGCTCTCAAACTGTTCAATCTTGAAGTAGTTGGATCAGGTTGAGCAAGTGCAGAATCTCTATCGTTTTCTAAGAAACCTACTGCATAACCACCAGCACCAAATATTCTCAATGCGTCATTTAATACCTCAGTTAGAGCACCTTGTCTTCTTGGGTGGAATCTCCATCTGTCTGCCTCTAAGTTAGTAATATTTTGAACTCTATTATCAGAAGGTCTTGCAAAGTTCACAATAATTCTATCACCTCTATTTTGAGTTGCAAATTGAGAAGAAACGGAACTACCATTATTCCAAGGAGTAAATACATCACCATTCAATACTGTACGAGGTTCTGGACCAACTAATACACCATCGCCATATCCACGTTCCCAATCATTTTTGTTAGTTACTCTTTGTACTGAAAGAGAAAGTAATGAACCAGTTCTAGTTCTCATATCAATTGGGTAAGAACGTAATTCGTCTCCACCTTGTATGTTTGGCTCAGCATTAGATGGCTCTAAATCATCTAAAGTTTTTCTATTCATGTGAATAACTGGAGAGAACAAGCTCAAGTTTTTGTTGTTATCTGCTTTGTATTCACCACGAGGTGCCAAAGGATAGCGTGAAACGTCATCACCAGAAAGTACGTCTGCGTTAATATTAACCCATTTGTAAACTGATGGCATATAAGTTTGACCAATAATATGGTACTCTGTTACATCATCAACAAATTGATCTAATCTTTTCATTACAAACAAGTTAACACTAGTAGTATCATCGAATGGCCAAGTATCTTTGTAAGCGCTTGGGTCATCGCCAATTGGATTAGTAGGTACAGCAATAATAAATGCTTTCATTCTACCAATATTATTCAATCTTGGAGGAGTACCACTTTCAGAAAACTCATTCGGTTCCCAAGGAGGGAAGAATATTTGAGCGAATTCATAAGGAGGCAAACCATTTCTTAGTTTAGCATTGTAACCATTATTACCTTGGTAAACTTTATCAGTAGCAACATAGTCAGCACCAACTTTAGTAATTGTAGTATATCTAACTTTTACATCAGCGTTATCGTTACAGTCAATCCAATTAGGGCTAACAATATTCAAACATGTTCTATCAATTGGCACCAAGCTATTATAAACAAAGCGACCTGTTGCTTGATTTACAATAATGAATCTACTTTGAAATACAAAGTCTTGTTCTTGATAATTGATACCATTAGGACCTTGAACGTCATTTGACAAGTTTTGAATTATGGCAACTGGCTGAATTGCACCTAATTTTTCTTCACCAGCAAGTAACTCATAGTTGTTTGCTTTAGTAGTTGGAACAATAACAGTAAATGCATTATCGGCAGCAGGATCTTGTTTTCTAACACGATATTGAATATCTGCTACTCTTAATGTATTTTTCCATTGTTTGAATTTAATTCTAAAGAAATCTCTTGGATAACCAACCATGTTTTGTTGGAAGTTCCAGTAGTAAGTGTATTGCTCATATTCAAACAATGATGAATCTGGCATTGCAGATGGAGATACACCAGTTCTGTTAAAGTTTACGTGACGACCAAAACCTCTAACACCGCAAGCTGTATTCCAACGGAATAAATCTGCAGCAGGGAAAGGACGACCACCAACAATTACTTGACCAGTGAAAAGTCTGTAGTTAATTGCAACACTACTATCGCTTGCATTCAAGACTACTTGAGCTGAACCAACAACATAGTTAGGATCACCATTTCTTAAGTCTGGGCCTAAAGTTACTCCACCATATAAAGTACTTTTCGAACCTTTTGGTTGTAAGTTTTTGTAGTAAACAATAAATTTAAAGTTATCTGGATCATTTTTTACCCAAACTACACCATGTTCTTCAACTTTATTTTCTTTTGCATTATATGAAGAAAGCATATTGTCACCCCAAAAAGGAGCAATCAAAGCTGTTTTAAAGGTGTTTTGGATTGAATTATTGATACCACCAGCACCTCTACTTCTTATACCTGCTTGAGTATTAGGAGGATTACCTGCCCAGTTTGATGTAGTTGAAGACCCACCCAATACAGAGTAAGTATAACCAAAGTCATCTTGAACAAGATCATTTAAACCACTATTATCACCAGCTTTCCATCTGTTTCTATTTTGAATTGGGAAACCAGAACCTGGAGCTAATGTTTGACCAACAAACCAATCCATTGATTGTGGGTCGTAAGCACCAGTTCTAGAGTTTTGAAGAATTTTTCTTTTTCCGAAATCTGGACCTTCTGCTGTTTCGTAAGTATATCTTCTATTTGTTAGTGCAATTACACCATTAGTAGAAATATATACTGAGTCATAGCGAATACCATTAAAGTAAAAGTCTTTTGCAATATTGATTGGAATTGGTCCAGCAATCGCATCATCAGTTGAGTCAGTACCATAAGGAACACCATTTGCGAAGAAATTACCATTATTTTGTGTTGGCAAAGCTGGATTTCTAAAGAACGAATATCCTACACCTGCTTTTCTATATGTTTCAGAAAACCAGTTAGCAGAATCTTGCATTCTTGGTCCTCTGTCAACCTTTCTCCAATAAGAAGGGTTTACGTTGGTATCCTGGAATTGATCTTGAGGTAACCATAATGCAGGTGCATTGTCATCACCATCAACAAAGTAATATCCAGTAGAAATCTGAGGATTACTTTGGTTAGAGGTGTTCATCGTTGGAGGCGCACCTGGAGTAGTGAGCTGTGTAAGCTCTTGGAATGCCATTGGGAAAGTTGTCAAAGGCGGGTTTTGAGTAATTGGGTTATAACTACTTCTTCTCGCAAATGACTCGCTTGTAGCGAATATTCCCAACAAGAAGACAAAAAGTATTATATACTTTTTCATAGAAACTCCTTGAAAAGTTTTAAAATTTGTTTGTTTTGTATGTGTAAATATTTTGTTTTTCATTTTCATTCTAATTTTAATCTGATGCACTTTTTTAATAGAAAGTGTAACAAAAGGTCAAATTTTACGTAGTAAAGTCAAAATCACTCAAAGAAAAATGTATTTCTATTAATAAATGAATGTAATTTCAACAAACAGTTTTCTTTGTAATTCAGTTCTGTCTAGCTTTACAGCTTTTTTTCTTCCTTTGAAGAAATCATTTTCTTTTTATGTATAACAATTGTTTTTGCAAAAAACATTGAAATACAGTTTAGTAACTTAATAAATTTGCTTCTTTAATTCCAAATATTTTTTTCAATATTGAAAGTTTTTCAATTTTCAAGATAAAACCTATTCTTTCAAATTTATTGATATTCATTTCGTAATGTTGGTTAATTAAGTCTTGATTTTCATTTAAAAAATACTTTTTCAATTTTTGCTTTCCTAAGATAAACACTTGAAACAGGAAAAGGTCACGCTCTTTTTTAAAACTTTTTTCAATTTTTTTCTCATCAAACACCATTTATTCTCATTAATCTATTGATTAATATTGATTTAGGTTGTAAAAAATAATTTTCAAAAAACTTATCTTTATTTTGCTTTACTAAGATAAACACTTCAAACAGGAAAAGGTCACGCTCTTTTTTAAAACTTTTTTCACTCTTTTTCACATCAAACACCATTTATTCTACATAAATATATTATTTTTCATATACTTATTTATTTGTAAATATTTTTGCATTTTTCTTAGTTAAGAATAGAGCCTGAAATAGAAAATACTTTCATTTATACTTGAAAAACATTCCAAATTTATAAAATTTTTAATTTTTGAAAGAAAAATATGATTTTCAATAGTTCATTTAATATTTTTGCTTAGAAATTATTCCAATTCTAAATTTTCATTTATGATAATCAGCATAATTCTATTAAGTTTTTACTTATTTAGGACTCTAATATTCAAAATAGGTTTCGAGAAACAGTATTTGTTAAATTCTGCAAAGAATGAGAACATTAGTTTAAGTACTTCAATTTTAGTGCCAGCAAGAGATGAAGAAGCTAATGTTAAAACTTGTATTGAGTCTTTAAATTCATGCGAATACTTGAATGACAAACTTGAGATTGTCGCTATTAATGATAGGTCTAGTGATAGTACTTCTGATATTTTACATAGTCTTGCTCGGAATATTGACTATTTGAAAGTAATTGATATTGAGACTGATTTGCAAAAAGGCAACCTTAAAGGTAAAGCAGGGGCTTTGCAAATTGGTGCTTCAAATGCAAACAATGATATATTAATGATGACTGACGCTGATTGCACTGTTCATAGCAAATGGATTAAAACAATTGGCTCGCAATTCGACAAACAAACTGGCTTGATAGCTTCTTTTACCCTAATTAAAGGCGATTCAATTTTCGACAAAATTCAAGCAATTGAATGGCTTTTCTTGCATACAATGGCCTGCGGTGGTGTGGGTATGGGTCTTCCAATGGGTTGCTATGGAAACAACCTTTCAATAAAAAAAGAAGTTTTTAATGCTGTTGGTGGCTATAAGAATATAAAATTTTCAGTTACTGAAGATTTGGCATTGCTTTTGTCAGTTGATAAATTGGGGTATAAGATTAAATACCTTTGTGATTTTGAGTCAAGTGTGGAAACTATTCCAGTTCAGGGAATGAGTGAATATCTTAAGCAACGCAAACGTTGGGTATTAGGTGGCAAAGCTCTTGGCTGGAAAGCAATTGCTTTTGTAATCTTTTCATTGACTGTTTGGCTCTCACTGGTTTGGGGTATATATTGCAGAGATTTAAGCATTGTTTTGCTAACTTTGTTTACTAAAATATTTTTGGATTCAGTTTTGATTTATAAGCCATTGAAGGAAATGAATAAATTAAAGCTTTTGCCATATCTTCCTTTTGCAATTATGTTCTTTATGATTATGGAATTGGTTGCACCTTTTCTTATTATCAACAAAAAGGTAGTTTGGAAAGGACAAACATTTCAAACCTAATATTTGATTTTTACAGCAATTTAAACCAATTTTATAAATTTGTGGCACTGAATTGAATAAACTTTGTTAGTTTACTCAAACATTATAGGACTTTTTAAAAATTAGATTTGTCTATTTTTAAAAGCATTCATATATTACAGAATAAGTTTTTGCTAAATACAAAAGATTAATGCTAACGGATAACTTCACTCACGATTCAGATGAATCCTTTGACTTAATAAAAGTCATAGATATGCATAAATATTTTCAGAATAATCATATCCTTAAAGGTATTAATTTTGAATTACAACCTGGCAAATTAGTTGCTATTATTGGTCGTTCGGGCTGCGGAAAGACTACTTTTCTTAGGTGTCTTAATTGTTTGGAAATTATGGACTCTGGCACAATCAATATTGCTGGAGTTACTTTAAATAGGAAAAACAGTCGAGACCATAATGTTAGTGATAAAAGATTTGGTTTGTTTAAAAAATTAAAGCCTTTTCAAGAGGTTGATAAAACTGAATCTATGGATGAGGATTTCCAAATTAAAACTCAAGTGCTAAGAACTAGGGTTGGAATGGTATTTCAGAGTTTGAATTTATTTCCAAACTTAAATGTGTTAGATAATGTAATGAAAGCTCCCTTGATTGTCAAGAAAGAATCGTTATCGCAAGCCCAACTTCGGTCTATTCAGTTACTTGAGAAAGTTGGAATGGATTCTTTTATAGACAGAATGCCTAGCCAACTTTCTGGTGGACAAGCACAAAGGGTAGCAATTGCAAGGGCTTTGGCTATGTCTCCGAAGCTAATGCTTTATGATGAGCCAACTTCTGCACTCGATCCTGAATTGGTGGAAGAGGTAATACAAGTAATGCTTAACTTGAAAAAAGAAGGAATGACACAGATTGTTGTAACTCACTCTATGAGTTTTGCCAAAACTGCAGCCGATTTGGTTGTGTTTATGGATCAGGGGCAAATTGTTGAAATAGCTCCCCCAAATGAAATGTTTTCAAATCCTCAGGATCAGAGAACAAGAGATTATTTAAAACTTTTACTTGATTAATGAAATTAAAATTCCAAATAATTATTATCTTTTTGCTTGCATTGGTTTCTTTGGAAGCACAATCAAAAAAGAAAATACGTTTTGCAGCTGATGCAGAAGGTAATGCGCCATATATCTATCAGAACCCAAATAACCCAAAGGAATTGATTGGGTTTGAAATGGACATTGTGAAAGCACTTTGCGATCAAATGGGCTATGAATATGAATTTGTACAAAACCAATGGGATGGACTTGTCCCAGGACTTTTGCGTGATGATTACGATATTGCAATTAATGGAATAGAAGTTACCAAAGAGCGTGAGAGAGTGGTTGACTTTAGTGCATCTTATTATCGCACCTTTGAACAAATTCTCGTTAAAAATGATAGAAATGATATTTTTACTTTAGAAGATTTACGTGGCAAAAAAGTTGGAGCTTTGAAAAGCTCTGTTGCTGAGAAAATTCTTCAATCTGTACACGGTATAAAACTTCTTTCTTATGATGCCGAAGTTAGTGCAATTGCAGATATGGAAAATGATAGACTTGATGCAGTTTTGCTCGATCACCCTATTGCACTTTACAATGCTGGATGGAACACCAAAATTAAAATGGTTGGAAAACCAATTGGTGAAGTAGTCTATGGAATCGCTATAAAAAAAGGCAGAGAAGATTTGCTTTTTGAAATAAACGAAGCATTAAAACAAATAACTAAGTCTGGTAAATTGAGAGAGATTTTACAAACTTGGAATATGTGGAATTACATAATGGCTGTATACAGTCAAGATCCATCTGAATCTAATATATCGCCTGATAAATATCAAACTTATATCAAAGCCCAAACTAAGGACTTCACTTGGAAAGATTATTTAGCTCGGCAAATTTCATATTTGCCTCAGTTTGGAGAAGCGGCTATTGTTACAATGGAGATTTCATTGCTTTCTATGGTTGTGGCTATTTTACTTGGATTAATTCTTGCATTGGTTAGAGTTTATGCTCCTAAGCCAATTTCCATACTTGCTATTCTTTATATTGAAATCATTCGTGGTACTCCACTTTTAATTCAATTGTTCTTTATCTATTATGCTTTGCCTTCTTTAGGTATAAAAATTAGTCCTTATTTTGCTGCAGTAGCTGGCTTAGGAATGAACTATGCAGCTTATGAAGCAGAGAACTATAGGGCAGGACTATTTGCTGTGCCAAAAGGACAGATGGAAGCTGCAATATCGTTGGGTATGACTCGTGGGCAAGCTCTACGTCATATTATTATTCCTCAGGCAGTACGTTTGGTAATTCCTCCTATTACAAATGACTTTATCTCATTATTGAAAGATTCATCGTTAGTTTCCGTAATAACAATGGTGGAATTGACTAAACTTTATGGTCAAATTTCAAATGCTAATTTCGATTACATTGGTACTGGACTTATTGTTGCTGCAATTTACCTATTGTTAGGTTTCCCTTTTGTTAGGTTATCTCAAGTGCTTGAAAAACGTTATACATTTGAAAATAGGAAAAATAAAGTTATCGTCTAATTTCTACAAAATTACTACATACTGTATCTTTTTTCATTTTTTTCAGTCATTATATAAATGGCTCAATACACTTATATATTTTTCTTTCTTCTATCTTTTGTTTTTAGCGATGTATCATTGGCTCAGAACAGAAAGATTCATCCGTTTAAAAAATCGAACAACTTCAATTCGATTGAAGAAGCTTTGCAAGATGCACCTAACGTTCGCTACTTAAGCTTGAATGGAAAACAAATCAAATCTTTGCCTAGCGATATAGGGAAGTTCACTTCGCTTGAAATACTTGACCTTGGCAATAATGAAATTAGCACATTACCAAAAGAAATTGCTAATTTGAAAAGTTTGAAAAGTTTGAAGCTCAACAATAATCGTTTCTATAAATTCCCAAGTATTGTGCTTAGAATTAGCTCACTTGAATTACTTGATTTGGAAAATAATTCTATTACCATATTCGATGCCAATGCTTATGTTCAATCGAACATACAAACATTCAACTTGGGCAGCAACAATATATCGCAGATGCCTGATTACTTCTCACAGTTAAAAACTCTAAAGATAATAAAATTAAGCAATAATAAATTTACTCAGTTTCCAAAGTTCATTTGCAATTTAACAAAATTAGAACAAATTGAAATCAATAAGAATCAAATTCAAATTTTGCCTACAACTATTAAAAACTTAAGTAATTTGAATCGTTTGGCTATGCAATACAACTACTTAGCCAAATTACCAAAGGAGTTATTTGAGTTGTCAAACCTCAAAATTATTGATTTGGGGAATAACAAACTTAGCCAGCTAAATTCAGAGTTTGGCAAATTGGTAAATCTGGAGCATTTGGCTCTTAATGGAAACAATTTGAATATTTTGCCAAAGTCATTTGTGAACTTATCGAAACTGCAAACTCTTTATTTATCGAACAATGAACTCGATTTTTTACCAGAGCAAATTTGTAGCTTACAGAGCTTATCCACTTTAGATATTACAGATAATAATTTAAAATTTCTACAACAAACCATTAGCAAATTGAATAATTTGAGAACTGTCTTGCTTAGGAATAATAAATTTGCTCTATTCCCAGATGCACTCTTAAATCTAAAAAATATTCAACAAATTGATTTATCTAATAATTACATTTCATTGATACCTCAGAATATATATTCACTTTACAATTTGAATTCACTTAGTATTTCTAACAATAACATTTCGCAATTGCCAAACGAAATGGCAGCAATGAAGTACTTACAAATTATCATTATTAGCAACAATAAAATCAAATCAATAAATGAGAATTTAATCAGGAATATGAATTTGAGATTGCTGAATATTGGAAATAATCCACTGAGCAACTACGAAAAAGAAAAACTTATTCGGTTGAACTCTAAGACGAAGTTCATATTCTAAATAGTTATGGAATTTTTATTAAAAATTTTAAAGTTTTAGAAACTTAACTAATTCTTAACACTACTAACATTCCAATTCTTTATATTTCGTTTTTTAAAAAGTATAAATTAAAATTTCTTTTAAAGCTATGTCCAAGCACACCAAAAAATCAACAGAAAAACTTAACGATGAACTCAGATATGAGGAAAAACTACTTTCCAAAGTGGAAAACGAGCTATCCGAAGTGGAAAACGTAGTCGAAAAAGTGAATAAACGAATTAATAAAGTTACTAAAGAGATTGAACAAGTGGAAAAACCTGCCAAACCTGTTAATAAAGTAACTAGAGTTTCCCGCTCGCTTAAAGTGGCTACTGGACTGAAAAAAGACAAAAGCCAACCTGCAAGCGAAACTTTGGACTTAACAAATTTTGATTACTACTTCAATCGAGAAATTAGCTTAATAGAATTCAATAGAAGAGTACTTTTGGAAGCTTTCGACAAAACGCATCCAATTCTGGAAAGACTAAAATTTGTCACTATTTTAAGCTCGAATTTAGATGAATTCTTTATGATTCGTGTTGCTGGGCTGAAAAGCCAAGTGGAAGCTGGACTTACAAACCTTTCATACGATGGGAAAACGCCTGAACAGCAGTTAATAGAAATTAGAAAAGCAATCGTTCCTATATACACAATGCAGGAAGATTTGTTGATTTACGATATTCTACCTGAACTAGAATCTAATGGTGTTTTCATTCATAGAAGTGAAAATTTAACAAAAAAAGACAAAGCATATTTTAAAGAATATTTTTTCAATAGAATTTTCCCTGTGATGACACCACTAAACTTGGGGCCTGCACATCCATTCCCACGATTAATTAATCGTAGTTTGAATATTGCTTTTGTGCTGCACGACCCAAATAAAAAAGTAGAAGAAGAAAAACTTGCCTTTTTGCAATTGCCAGCGAATTTGCCAAGATTTCTTAAATTAGAAAATCATGAAGGTAATCATTATGTGCTACTCGAAAGAATTATCAAAGAATTTGCTTCTGCACTTTTCCCAGGTTTAGAAATAAAACAAGCTAATACTTTTCGAGTTACTCGCGATGCCGATATTGAAATTGCTGAAGATGAAGCCGAAGATTTACTTTCAGAAATTGAAGAACAAATAAAGCTTAGAAAGTGGGGCAAAGACCCAGTCCGTTTGGAAGTAAATCAGAAAATGCCTGCTGAACTTGTTCAGTTGCTTAAAGAAACTCTTGAATTAGAAGATGACGATGTTTATGTGGTGAATAGACCATTGAATTTGCCAGATTTTATTCGATTGCTTAAAGTGGACAAAAGACATTTAAAAGACGAAACATTCTCCCCTTCTGTGCCACAAGAAATTCTGAAAGAAGCAAGTATATTCGATGCCATTAAAAAGCGAGACATAATGCTGCACCACCCTTTCGACTCTTTTGTGGATACGACTGTTCGATTTATTGAAGAAGCAGCATTCGACAAAAATGTGCTGGCGATTAAAATCACTCTTTATAGAGCTGGTGGTGATTCCCTAATTATTAAAGCACTTGAGAAAGCAGCAGAGCAAGGCAAAAACGTTACTGCATTTGTGGAGCTTAAAGCACGATTCGATGAAGAAAATAATATTATTTGGGCGAAAGAACTCGAAAAAGCTGGCGTTCATGTGGTTTATGGAATACTTGGATTGAAAACACATTGCAAAGTTGCTATGGTAGTCCGCAATGAGAACGATAAATTGAAAACTTACTTGCACTTTTCGACTGGCAACTATAATCAAGTAACTGCTCGGCTTTATACCGATGTGGCAATATTTACTGCCAGAGAAAGTTTTGCCAAAGAGGTAGTGCATTTATTCAATTACTTGACTGGAGTTTCGCACTATAATGGTTGGAAAGAATTACTTGTGGCACCTATTAATTTGCAAAGTGAAATATTAAAGAAAATTAATAGAGAAGCTGAGCTTTCCACTCCAGAAAAACCTGGGCTAATCTTTGCAAAGATGAATTCTCTTGCACATAGGGACGTGATACAAGCCCTTTATAAAGCATCAATGAAAGGTGTGAAGATTCAACTGCTTGTCCGTGGCGTTTGCTGTTTGAAGCCTGGCATACCTGGAATAAGCGAGAATATAGAAGTAAAAAGTATAATTGGTCGCATTTTGGAGCATAGCCGTATTTTCTACTTTGAAAATGGTGACGATGAAGAATTCTATATTGGTAGTGCAGACTGGATGACCCGCAATTTACAGCAAAGAGTGGAACTACTTATTCCAATTTACGACAAAAGAAACCGCAAACAACTGTGGGAATTAATGAGTGCTTACTGGGCAGACAATAGAAAATCTTGGACTTTGCAAAACTCTGGCGAATATACCAGACCAAAATTAGGCAAGGATGAAAAAGAATTTATAGCACAAGACTTCTTTTTAAGCAAACTCAAAACATCAAAAAACAAAAGCAAATAAATTAGTTGGTTAGTAAATATTAAAAAAAACCTTCCGAAGGTTTGAATCTTTCGGAAGGTTGGATTAATGCTTT
>CAZYXG010000020.1:0-36739 GCA_964650885.1 uncultured Hyphomicrobiales bacterium | reverse complement strand
CAGAACAAGGGTTCGATTCAATTCAACGTTCGTGTAGTAATGCCGAAGTCGCAGATTGTGAAACCAACTACGAATGTGAAAGACGAATATGTTGCATTTGATAATTTACCTGCTTCAATAGATTTCACTGTGTCACCTTATATGCCTGAGCGTAAGCCAATGGTTGAAATACTTGATGAGTCAGGTAAATTAATTGAAACAATAAGTGATGTAAAACTTAAGACACAAAACCCTGTGAAAAATGAAAAAGTTGAGTTTGTTGCATTCTCAAGTAGAAATTTACAAGGTAATCAAACTTATAAAATTGTTGTAACTTATACAACTGGTTCTGGTGGAGCTACTAAAGAAGAAAAACCTTTGTTTGTTTTCAAAGCTAAAGAAGCTGATGGCGATGCACTTAATGTGATAGAGCCAAAATATGGTGAGTCGTTCAACTATACTCTTAAGCACAGATCAACTGCTAAAATTAATCAAGGATCATATAGATACTATATGTCAACTGATTTGAACCCAGCTGGTCAATATTTAAGTGAAGTTAAGAACTATTCATTCCCAGCAAATGCTAAGAAAGTTATTGCAAGAGTTGCTTGGTTTGATTCTGAGCGTAATAAAGAAGTTGATGTTTACGAAAAAGACTTTTTAATTAAATTGCCAAATATACAAGACTTAGGTCGTTTGAGTCCAAGCAATGTGAAGCAAACTGAAACTACTGCTGGTATTAGTATTAGTTTGTCAACAACAGCAAGAGTTGCACCTTTGTCATCAGGCAAATATCCAGACGTAGAAGTAAATGTTCTTTATCAGAAAGGCAAGATGTCTAAAGGGAACTTGGCAAATTTCAAAAATAAAACTTTGAATTTGACACCTAACTCAGAAGGTATAGTTGCAATTAATTTTAAAGACTTTATTTCTGGTAATCCAGATTCTGAATCGAACACATTACGTGGAGATTTCACAATTAACTTAGTTATCAAATCTAAACACCCAACTTTTGAAGGTGTTAAATCAAGTGATAAAGCTACTTCATTTTTAATTAAATTTAACAAGAATTTTGACGAGTAAAAATATGAAATTTATTTTGGTGAGATTATTCTTATTCTTCCTAGTGGCGGGATCGCTATTGGCTCAGAATAACGCCGATAATAAAAAATACGACAACATTTTGAAAGAGTTTTCTGCTTATAGATACTCTAAAGCTAAGATTTACAGAGTTACTAATTCTGAAACTTATAAAGAGATTTTTAAACTTTTCCAAAAAGATAATGAAAAGTTAAAAAAATATGATCCAGATGGCTCAATTGCTATAATGTATAATGATGGCAAATATGCTTCTGTTAAACAAAGTTTGATTGAAAAAATTAATAGCAACGATGCACCTTTGTTTCAAGATATATCGATGACAGATGATGCATTTAAAAACTTGAAAGATAACTTCTTACGTGCAGTGAATTCTGCAAAAGATGCATCAATTCAAGCATTAGTATCAAAAACTGATGATGAATTGTTGAGAATTTTCAATTATTTCATTACAAAGTTTAATACAACAGAATCTGCTTATTCATTCTTTATTGTGACTAAAAACAAAAGTCCTCAAGATGTTACAACTGATGATATCTATGGATTTATTAAAGTTGAGTCTGCTGAAGAAGAGAGATTGCCTGAACAGCCAACTGAAATTATTAGTCCATCAAATTATAAACTGTATTTGACTAAAGAAAATAGTTTATCTGAAGATGATCCTAATTTAATTAATGGAGTTGTTAAAGTATTAACAGAGCAAGGTTTCAATGTAAATACTGCAAACAATACTGCAACTAAAGATAAGTTGGAAGTTTTAGGTATTGATGCAAATAGAAATGTTCATTATTTGAATGTTTTCAATATGATTCAGTTTGACTTAAAACAAAACAACTTAACTGATGTTTCTTTTGAAGCAAAAGGTTTTGGTGGTAAAAATAGATTCTTTGCTCCAAGTTTTGGTGTTACTGTACCTATGGTAAGAGGATTTTTTCCATCTGACCCAGATATCCAAAGATATAGAATGATTAGTGAAGGAATGGCAACAAAAGCGAAACGTAGCTTCAATGAATTAATAGTTTCTCCTGACCAAATCAGATGGACTAAATATAAAGAGTCAGCAGGAAAAGTTTTTGTTTACAACATTTCGAAAATAGAAGAAGTTAAAAGTACGTTTTTAGCTCCAAATTCTGATTCTTCTAAAGTAATGAATTTTATGTATTCTTTAGGAAATACTCTTTATGTTAATAAAGTAGAAGCTGAAACGAACTTTAAAGAAGTATTTGCTGCTTCTGGCTTGAAATTAGGCGAAGGGCAAACAATTAAGTCATTGCTTAGTGCTATGGTTAAAGATACTACTGCTTTTGGCTATGGTTCTGCAACTACAAACTTGCCAGAAATTGGATTTGAATTAAAAACTGGTGCAGATGAAATTGGTTATTCTTCTTTTTATACAGGTAAAACTTCATTATCTGTATTATGGAAAAATTCACAATTAGGTTTGATATTACCTACAAATGGTTTGTCAAATATAATGAATGATGCTTATGGCTATAATTTAGAAAATGGTAAAAATACAAATTTCACTTATGGAAGCTTTGGGCTTTACTCAAAATTTGATTTTACTTTGCCTATTTTGCCACAGACAGAAGTATTTAATTTAGAAGCATCATTTTTATTTGGAGATGCAAATTTCTCAAATTTTGGTGATAGAATAAAAACTGCTGATGACGTTTATACTCAAGCTACTTATTCCAGTGATTTTGGAAATTACAGAGAATTTATAACTAGATATACTGCTGCATTGCATTACACTTTTGGATTCGCAATTGACGAAGATTTCCAATTTAGAGTTTCTATAGGTGCTGCATCGTATGCGGTAGAATCATGGAATAATGAAATACAAAGAAAAGGGCTTAATGAAAGCGATTCTGTTAGTGTTTTAAAATTCAAGAAGTATGATACTGAAAGTATTGGCGGTTTGTCATTAAAATTAGAATTTTTGAGTAGCAGCCCAACTACACCTTATGGTGCTAGACTTCAATATTTCGACAATAATTTAATTGCCTCTACTTGGTTGCAAGTAGGTATTGCAGAAGATTTTTATTTAAAACTAACAGCTTCTGGTTTTACTTCTAGCTTGAAAAATGCAAAGAGAAACTGGGAACTTGATAGTTATTTTGTTCCAAACATTAAGTTAATTTATTACTTTTAAACTATGAAAAAAATAATTTTACTTTTAGTCATAACAATGTCTGTTTCATTTTATTCATTTGCTCAAACAAATGATGATATAGAGCAATTTGATACAGAATTGGAAAAAGTTTTCCCTAAATGGAAAATTTGTGAAAGTGATTTGCAATTTAAACTTTATAATATCTTCAAAGGATTGAATAAAGATTTGGGCAAATTAGATATTCAAAATATTACTGTTTGTGCTGCTCCTCTTACTCCAAAAGATAAAGGAGTATATAAATTAATTTATTTGAAATGCGGTGAAGAAAAAATTACTTCATCGGATATAAATAAATTCTCTGATTTGAAAAGAATTATTAGTGGGGATCAACCCTTCAATAGCGAGTCTAGAGATAAAGCAGAAAAAGGTAGGGATTATTGCTATATTGATTTGCAACCAGAATATATGGTGGAAGTTACTAAAGCAAAATACCAACTGAATTACTTTGAGCCAGGTAATGCTTATCAATCAGTTTCACTTTCTTTGTTTGAACAAACTTTGAAAATTGGAAATACTGATTTTTGGATTAAAAATTACTTTGGGAATGATGAAGCAGCTTTGCCTTTTTATACTTCTGGCGATGCAAAAGTAGTAATCAAAAGACCTTTATTTACTAATAGTGATGAAAACACTAATGGTTTTATTAAAAATAAAATCTATGCTTACTTAGGTGGTTCTTATAGAGTTGATATTGGTTTGAATAATCAGTCAGGTTTATTCCAATGGTTACCAGAACGTAGTTTGAATTCAGTGCCAAATGGTAAAATAGTTGGTGGATTAGATTTCTACCTTCCTGAGTTAACTAAAGATAAAAATTTCATTTTGGGGGTGAAAGCTGCATTTGAAGTGCCAATAACCAAAAATTTAGAGAATAATTCATACAAAGAAGGTACTGTTGGTACTACTCAATTAAGACCAGATATTGACTTTTCTTTGAATGACTCATTAAATAAGTTAGGTACCTTCGCAAAAATCAATGGTATATCACCAACAATGCTAAATTTTGGTCAACTCTCAATGTTTGCTCATTTATGGCTAGATGATATTGGAGAGAATTATTTACGATTTGATTTGGGTATGAGTTATTCTGATGTTCAAGAATATGTTTATTATGCTCGCCCAATTATTGATGGTGTTCCAAACAGTGGCTACAGAAACATAACTACAAAAGAAAATATTTCTGGTTTAAATCTATACCATAATACTGAATTTGCAGACTGGGTTTATTTCAAAACTGAATATAGAAGCCAATCTGTTTATCCATTCTCCGTATCAGTGCAATATGCTAATCAAAATGTCTTAGTTAAAGGGTTCTTCCCACTAATAGGTAATTGGTTATTCTTAGAAGGTAAATATTCTACTCCTTTGCGTGATGCACGTCCTTACGAATTAAAAAACTTTTTCATTTTATCTCCTGTGTTGAGGCTAACAATTTAAGTTGGCACTCTTGGGGGAGAGTACTTAATGTATAAGAAAATAATCATTACAATAATCCTCATTATGCTTGGGCAATATGCCCAAGCAAATGAGGATTCTTTGTCTTTAGCAAAGTCAATCAAAAATGTAACTCAGGTTGACTATAAACAAAAAGAAATTAAGCTTACTATTCAAAATGTGGATATAACAAAATATCCAGAAGTGAAAATAATTGTTGAAGCTTATGACTCTCTAGGAAGACCACTCGATAGTTTGGTTAAGAGTAAAATAAAAATACTTGAAAATGATGTAGAGAAAGATATTATTTCAATAGAGAAAATATCTTTTAAAGAGCGAATTCCAATAGATATAGTCTTTGTACTAGATCAGACTGCCACTATGCAACAGCATTTAGATGCAGTTAAAAATCAGATAAGTAGAGTATGCAATACACTTACTTTGAAAGGTATTGACTTTAGAATTGGATTGATACTTTTTTCCGATATAATTGAAAAAATATATCAACCCTCGGCAAAAATTACAAACTTTCTTGAGTGGCTCGAACCTGTTAAAGCTTATGGTGGAGGCGATGTAAAAGAAAACGCATTGGAAGCAATAGGAGCTAGTTGTAATATACAATGGAGACCTTCTTCCAATAAAATTGCAATTCTAGTAACTGATGCTCCATTTCATCAGAAAGGTGAGAATGGCTCTGGTAAAACTACTCATACAACAGAGACTATTTCAAAAAAATTACAAGATTGCGATATTAGGTTATTTGTTATAGCACCAACATTTATTGGTGGATATAAAACTATTGCAGAATCAACTCGTGGTAAAGTTTATGATTTGGAATCCCCATTTGCAAATTCACTTAGTTCATTTTCAAATCAATTAACAAATCTATTTGCTATAAAATACAAAACTACAAAAGAAGCTATTCCAGATTCAATTGATATATCTTTAGTAAATGAGAAAAGACAAGTTCTAACAAAGCGATCAATACCAGTAGTTGAATTAGGCCGTAAGTTAATAATCGAGAACCTACTTTATGCAACAGGCAAAGCGGAATTGCCTGAGAAAGTATCTGAACTAGAAGTATTAACTGAATTTATGACAAACAAACCAAAAGTTAAGATATTAGTAGAAGGTCACACGGATAATATTGGTTCTATATTTACAAATGACAAACTTTCACTGCAAAGAGCGGAAAGTGTTCGTAAATATTTAATCAGTAAAAAAATAGCACCTAATCGAATTAAAGTTAAAGGTTACGGAAGTAAAAGCCCTATTTCATCTAATACAACTGAATTTGGAAGAAAGTTAAATCGTAGAACTGAAATCGTGATTATTGAGAAATAAAAAGTTAACTTTTCTTTAGCTTTATTAGCATATTCATTGACTCTTTATTGATTCCAACTGCCAAATCTTTGAGTTCATATATTTTGTGAGGTATATTAGCTTTAATTATAGATTTAGGCATTGAGTCCACAGTAGCAGTTAATGGATCTTGAATTAACACTGTACCGCCATAATTACTCACTTCTTTAGAGCCAATAGCTCCATCACTACCTAAACCAGTTAAAACAAGTGCAGTGCAATATTCCCCAAAAGCTTCGGCAGCTGATTGAAATAAAGGGTCTGCTGCGGGTCTTACAAAATTAATTTTTGGTGAATCAACTAATTCAATAGTTTTACTATTAGCTTTGATTTTCATGTGAACATCGCCTGGAGCAATATATACAGTTTTAGGTTCAATTATAGTTCCATCTTTAGGGTTTACAACCTTAAGCATAGTCTCTTTTTGAAGTCTATGAACGAAGGTTTCAAGCATCCACTTCGGGCCATGCTGCACAATAAAGTAAGCTACACCTAATTTAGGGTCAATATTTTGGAATATTTCAATTAAAGTTGGAGGTCCGCCAGTGCTTGTTGCTATAACAAAAACTGGGAAATCAGGTTTTTGTTTTAAAGTACTACGTTTTTTAGAAATTTGAAAAACAGGTACAGTTTGATGTTTTTTAGATAAACCAGCTTCTATTGATTCAAGTAATTCATTGGTATCAACTGGTTTTGTGATAAAATCATCAGCACCAGTTTTTAGTGAATATTCCCTAGCATCGTCTGAAACAATGGCAGTTAACATTATTATTAAAGGAAAGAGCGGAGTATTGGTTCTAATTCTTCTAATTAATTCAATACCATCTACAAGTGGCATCATCCAGTCGGTTAATATAACGTCAAAAGTTGTAGTTTTTAATAAATTTAAAGCATCTAAGCCATTTTGAGAGACTACAACATCGTAGCCAGCTTTGATAAGTATTCTTTTCATTAAAATAGCATTGAGACTTTCATCTTCAACAACTAAAACTTTGATTTTTGATATAGACATATTCAAATTTCTTTATGAAAAAAAACAATATACAGAAAAGTTGAAAAACTTTATTGACTATGCATAAATATTATTGTTAAATAAAACAAGCTATGGTAAAAAAAGAATAAAACTTAAGCAAATATAAAAATATGAAACAAAAAACCCCATTTCTAGGAACAGAAATGGGGTAAAGATCGAAGAAGAAATAATTTGTAAAACTAGATTATTCACCTTGAATTACTGTAAATCCTTTTTCACCATCGAAAGTACAAAGATTTTCGATTTTGATAAAGTCAATTCCATCATTAGAGTATTTTTGAAGTAATTCAATAATTTCATTATGGCTCATTTCAGGATTAGATTGTCCATCATTAACTAAGAAACGGCAACGTGAGTGGTCTGTTATGAATGTTTCAGGTCTGCCATTAGGATAAACTTTTTGTCCACGATTAGAAATAACTCTAAAGCTATAATGGTCATTTCCGAATCCTTTAATCTTATCACCTAACTCACTTGGAGTACCTTTCCACATAACAAACACATCAACACCGATAGTTTGTTTTTTATATGTACGGCGAACTAATGGACGAGATTTAATTTCTTGTCTATCATTTGCAGTATAAACAACTGGTTTGAAGTGAACTGGTTGTTGACCAATTCTTGCAATTATAGCTTGAGCAAATTCTTTAGTCCCAACTTTTTCTTTACTTATACCTTCTTTGAAAATATCATAAGTATGTACTCCATCTTCTATGGTGCGTAACCAAGCGTTGTGAACTTTTTCAGCGATATCAGATTGACCAATATGGTTAAGCATCATAATTGCACCTAAGAGCAAACCAGATGGATTTGCCATATTCATTCCAGCTCTACGAGGAGCAGAACCGTGGATAGCTTCAAACATTGCACCGTGGTCGCCAATATTAGAAGAACCAGCCAGGCCGACTGAACCTGCAATTTGAGCAGCAACATCTGAAAGGATATCGCCATAAAGATTTGGTAATACAATAACATCAAAAATTTCAGGAGTGTCAGCTAATTTTGCAGCTCCAATATCAACTATCCAATGTTCATTTTCAATATCAGGATATTCAGCAGCAATCTCATCAAAAACTTTATGGAAAAGACCATCAGTCAATTTCATAATGTTATCTTTAGTGAAGCAAGTTACTTTTTTACGACCGTATTGTTTTGCATATTCAAAAGCATAACGAACGATTTTTTCAGTTCCAGGACGACTGATTAATTTCAAAGTTTGATAAACTTCATCAGTTTGTCTGTGCTCAATTCCTGCGTACAAATCTTCTTCATTCTCACGTACAATTACTACATCCATAATAGGATGTTTAGTAGCAACGTAAGGAAAATAACTTAAAGTGGGGCGAATATTAGCGTATAGACCTAAAGTTTTTCTAACAGTTACGTTCAAACTTTTGAAACCACCACCTTGAGGAGTAGTAATAGGTGCTTTTAAGAATACTTTAGTTTTCAGTAAAGAATCCCAAGATGATTCTTCAATACCCGAAGATATCCCACGCAAGTAAACTTTCTCGCCAATTTCAATTTCTTCTATTTCAATATTTGCACCTGCTGCAAGGATGACTTCAAGCGTAACATCCATAATTTCGGGACCTATACCGTCTCCGCGAGCCATTGTTATTGGAACTTTAGTACTCATAAATTTAGAACTCCTTGTGGAATTATTTAGATTTTGGATAAAATTATTTTTTTGTCAAATTAAGACTTGCAAATTAAGAATTATTATTCTTATATATGTTCTAATTATTCAAAAATGAGTGAATATTTGATAGGTAACTAATAAAATTTAATAATTAAGGCGGAATTGAAGTTGATTCAGTTGAGAGTTTAAAAAAAATATAAATTATTTCAAACTGGTTTCAAAGAGTAAATAACCAAGATAAAGGTCTTATTTCCTTTAACTTAGTGGAGCAGATAAAGAAATATGCAAAAAGTGAAAAGTGAGAAATAAGCAGAAATTACAAAATATATTCAAGTATTTGTAAAAAGTATTTGGAATTTAATTTTAAAACACATATTTTTGTAAGCTAATTTTAAAGCACGAAAAAAAGAAAATTAGCACAGGTACCGAAGCGGTCAAACGGGGCAGACTGTAAATCTGTTGGGTCACACCCTACGTAGGTTCAAGTCCTACCCTGTGCACAAAAAAAGTTTAGTTTTCAAAAAATTATACTTTAATGCGGAAGTAGCTCAGTTGGTAGAGCATTAGCCTTCCAAGCTAAGGGTCGCGAGTCCGAGTCTCGTCTTCCGCTCCAAAATAATAAGAAAAGAAATTGAGATTTGGTTCAAGTCTCAATTTTTTTTCTTTGGATACGCAGTTTCTGTGGCATTACGCCTACTCAAAATTGATTGTGTCTGAAAAACGTTCTTTTTAGAATTTGTTAAGTGTATATCAGAATTAAGCTGGTGTAGCTCAGCGGTAGAGCACTTCCTTGGTAAGGAAGAGGTCGGCGGTTCAATCCCGCTCGCTAGCTCTTCGCAATTAGCAAAAATTAAATTTAGATAGGGGCATAGCTCAATTGGTAGAGTGGCGGTCTCCAAAACCGTAGGCTGCGGGTTCAAGTCCTGCTGCCCCTGCATTAGGTTTTTATTTAATTAGATTTGTGAAACTTATTTAAAGTGAAACAGTCTAAACTTTAGTCATAAACATAAGAAGCAAGAATTAGAAATGATTAATTCTATAAAAAAGTTTATCGGTGACGTTTCTGCGGAAATGAAGAAAGTAAGTTGGTCTTCTCGTGAGCAATTGAAAGAATCTACAATAGTAGTATTGGTAGTAACAGGCATTTTATCTGTTATAGTGCTAGCAATGGATACATTAGTTGGATTTGTTATAGATAAAATATTCTAAGTAATCTAATTTCTTAGAATGAATTTTTATCTAAACTGCCAACTTGATTGAATTAATTAGCTTATAATAATGGAATTCCGATGATTGAAAGCGCAAACACATTGAATGAAGAATTACTTGCCACACAGCTGAAGTGGTATGTACTTAAGGTATATACTAGCCACGAGCAAAAAGTTAAGCAGTCAATTGAACTCGAATCAAAAAGACTTTCTCTTGAAGATAGAATCATAGACGTAGTGATACCAAATGAGACTGTGTTTGAAGTGAGAAATGGCAAAAGACGCACTAAAGTAAAAAATTTCTTGCCTGGCTATATATTAGTCCATGCAATCCTAGATAAGAAAGTTAAAGATGTTATTACTAATCTACCATCTGTGGTAAGTTTTGTCGGCAGAAGAAACGTGGCTGTGCCATTGCAACCTGCTGAAATCGAAAAAATCATTGGTAGAGTTGAAGAACGTAAGGATATTGCAACAATTGAAACACAATTTCAAATTGGCGATCCTGTTAAAGTTATTGATGGTCCATTCAATGGCTTCAGTGGTTCGGTTAAAGAAGTAAATAACGAAAAACAAAAATTGAAAGTAGAAGTTGGTATTTTCGGAAGAAAAACACCAGTTGACTTGGACTATGCTCAAGTTGAGTTCGAAACTCATTAAAAAATAGTATTGTAGTAATCATTAGAAGTAGCTCGAAATGGCAAAAAAAATAATGGGAAGTTTCAAACTTCAACTAAAAGCAGGCGAAGCCACTATGGCACCTCCAGTAGGTCCTGCATTTGGTCAAAGAGGTTTGAACGGTATGGAATTTGTGAAGCAATTCAATGCCAAAACATCTAAAGAAGCTGGGATGATTGTTCCAGCCTTAGTAACATTTTATTCGGATAAATCGTTTACATTTGTTATTAAATCTTCACCAGCTCCAGTCTTGATTAAAAAGATATTGGGACTTGCAAGTGGCTCCGCTGAACCTAACAAAAAGAAAGTTGGCGTAATCACTAAAGCTCAATGCGAAGAAATCGCTAAGCTGAAAATGAATGATCTTAATTGCGATTCTATGGAATCAGCAATTGATATGATTAAAGGTACTGCACGCTCTATGGGCGTTACGTACAAAGACTAAATTTTAAGTAACACATTTTTTATTAACCACATTTAAGTAGATAAGATGAGAACAAGAGGAAAAAGGTATAAAGCCTTAGCAAAATCTTACGATAGCGCAGTGCAATATTCTGTGGAAGATGCAATCGCTTTAGTAAAGAAAAATGCAACTGCAAAGTTCGATGAATCTTTCGAAATATCGATTAGGCTAGGGGTTGATCCTCGTAAGGCCGATCAAATGGTGCGTGGTACAGTATCGTTACCACACGGTACTGGTAAGACTGTTAGAGTCTTAGTGTTCGCAAAAGCTCCCAAAGATCAAGAAGCTTTGGACGCAGGTGCAGATTATGCTGGTCTCGACGAATACGTTGAGAAAATCAAATCTGGCTGGGCTGATGTGGACGTAGTGGTTGCAACCCCTGATGTCATGGGTGAAGTCGGTAAGCTTGGTAGAATCTTAGGCCCTCGTGGCTTGATGCCAAACCCGAAAATCGGCACCGTTACTTTCGATGTTGCGAAAGCAGTAAAAGAATTAAAAGCAGGTAAAATTGAATTTAGAGTGGACAAAGTCGGCAATATTGCTGGTGCTGTTGGCAAAATTTCTTTTGATGTAGATCAATTGAAAGATAACGTTAGCTCTTTCTTCAACTCAATAATGAGAGCAAAACCAGCAACTGCTAAAGGTAAATACGTGAAAAGCGTTTACTTTAGCTCTACTATGGGACCAAGTATCGCAATAGTAGAATCAACATTCAAAGCTGACTAATTTTTGAAAATTACGCACTCTGTCATATTTTCGCTTCTCTAGAACAATTACTGTTCTTGGAAAATTTGGCAAAGTCATTTATAGTTTAAGGTAAATAATGATTACAACGGCACAGAAAAGAGTTATTGTAGCCGGCTTGGTAGAAAAATTTAAATCAGCAAACTATGTTTACTTGGTTAATTGCCAAGCTATGACAGTTGCGGAAACTAATGCTTTCCGTACAAAGTTGAAAGAGAAAAATATTCTAATGCAAGTTGCTAAAAATACTCTTGTACAAATTGCCGCTAAAGAAGTTGGTGGTTTCGACATTCCAGATGCTTTATATTTTGGGCAAACTGCAGTTTTATTCTGCACAGCTAATCCTTCGGATGCTGCCAAAATAATTAAAGAATCTTTTGATAAAGTTGAAAAACCAGTTTTCAAAGCAGCAGTTATAGAAGGTATTGTCTATGATAGCACGAAATTGAAAGAACTTGCTACTTTGCCTACAAGAGAAGATTTGATTGCTGGAATCATTGGTTCATTGCAATCTCCTATCTCAGGTATCGTTGGCTCTATCAATGCGGTAATGAGAGATTTAGCTGGCGTGATTGAAGAAGCCGCTAAAAAGAACAACGCTGCATAATTAAAAATTTTTAGAAAATTAACAAAAGAAAAAGGATATAAAATGTCTAAAGTAGAAACTTTACTAGAAGAAATATCAAACCTAACATTGGTTGAAGCTTCTGAATTAAAAAAAGCATTAGAAGATAAATTCGGTGTAACAGCTGCTGCTCCAGTTATGATGGCTGCTGCTGCAGGTGGTGGCGAAACAGCTGCTGCTGCTGAAGAAAAAACTGAATTTGATGTTGAATTAACTGAAGCTGGTGCTTCTAAATTGAACGTAATCAAAGTAGTTAGAGAATTGACTGGTCTTGGCTTGAAAGAAGCTAAAGATTTGGTTGAAGCTGCTCCTAAAGTAGTTAAAGAAGCTGTTTCTAAAGCTGAAGCTGAAGAAGTTAAGAAAAAACTTGAAGAAGCTGGTGCTAAAGTAACTCTTAAGTAATTTAATGCAATTAGGGCTGCTCTTTTTTAGAGTAGCCCAATTTGTGTTTTGTTGTTTTTTCTTTCACACATCACTTTAGAAATGTTGCCAATTATTTTCAATCTAATATAATTCACAATAGGGTTTTTTGGACAGTTTTAAAAATATGAATTAAAGCTGTCCAAAAAATCCTTTTTTTATAAAACTAGAATTTAAGGGGGTCTTAGTGGATTCCAAACTAACCAAAGAACAGTTCGCTGGTGTCACAAGTGGCACTTCAGCAAAAGTAAATTTACTTGAAACGGGCAACGGGATTATCCGTTTGCGTAATAGAGTAAGTTTTGCTGAAAGCGAAGACTTCGGTGTTTATCCAGATTTGTTGAATATACAAATTGAAGCATTTAAAGACTTTTTGCAAGAAGAAATTGCTCCTTCTAAACGCCGTCCCATCGGTTTGCAATCTGCTTTCTTGCAAAATTTCCCAATTGAAGATTCTTCTTCTATTTTCCAATTGGAATTTATAGAATATAATATTGAGAAACCAAAATATTCTGAAGAAGAGTGCCGTGAAAGAGAGCTAACATACTCTAAACCATTGAAAGCTAAAATGAGACTTTCCAGCAAAGCTGATAAGTCTTCAGAAGATTATATTGAATCAGTTGAGCAAGAAGTTTACTTAGGTAATATTCCTGCTATGACTCCTCGTGGTACGTTCATTATTAATGGTGCTGAACGTGTTATAGTAAGTCAAATCCACCGCTCTCCTGGTGTATTTTTCGACGATGCTATGCACCCAAATGGTATGAGAATTTATACTGCTCGTATCATTCCTTTCCGTGGCTCTTGGGTTGAATTTATTACTGACATCAATGAAGTAATGTTTGCTTACATTGATAGAAAGAAAAAATTTCCTGTTACAACTTTGTTGAGAGCTTTGGGCTATTCTTCTGATGAAGAATTGCTTGCATTATTCGACCTTTCGCAAGATGTTACTCCTAAAGATTTGAATGAAGATTTAATCGGTAGAAGAATTGCATCTGATGTGGTTGACTTAGGCACAGGTGAGATTATTGCTACTCGCGATATGGTGATAGATGAAGAGATGCTTGAAATGTTGAAAGCTGCTGAAATCGCTCCATTCAAAATCTTTACTTACAAAGAAGCAGCCGATGAGCCTTTAATTGCTCGTACTCTTACAAAAGATACTTCTAAAACAAAAGAAGACGCTTTGGAAGTAATTTATAGACAATTACGTTCAAGCGATCCTCCAGATATTGAAACTGCTGAAGCACTACTTGAAAAACTTTTCTTTAACTCGAAAAGATATGATTTGGGTGCAGTAGGTCGTTATAGAATTAATGACAAATTAAAATTAGGTATCCCGCAAGAAACTACTACTTTGACTCGCGAAGATATCGTTTCTATTATTAAACATTTGATTTATCTTCACGGTGCTAAATTAGCTGGAGACGATATTGATCACTTGGGTAATAGAAGAGTTCGTACTGTTGGTGAACAATTAGGTTCTCAATTCAATGTCGGTCTTTCAAGAATGGCTCGTACAATCAAAGAAAGATTAAGCATTCACGATGGCGAAAACTTAACACCTTCTGAATTGGTAAATGCGAGAACTATTAGTTCTGTTGTAAATCAATTCTTTGGAACAAACCAACTATCTCAATTTATGGATCAAACGAATCCATTGAGTGAATTGACTCATAAACGCCGTACTTCTGCATTAGGCCCTGGTGGTCTTACTCGTGAGAGAGCAGGTTTCGAGGTTCGTGACGTTCACTATACTCACTATGGTCGTTTATGTCCGATTGAAACTCCAGAGGGACCAAACATTGGTTTGATTTCTTCTTTGGCAATTCACGCAAAAATTAATTATTTGGGCTTTATCGAAACTCCATATTTCATTGTGACAGATGGTAAAGTTTCTGATAAAATTGTATATATAACAGCTGAAAAAGAAGATGATTGTTTCATAGTTCCAGCAAATACACCTGTAGATAAAGAAAGAAATATCTTAGGACCAAAAGTGAAAGCTCGTAGTTCTGGAGATTTCGTTTTGGTATCTCCAAATGAGATTAACTATATGGATGTTTCTACAGATCAAATTACATCTGTAGCATCATCACTAATACCTTTCTTGGAGCATGACGATGCGAACAGGGCTCTAATGGGTTCGAATATGCAACGTCAAGCAGTTCCATTATTAATTCCACACGCACCAGTTGTTGGTACAGGTATGGAAGCACGTGCGGCGAAAGACTCACGTACTTTAATTCTTGCTGAAAATGATGGTGTGGTTGAGTATGTTTCTTCTGATTACATACGTGTAAGATATGAAGATAGCAGAAACGAAAGAGAAAAAATTACTGGGTTTGATTATTCAAGCACAAAAACATACAAATTACTAAAATTCTTCCGTACGAATCAGGATACTTGTATCAACCAAAAACCACTTGTGAGAGTTGGACAGAAAGTTGTGAAAGGTGAGCCACTTTGCGATGGTGCTGCTACAGAAATGGGCGAATTAGCACTGGGTCAAAACATTTTGGTTGCATTTATGCCTTGGCGTGGATACAACTTTGAGGATGCGATTATCATCAATGAAAGAATGGTATCTGAAGATATCTTCACTTCTATTCACATTGAAGAATTCACATTGCAAGTGCGTGATACTAAACGTGGCGAAGAAGAGTTCACTCGCGAGATTCCAAACGTGAGCGAAGAAGCGACTAAAGATTTAGATGAATACGGTATTGTTCGTGTTGGTGCTAAAATCGAAGAAGGCGATATTCTGATTGGTAAAATCACTCCTAAAGGAGAGACAGATCCAACTCCAGAAGAAAAACTACTTCGTGCCATCTTTGGCGATAAGGCTGGCGATGTGAAAGATGTGTCGTTGAAAGCTACTCCTGGTTTGAAAGGTGTGGTAATCAATACTAAATTGTTCACTCGTAGATTGGTAAACACTGATAAAGATGCTCGTAGCGATGAGAAAAAACGCCAAGAGCAACTTAACAACCGTGAGAGAAGAGCTTTGAAAGCCGTAGATGATGAGTTTGTTTCTCGTATATCTACAGTTTTGGAAGGCGAAACTATCATATCTATGATATTGAATAACAACGTTAATGTTTTCAGAGCTGGAACAACAGTTACTGGAAACGATGTTAAAGAAAAATACATTAATGGTACTTTAAAACCTGAATTATTAGAAGTTAGCAATCCAATTATTGCTAATGAAGATAATATGGACTTAATCAAAGATATGCACAATAACTATGTTAGAGTGCGTGAGGGTGTGAAAACTGACTTTAGAAGCGAGAAAAATAAACTTGCTGCTGGAGATGAGCTTCAACCTGGTATCCTACAAATGGCAAAAGTTTACGTTGCTAAGAAACGTAAGTTGCAAGTTGGGGATAAGATGGCAGGTCGTCACGGTAATAAAGGTATCGTATCTAAAATAGTTAAAGCTGAAGATATGCCATTTATGCCTGATGGAACTCCAGTGGATATCGTATTGAATCCACTTGGTGTACCTTCTCGTATGAACTTGGGTCAACTTTATGAAACAGCACTTGGTTGGGCAGGTCAAAAACTTGGAGTACACTTTGCAACACCTATCTTTGATGGTGCAAGTTGGAATGAAGTTGGCGATTACTTAGAAAAAGCTGGTCTTCCACGCTCTGGTAAAATCACTCTTTACGATGGTAGAACTGGCGATGCTTTCCACGAGGAAATCACAATCGGTTATATCTATATGCTGAAACTATCCCACTTAGTTGCGGATAAGTTACACGCACGTTCTATAGGGCCATACTCATTAATCACACAACAACCTCTTGGCGGTAAAGCTCAGTTTGGTGGTCAAAGATTAGGAGAGATGGAGGTTTGGGCACTTGAAGCTTATGGAGCTGCTCATACATTGCAAGAGATGATGACTTTGAAATCCGATGACGTGCAGGGACGTGCAAAAATGTACGAAGCAATCGTTAAAGGTGATAATATGCCTGATCCTAGTATTCCAGAATCATTCAATGTATTGATTCGTGAATTGCAAGGTTTGTGCTTAGATGTTAATGTTGAATAATAAATTTTAAATAAATAAGAGAACAGGGGTTCCATTATGCAATCCAAATCAATCCCTAAAAGAGGTTTTTCGAGTATATCGATTAAAATCGCTTCGCCAGATGAGGTATTAAACCGTTCAAAAGGTGAGGTGACAAAACCTGAAACTATTAATTACCGTTCATTCCGTCCTGAAAAAGATGGTTTGTTCTGTGAGAAAATATTTGGACCTATTAGAGACTGGGAATGTGCCTGCGGAAAATACAAGAGAATTAGATATAAAGGTATCGTTTGCGATAGATGTGGTGTAGAAGTTACACAAAAATCTGTTCGCCGCGAGAGAATGGGACACATTATGTTGGCTGTGCCAGTTGTCCATATCTGGTTCTTACGTTCATTGCCTAGCAAAATCAGCGGTGTGCTTGGGATGGCTACTAAAGACATCGAGCGTATCGTTTACTATGAATCTTATGTTGTAGTGCAACCAGGTAAAACTGGTTTAGTGAAAAGAGATTTACTTACTGAAGACCAATATTTAGATGTTTTGGATTCATTGCCAGCTGAAGAGTTGGATTTAGATGATGAAGATACAGATAAATTCATTGCTCTTATTGGTGGCGAAGCTATTAAAGAAATGCTACGCAGAGTAAACCCACCAACTGAATACTTAGAACTTAAAGAAAATCTTCGCAATGAAACTTCTAAAGCTAAAAAAGAAGATTTATTAAAAAGACTTAGAATTTTATCTGCATTCTTGCCAAATGCTGATGGTGTTGTGGCTAATCAACCTGATTGGATGGTGCTTGATGTAGTGCCAGTAACTCCTCCAGATTTACGCCCTCTTGTGCCATTGGAAGGTGGACGTTTTGCAACTTCTGATTTGAATGACCTTTATCGCCGTGTTATCATTCGTAATAATCGTTTGAAACGATTGATTGATATCAAAGCTCCTGAGGTAATTCTTAGAAATGAAAAACGTATGCTTCAAGAAGCAGTAGATGCACTCTTCGATAATAGCCGCCGTGCAGTTCGTAGTGAATCGCAACGTGCATTGAAATCTCTTGCAGATACTTTGAAAGGTAAAACTGGTCGTTTCCGCCAGAACTTACTTGGTAAACGTGTTGACTATTCTGGTCGTTCGGTTATCGTTGTTGGTCCTGAGTTGAAAATACACGAATGCGGTATGCCTAAAGAAATGGCTGTAGAGCTCTTCAAACCGTTTATTATCAGAAAACTTATTGAACGTGGTCATGTTAAGACTGTGAAAAGTGCGAAAAAATTAGTTGAAAGAAAAACTAATGAAGTATATGACATATTGGAAAAAGTGATAGAAGGTCACCCAGTTATGCTTAACCGTGCTCCTACTTTACACAGACTTGGTATTCAAGCTTTCCAACCGAGATTAATCGAAGGTAAAGCTATTCAATTGCACCCGCTTGTTTGTACTGCCTTCAACGCCGATTTCGACGGTGACCAAATGGCAGTCCATTTACCAATTAGCTATGAAGCTCAATTGGAAGCAATGCTTTTGATTCTTGCTCCACACAACATTATGCACACGCAAAATGGTGACCCAATTGCCGTACCTTCTCAGGATATGGTTCTTGGAGTTTACTATTTGACTAAAGTGAAATCTGGTGTGGCTGGCGAGAATAAGACTTATTCTGATTATGACGAAATGCTAATCGCTTACGATTCTGGCAAATTAGATTTACACGCTAAAATTAAAGTTAGACACAATGGAACGATTATCGAATCTACTACTGGTAGAATGATTTTTAATAAAATTGTGCCTGAAGAAATGGGTTATATCAATGAACTTTTGACTAAAAAACGTTTACGTCAAATCATTGGTAACTGTTTCCGTGCTGCTGGACTTGATAAAACTGCTAAATTCTTAGATGATTTGAAAGAAACTGGTTTCACTTATGCTACTAAAGGTGGCTTGTCGGTATCTATACACGATGTGGTAATCCCAGAAGAAAAAATTAAAATCATTGAAGATGCTCAGGTTAAAATTGATAGATTCGAAGATGCTTATGTCAATGGGGTAATTTCCGCAGGTGAGCGTTATAATAAAATTATTGATACTTGGTCAACTGCGACAAACAGAGTTGCCGATAAGCTTTACTCTGAACTTTCGACAGATAAACAAGGATTCAATACTTTCTGGATGATGCTTGACTCTCAAGCCCGTGGTTCTAAAGAGCAGATTCGTCAGCTTGCTGGTATGCGTGGTTTGATGGCTAAACCAAAGAAATCTCTTTCTGGTTCTTCTGGCGAGTTGATTGAAAACCCTATCATTTCAAACTTTAAAGAAGGTTTGTCTATCTTAGAGTATTTCATTTCTACTCACGGTGCTCGTAAAGGTCTTGCCGATACAGCATTGAAAACAGCCGATGCGGGTTACTTGACTCGTCGTCTTCATGATGTTGCTCAAGATGTAATTATCTCTGATCAAGATTGTAAAACTATCCGTGGTGTGGAAATGACTGCACTTAAAGATGGTGAAGATGTGAAAGAACCTTTGGGCGAACGTATTTTAGGTAGAGTTGTATTGCGTGATGTAATTGACCCACTTACTAATAAACCTTTAGTGAAAGCTGGCGATATGGTGGATGAAGCGAAAGCTGATTTAATCGAATCATCGTCTGTGGAAGCAGTATGGATTCGCTCTGTACTTACTTGTGAATCTCGTCAGGGTGTTTGTGTTAATTGTTACGGACGTAACCTTGCTACAAGTAAATTTGTGGATGTTGGGGAAGCGGTTGGCACAATTGCTTCACAATCAATTGGTGAGCCTGGTACTCAATTAACGCTACGTACATTCCACACAGGTGGTACTGCATCATTGATAGCTTCACAATCTTCTGTAATTGCTAAATTCGATGGTATTATTGAATTTGAAAATATCAAAGTTGTTTCTTTCGAGGACGAAAATGGTGTAGATACTAATATCGTAATTTCTCGAAGCGGTGTGATTAACTTGCTTGATGCTGATTCAAATAGAAAACTTTCTCATTATGACACTACTTATGGCTCAATACTTAAAGTGAAAGATGGTGAGAAAGTGAAAAAAGGCATAATGATTTACGAATGGGATCCATATAACTCAACTATTATTTCTGAAGTTTCAGGTAAAGTCCGTTATAAAGACTTAGTACAAAACGTAACTTTCCGTGAAGTAAATGATGAGCAAACTGGTCACATTTCTAAAGTAGTAATTGATACAAGAGATAGAACTAAATCTCCTGCGATTGAAATCGTGGATGATATGGGCAATATCTTGAAATCATATAATATTCCTTCTCGTTCACAATTGAGAGTGGAAAATGATGATTTCGTTGGAGTTGGTACTGACCTTGTGAAAATAGCACGTGATATGGGTAGAACAAGAGATATTACGGGAGGTTTGCCTCGAGTAACTGAGTTATTTGAAGCTCGCCGTCCTCAAAATCCTGCTGTTATTTCCGATATTGATGGATATATTACTTTCGACAAACCTAAACGTGGACAGAAAGTAATTTACGTAACTTCACACGATGAGAAAACTAAAATTGAATACCTTGTGGCTGTTGGTAAGCACGTTCTTGTGCAAGATGGTGACTTTGTACGTGCAGCTGATAGATTGACTGAGGGCTCTATTGATCCTCACGATATCTTGAAAATCAAAGGACCAAATGCTGTGCAGGAATACCTAGTGAATGAAATTCAAGAGGTTTACCGTTTGCAAGGTGTGAAATTGAATGATAAACACATCGAAACTATCGTTAGACAAATGCTTCAAAAAGTGAAGGTAATTGACTCTGGCGATTCAATTTTACTTGAAAATGAAAACGTAGATAAACTTAAATTCTTCGATGAAAATATGAGAATCAAAAATCTTCTTGTTGTTTCAGACAAAGGCGATTCTAAATTCAAAGAAGGACAGATTTATACTAAGAAAAAAATTCGTGAAGCTAACAATGAATTGAAGAAAAAAGATAAACTTGTGGCTGAAACTAGATCTGCTGAGCCAGCGATTGGCGAGCCAGTTCTGTTAGGAATCACTCAAGCGTCATTGACTACTGAAAGTTGGCTATCGGCTGCTTCTTTCCAAGAAACTACTAAAGTGCTTTCTGAAGCTTCGGTAGCAGGAAAAGTAGATTACTTGAAAGGATTGAAAGAAAATATCATCTTGGGACAATTAATTCCAGCTGGTACAGGACTTCGTGCTTATCAAGAAATGACTGTTATCTCTCACGTTGGGAATATTTTCGGACGCAAGGAAGAAGAACAATTCAACGATGTGATAGGCAAATCAGTTCGTATGGACGAATCGGACTTCGAGCTTGTGGATGACACTCCACTTGCTGCAACTACTGACAATCAAATAATTGGTGCCTAAGAAAAGCTCAAAATTATTAGATAATTAAAATAGAAAGACCTACTCCTAAAAGAGTAGGTCTTTTTTTTGCACAATTCAAATTATGAAAAAAATTAATCAAATATACGTCTTTTGACGTATATAGAATTGAAAATTTATTGTTAATTAGTAAATAATTAAATTCAAATTATAAAAAATTTGGAGTAAACAATGAAAATATTATCATTCACAATTGCATTAATTGCAACTATTGAAATACAATCAACAAACCCTTGCTTGTGTGAATACTTTTTAGCTAGGAGAATCCAAGGAGATTCTTAGAAAGGAGGAAATCCTGATTTACACAAAATAGATACGTGTGAATCTTCCATTGGTCATCAGAGTACAAGATGTCTTCTGCATTATCCTCAAATCAAATTCATATCTTTGAGCCACAAAGAATATTAGAACAAATAAACTATCAAGATACATTTTCTAATGGGCTTGTAGATAATGCAAATGTAGTTATTGTATTTGAACCTCGAAGATTCAAATCAATGTATTAAATCTCACTCAGGGAGCATACGTGCTAAAAATTGATAATTCAATAACTAAATTCATTAAACAATAAATTGTTGTATTTTAAATACAGAATTAAATTCTAACATTTCTCCAATTGCATAAAAATGGCTATCAAATATTTTAAATTCAATTAAAAATTAATAATCAAATAATTCAAAACATCACTAAAAAGAGAAAGGCGACAGATTTTCATCTATCGCCTTTGCTCCCGAACAGGGACTTGAACCCCGGACCCCATGATTAACAGTCATGTGCTCTAACCAACTGAGCTATTCGGGAATGGTTTTTCTAATTAAAAGCTAATCGCTTCAAAAAGAGATACAAAATTAAGAGATTTATCTTTATTTTGCAAGAAAAAAATTACAAAATGATAATTTCTTCAAAAGTATTTATTCTTTCTGCTCGTAAGTTTGGCGATAGCTCTTTAATTATCAATGCTTTCACTCGAGAATTGGGTAAGTTGTCCTTTATTGCCAAGGGTGCAAAAAGCAAGAAAAGTAAGTTTATTGGCTCTACCGATTTGCTTTCTCTTTCCAATTTCCAGTTTATTCATAAGCTAAATAGGGATTTGCAACTGCTTACTGATTCTGAAACTGTTAGCCCTTTCAAGGTGATTAAGAACGATTTGGATAGGATTACAGTGGCTATGCTGATATCGGAATCGCTCAATCAAACGCAAATGCTGGGAGCTGAGAATGTGGCTCTATTCGATATAACAACGAAATGTTTGGATTTGCTAAATGATAAGGAATTCCCTTGGGGCTTGGTGCTGCCTTTGTTTGAAATTAGGCATTCAGAGAATAGTGGATACCAGATTGATTTCAAAGAGTTGGACTTTTCAATAGAGGACAATTTGGAATTCGTGTATGTTAGCTATATAGATTCGTCTGCTTCAAAAAATATGGGCAGATTTAGAGGAAATTATATTAAATTGAGTTTTGAAACTTTCAAATTGCTACACAGAATAAAAAACAAAATAGATGGAATCTCAGAGGAAAATATTAATGTTAAAGAAATTTGTCATTATTTCGAGGGCTATTTCAGCTATCATTTGGATAAGAAATTTAGATATAACTCCACTTCACTTTTCGAGCAATAGCTTGGGCTTAACTATTAGAGGTACTTGCTATGCTTTTTGATGCACTACTTACTTTATTCTTTGTAATATTGAATGGGTTTTTCGTTGCTGCTGAATTTGCGATTGTGAAAGTGAGAGCTTCGCAAATTGAAATTAAGGTGAAAAAAGGAAGCCGTTTGGCAAAACTTGCTCAAAATTTGGTTGTTAATTTAGATTCTTATCTTTCAGCTACTCAATTGGGTATCACTTTAGCCAGTCTTGGTCTGGGTTTTATTGGTGAAAGTGTGGTAGCCAAAATGATTTTAGAGGTATTTCATTATTTTAATTTGCAAATATCCGATGCTGCTGCACACTCTTATGCACTTTATATTGCATTTGCTTCAATCACTTTCCTGCATATAGTTTTTGGTGAGTTAGCACCTAAATCTATTGCAATTCAAAAACCAGAGCAAGTAACAATGTTTGTTGCTTTGCCAATGCGATTGTTCTATTTGGTGTTCCGACCATTTATTTGGGGACTTAATACTTTTGCAAATTACTTTTTGAAGCTTTTGGGATTTGAAGGAGTTGCCGAAGAAGACAACTTGCATAGTGCCGATGAATTAAAGTATTTGATAAAAGAATCTGGCGAAAGCGGTTTGATTAATGAATCGGAACAAGAGTTAATCGAAAATGTTTTCGAGTTTTCTGAAACACCAATTCGCCAACTAATGGTGCCAAGGCAGAATATAGTAGGAATAGAATTGAATATGCCGAAAGATGAGATGATAGATTTCATTATAGATGAAGGCTATTCCAGATTGCCAGTTTATGAGAGAACGATTGATAATATAGTTGGTTTGATTTATTCTAAAGATATGCTGAACTTAATGCGACACAGCAGTTTGTTTATAGTGGCTGATTTAATTCGCCCCATAATATCTGTAGATGAAGAAGAAAAAGTAATTAAAGTGCTTAATCAATTGAAAACTACAAAAACTCACTTTGCTTTGGTAACAGATGAATTTGGAGGTACGGCAGGAATAGTAACTCTCGAAGATATTATTGAAGAAATCTTTGGCGAAATTGAAGATGAATACGACGACGAACAAAAGATAATAACGAATTTAACTGAAAATGAATTTGTGATGACGGCAAATTCGTTAATCTCGGATATAAATGAGTATCTACCTGTTTTAATACCAGAAAGCGAAGATTGGGATACAATAGGCGGCTTTGTTCTTAGTCAAATAGGTAAAATTCCGAGCAAAGGCGAAATTATTAATTTAGATGATTATGAATGCGAAATATTAAGTAGCTCTGAGCGAAGAATAGAAGAACTTAAACTCACATTTATTGATAAAACTCAATTCGTAATAGAGGATTGATTCAAGGGAAAAATGGATTTAATTGAAAGTATAGATTTAAACGAGCGAATAAAATTAGTTAACTCGAAAATACCCAATGCACTAAGTTTTACAATTGGTTTCACATTTGCCATAGGCACAAAGGACGAAACAAATTATCCAATAGGAATTTCTCACTTTTTAGAACACGCTATTTTTAGAGGTTCGGAAAATTACGATGCAAAAGAAGTTTCATTCGCTTTTGAAAGCAAAGGTGCATATATCAATGCCTACACCAGCAAGGACTCAATTTGCTTTTATGTGAAAGCTCTCAATCATCATTTCGACGATGTTTTAAATTTGATGACTGAAATTATTTATAAGCCAAGATTCGACAAAGATGAACTAGCTAAAGAAAAAGCTGTTATTATAGAAGAGATTAAAGCCACTCAGGACGATTACGAAGATCAAATTTTTGATAGAATTGATGAAATTGTATTCAAAGAAAGTATGTTTGCAGAGCAAATTGCTGGTAATGTGAAATCAGTAAAAGCAATAACTGATGCTCACATTAGAGATTTCCATACGCAAATGCTAAATGAAACAGATTTATGTATTTCAATTGTTGGTTCATTTGAAATGTCTTCCGTAAAAGAGAAAATTTCAAAAGTAATTCCAATTTCAAATTCAAAAAAAGTAATTCATTCCGATGTGAAAATTGAAAAGCGAGAATTTGATTTCACTGAAAAACTGCAGAAGAAAGCAATACCTGCATTTCAATCTCATTTGCTAATTGCGGCACCAGTTTATTCTTACAGTTTTGAAGAGCGTAATTTGCTACTGCTTGTCAATACTATACTTGGTGAGGGAATGAGCAGCATACTCTACCAAAACCTGCGAGAAAGGTTAGGATTGACTTATAATGTATATTCTTCGCTCACTTTATATAAGAACTTTGGTTCATTCTATATTTATTGCGGATTGGACAAACGCAATATAGAAGATGCATCGCAAGAAGTATTAAAGCAGTTGAATCAATTGATGAAATCTGGAGTGCCTTCGGAACTAATCAAGGTTGGCAAAGAGCAGTTGAAGTCATCACTAATATTTGAGACAGAGAACCAATCATTTGTGATGCAACATAATGCCAAAAACTTACTTTATTATTCCAGAGTAATAAAATTTGAAGAAACTTTACGTGATATAGATTCAATTACGCAAGAGCAAGTTGATAAAGCTGTTAAAAGCTATTTAAGTGTTGATAATTTATTTAGATTGGATTATTTACAAAAGAAATAAAATTTATAGTTGTAAAAAAAATGCCTTTGAATTTTTCAACTCAAAGGCATTTTTAACTTTCTTAAGATAAAAGACTAGTCTTCTTTAACGACAGCACCTTTCAATCTAAATTCTAATTTTTCTTCATAAATTTCTTTCATTGCTATGAAAGTAGGTTTTGGAAGTCTATCAAATTCTTTACTGATAGAGAGTTGGTCTAAGTTCAGACCTTCAGATTCGTCATTTGTTTGAATAACATCAGCCATTCTCATATTGAGTTCTTGTCTGATATTGTCATTGATTTGGCGTGCTCTAAAGCCCATAGCAACAATTGATTGATAAATTGAACCTTTCGCAGATTCTTTCATTCTAACTCTAATTGGATTAACTATGTATTTTTGCATTGCTACCACCGTTATTTAAAAACACTTTTTATAGGACTACAAAATTACACAATTATTTCAATATTATCAAATATATAGTGATTTATAAAAAGAATTTTCTTAAATGTTAAAAATTCCATATATTGAGTAATGGAACGGTTGTATTTTTCAATTAGTGAAGTCAGCGAGTTAGTTGACGAGGAACAACACATACTCCGATATTGGGAGAAAGAGTTTTCTCAGCTCAAACCTAAAAAGAATAGGGGAGGCAATAGAGCTTATTCTCGCAAAGATATCGAGTTAATTCGCTTAGTGAAAAAGCTAATGCGAAACGAGAAACTTTCTTTGAAAGGAGCTAAAGACTTTTTGGCAAAAATGGACTTAAGCAAGCTGGAAGAGAGGATAGTGATTAATGTTAGCAATTCTGCAAATACAGATTCTGTGAAACAAGAATCAAGAAATAATGAAAAAACTAAGCAAATTGAAACTATTTCCAAAGCAAAAGAGTATTCTAAATTAGAATCATCTGCTATTGCTGAGAAAGTAGCAAACACAGATGAGAAATTTTTGAATAGGCAAGAGCTGAAGGAAATTTTAGAAGCGATGAAACAAACATTGCAATTATTGAAGAATTAAAATAGTAATTATAATTTAACTAGGTAAAAATGATGAAAAGCTTGTTAGCTATTCTAATGTTTGTGAGCTTGCCTCTATTCTCGCAGACTTACAAATATGAGATGAAAACTATTGGGAAACACGAAGATGAAGTGCTTGGTGTCTTTGTCAATGGCGATGACTCCAAATTCGCAACTTGCTCACTTGATGAGACTATTAAAATTTGGTCTCTGCCAGCTGGTAAAGAAATTAAAACTATGACAGGTCACCTAGGTGGAGTGAATAACTTATCTTTCTCTGGAAATGATAAATTTATTGCATCAGCTTCTAGCGATCATACTGTAAGAATTTGGGATGTGGAAACTGGCAGCCAAGTAAAAGTGCTTAAAGGACACACTGATGAAGTTATCGGGGTTTATTACAGCCAAGATGATAAAAAAATTGCGAGTACTAGTTTCGATAAAACTGTGAAGCTTTGGGATGTGGAGCTTGGCAGCGAAGTGAAAACTTTGCGTGACCACTCACTTTCAACAAATAACGTTGCTTATAGCTACGACAATAAATATATTGCTTCTTGCAGCGACGATAAGACAATAAAAATTTGGTCAACTGATTTAAGTTCTAAAGAACCTATAATGACTTTACTTGACCATGAAGCCGAAGTGCTTACTGTGCTTTATTCTTTCAATTCTGAAAGATTAGTTTCTACAGATAAAAGTGGAGTAATTAAATTTTGGAAAATGCCAGAAGGAAAATTAATCCGTACAATCAAAGCTCACACTGAAATAGTGCAAGATGCTTCTTTTTCGGAAGATAATTCTATGGTGGTAACTGCTAGTTTGGACAAAAAAGTAAAACTATGGAACGTAGAATCGGGCAAAGAATTAATGAGTTTCGATACTGGAGTTGAGATTTGGTCGGTGGATATGGTATCAGACGCAAGTATTATTATTATTGGCTGTGCTGATAATACAGTTAGATTTTTGGTTAAAAAATAAGTAGAACAAAATATGAAAAAAACATTAGCAATAATATTATCTGTATTCTTAACGTTCAGCAATCTTTCTGCTCAAATGGTAGATGCCACTGTTTCTCTTACTGGAAATGTCTTCAATAGCATCACTAGAGAGCCAGAGACAGTTGGTATCATCTTATATGATAGCGAAGGCAATAAAGTGGGTGCAACTCGAAGTAACTCAGCTGAAAATGGCTCTTATGTTATATCTGGTTTGAAGCCAGGGAAAATGTATGATTTGAAATTGAAACGCAAATCATATATGGAAACTAAATACAGTTTCACTGTGCCACAAACAACTGAATATAAAGAACTTTCACACGATTTTCTTGTGATACCACTAGAAAAAGGCGGCATGGTGCCAATTGCTGTTCCACCATTCGAAGTGAACAAGTCGAAACTAAGAGTGGGAGCAGACATTTCTCTTGATTATTACGTAAATATCTTGGCACTGCCAGAAAATAAGAATGTGATTTTCACTATTATGTGCTTTGCAGATAATGACAAAAATCAAAAAGAAAATACTGAGCTTACTGACGAACGCACAACAGCAATCTATCAATATTTGGTAAGCAAAGGAATTGATGCAGCTCGAATTAAGAAAGAAAGTTCTAAACGTACATCTACGATAGATCCACCAAAGAATGGTAAAGAATCTAAAGGTAAAAGATATATCGGGAAAAGCTATTTCCGCATTGATAGTTTTTAAGAAAATTATTTAAGAATTGACAAAAAAATAAGCTCCAATCTTTTGCTAGATTGGAGCTTATTAATTTTAAATAGGATCAGTATTTTTTAGCTTTTTAGTTTGCTGTGTATCAATAGTGCTTCTTTATTGATTTCCTCTGCCATATTTTGCAAATGAACAACTTTATGAGGTGTGTTGCTATTAATTACGGCCGTCGGCATAGATTGAGCTGTAGCAGATTTTGGATCTTGCACAAGCACAACGCCACCAGCAGCATTTAATTCTGTTGCTCCAGCTGTGCCATCTCTACCTAAGCCAGTAAGAACAACTCCAATGCAATATTCGCCAAAATACTCAGCAGCACTTCTGAAAAGTGGGTCTGCAGCAGGACGAACAAAATTCTCTTTTGGAGCGTCATCAAGGACAATTTTATTATCGGACTTATGAACTCTCATGTGTAAATCGCCAGGGGCAACATAAACACAATTTGGCTCAATACGTGTTCCATTTACCGGAGTAAAAACCTTCATAGTGGTTTCTTTTTGCAAACGTTGAGCAAAAGTATCAAGCATCCAAGGTGGACCATGTTGCACTATTAAATATGCAACTCCACTATTTACATTTAGTTTGTTGAATATTTCAATTAAAGTTGGAGGGCCGCCTGTGCTTGTAGCAATTACAACAGCACCAAATGGAGGATTAGCACCTTTGTTGACTTTCTTAGCTTTTATTGGCTCAAGAGGGGCAGTTTGGCTTTTCTTTAATAGTCCTTCTTCCAATCTTGAAGTAAGTTCATTGATGTCAATCGGCTTAGCAATATAATCATCTGCTCCAGCTTCAAGTGCATATTCTCTAGCATCTTGAGAAACTAATGCTGTAATCATTATTATTAGCGGTAGAGGATTTATACTTTCTCTAATTCTTCTAATAAGTTCAATGCCATCTATATGTGGCATCATCCAGTCTGTTAAAACTGCATCGAAAGTTTCTTTTTCTAAGAATTTAAGTGCATCTGCACCATTTTGTGCTACTAGAACAAGGTACCCAGCAGTTGTTAATACTTTTTTGATTAATATTGAGTTTGTAAGTTCATCCTCAACGACTAATATTTTTGCTTTTATAGCCACAATTTACCTAAATGTTTTTTGCTTTTACTCAAATTAAGTAAAAGTTAAATAAAAAAATATGATTATTGTTTTAATTTGAAAATTTCTTCCGAAACACTCTCATTAACTTTGTAGTCATAGAGAAAAGTAGCAGAATAGAAATTATTCTGAGTTTTTAAAATCTTTGGAAACAGCACTTCACCTACTTTAATGTAAGAGTCAATTATTGAAGTAGAAGCAATTTTTATATTTTGCGAAATTTCAATACTTTCAATTTTTTTGATTAAAAAAGTATTCTCATCGAAAAAGTAAGTGTATTCATTTCCACCTTCAATGTTTGCTTTCATAATGATTAAACCATTACGTTTGCCTTTCACTTCACACTTGTAGCCTAATTCAATTAGTTTACCATCACGAAATGGAGTTGCTAAATACTGATAGAATTTTAATTCTGTGGCATCCACTTCTCTTGATTCGCCTGCATTGATAGAATAACCTTTAGTGCCATCGTAAATAATTTCAGATTTAATCGAGGATAAATCCATTTTAATGTAAAGTTTTGAATTTGCTCTGACTTCTTCGTAATTCCCATTGATTTTAGTTGCACCAGCATCTAAATCAACAACTGCATTCGATTTGATTGTTTTCACTTTGTCTAAATTATCGCTGCCACCTATTGCAGCAATGTATTTGTTCATCAAATCTTTAGGGCTAAAGTTAACTTTCTCGGCTGTTACGTTTGGCTGAATATCCATATCGTATTCAGTTACCAGACCAAATTTTTCTACTTTTTCTCTGACTGATTCGTCGCCCACTACAACAATATATGTATTTAACGCAGTCAAATAATTATTGGCAGAACTAATTATATCCGAAGGCAAAGTATTTTTAATTCTGTCGGGGTATGCTTTAATTGACTCATAAGAGATGCCATTGATTTCGCCAATAAGCACTTTATTGAGTAAAAATTTTGGGTCTTCAAAACCTAAATAGAACTGACCAAGATTATATTGCTTGATTTGCTCAAGTTCTTTTTCAGGTACGTTTTGAGTTTTTAAAATATTGATTTCTTTCAAAAGCACTGTCAATGCAGAATCAGTAACTTCGTTTCTAACCTCAGCACCCATCATTAGCATATTGCCAAGTTTGTTGTTTGTTTGGAAACTATAAGGAGAATAGCAGTATGAATGAGTTTCACGCAAAGTTTTGAATAAACGACCCATAAAGCCACTTCCCATTACATTAGCTACCATTTGAGTGTTTTCGTGTTCCTGATCGCCAGCTTGAGACACTTTAGCTATCACATTGATTGAAGATTGCACTGAAGCAGGGCGAGCTATGAAGTAAACTCCAGCTGCTTCAGCTTTGAAAGGTGCTACTTCTCTGTTTGGCAATTCGCCATTATTCCATTTTTTGAAATATTTATCCAAATTAGCAAGGATTTTATCTTCTTCAAAATCGCCAGTAATTGAGATGCATGAATTGTTGGCTTTGAAAAAATCAACATAATATTTTTTCACATCTTCCAAATTCAAATCATTAAGCCCTTTTTCGTCTAAATAATTTGAATAAGCATTATTAGCTCCATATAGTAATTTAGAGCTTAAACGAGAAACCAAATTGAAACTTTCGTTTTTTTGCAATGAAATCTCTGAAGATTTTTGCTTTTTCAATTTGTCGAATTCAGAACCATCTAATTTTGGGAATAAAATTATATCCGCCAAAACTTCGCAGATAGTGTTTTGGTTTTTCTTCAAACCCGAAGCTTGAATAATGATATAATCTTTTCTGTCATCAACAGATATGTTTGTGCCTGTGCCATCTAAAAGTTCGGCAAGCTCTTGTGCGTTACGTTTGCCAGCACCTTTAGAGAGCAAAGCAGAAAGCAATTCCACAGAACCAATTTTGGTTTCTTGTGCCTTACCTGTTTTAATCATTACAGAGATAGCAATAGTCGGCTGCTCTGAATTATTCATCAAGAAAACTTTCACACCATTCGATAAATTTTTCATTCCCAATTCTGGGTATTCAAAATTAGTGTTGGCAAGTGGAGTTGGCTTTTCTTTTGGTAAAGAAAATAAATTAATTGAACTTAAAGTTATTAGAAGAATAAAAAATATTCTTTTCATTTTCATTTCTCTTTTTTAAATATTAAACTTATTTTTTAGGAACGTAAGTTAGGACAAGTCTGTTTTTTTCACCTAAGTATTTTTTTGCAACTTTAATTAAGTCGCTTTTTTTTACATCCATCAATTTTTTGATTTCAGTATTCAAATAATTTGGATCGCCCAAATAGCGTTGGTAATGAGCCAATTGCACTGCCTTTGTAACAGTCATATTTAGCCCATTTATGTTTTGTGCTTCGGCTATGTTTTTTACTTTTTGCAATTCTTTGTCATCTATTCCTTTTTTGATAAGTTCTTCCAAAAGGTTATCGAACTCATCTTTAATTTTGCTTGGCTTAACATCATTATTCGGGATAAATTGGAAGAAAGCCAATCCGCTATTTTCTAAATTTTCAATATCCATACTTGCAGCAGAAGCTAATTCTAATTTATCAACTAAAGTGCGATAGATACGTGAACTTTCTCCAGCGGAGATAATGCTGCGAAGTAGAGAGAAAGCATAGTAATCATCGTCACTAAAATTTGGTGCTTTATATACTATGAACATAGCAGGTACTTGTGCTTTTGCATCTTCAATTTCAATATTTTTTTCAGATTTTAAATCTGCTACTAAATTCTTTCTGCGAATAATTGGAGCAGTCTTTTCGAATGCTCCGAAATAATCACGAACATATTTTTTTGCAGAATCAATATTTATGTCGCCACAAATACTTAAAATTGCATTGTTTGGCTGATAGTATGTGTTGTAGAAATTTTGAAATTCTGCAACAGCCGCTTTATTTAAGTGTTCCATTGAGCCAATTGGTGTCCATTCGTATTGCGAGCCAATGAAAAGTTCTTTGCAAATTCTTTCAAATGCATCGCCATAGGGTTGGTTTTCATATCGGTTGCGACGTTCTTCTTTAACTACTCCTCGCTGAGTTTCCACTCCAATATTTTCAACTTTAAGCCCACGCATACGAGAAGCTTCTATCCAAAGAGGTAGTTTGATTTGATTGCTTGGCACAGTGGAGTGATAAACTGTTTCATCGAAACTAGTATAGGCATTCAAATCGCCACCCACTTCGTTGATGTACTCTGTGATTTTAGCACGTTCAATTTCATTGGTTGCTTCAAACATTAGATGCTCGAAAAAGTGTGCAAATCCTGTTCTATTTTGATCTTCATCTTTAGAACCCACTTTATAATGAACAACAACGGTAACGACAGGAGCACTTTTATCAATAGAATAGATTACTTCCATTCCATTGTCCAAAATTTCTCTCTCAAATGGGACTACTTTGCTTTGAGCAAAAATACCACCAGCTGATAGCATTAGCAATAATACTTTTTTAATCATTTGTTTTAATCTTTGTTTATTTTTCTAACAATTTCATAATAAATTACATTACTTCATTTTTTGAAATAATGTTTCAAGTTCAATTCAATATTTTCAACTTCGCTTTGCAAAACTCTATCGAATAGGAAAGCTTTTGCTTTGCTTGAAAATGAGCTATCCAAAGTTGATTCAATCATCCAAAGCAAATCGGTCGAATCTTTTCCCTTGGGTAAAATCTTTACTTTAACAATGGAATTTACATTCATTTCTTTGACGAATAAGACGTAGTTCAATTCTGATTTAGGAATGATATATCCAAATTTAACTGTGCCGCTACCTTCGGTTTTACTTTCCCATTGCAAACCACGAGGCATACCATTGTCATAGAAAAAAGTTTCAAGATTTGCTCCAGTATCTCTTAAGAACACAGGATACCACTTTTTCCAAAGTATAGGCGTTTTCATTAATGTATAGATAGTGTCTGAATTTGCCTGCACACCAATAATCTTTTGGAAGCGAACTTTTGGCTCTAATGAGTTAATCATTAGATAGGCAAGCCCCACTACAACTCCGATACCAATGAAAATGAATGCAATTTTTTTTAAAGATAGCATTGTGCTTTTTGCAATTTTGTTTTGTGAAACAATGGAAAAACTAAATTTTTAAATATGAATTTCTTAATTTTAAATATATTTAAAACGCAATTTAACTAAATGAACTACATTTTAACTGAAATAAATGAAAAAGTTTGCATCATTAAGCTAAATAGGCCAGATGTATTGAATAGTTTCAATCGTGAAATGGCACTTGGCTTAATAGCTGAATTGCAGAAATGTGCTATTGATGACAATATTAGAGCAATACTTTTGACTGCTGAGGGCAGAGCTTTTTGTGCTGGACAAGACTTGAAAGAAGTGATTGGCGAAAACGCAATGCCGCTTGACCAAGTTGTCCGAGAACACTATAATGAGATAATTAAACAGCTTCGCACAATCGAAAAGCCAATTGTTTGTGCTGTCAATGGAGTGGCTGCTGGTGCTGGAGCAAATATTGCTCTTGCTTGCGACATTACTTTTGCTGGCGAAAAAGCTTCGTTCATTCAGGCATTTAGTGCAATTGGGCTAATTCCAGATAGCGGTGGAACTTTCACTTTGCCTAAACTTATCGGTATGCAACGGGCTTCGGCTTTAGCATTCCTCGGCGAGAAAGTGTCGGCAAAAGAAGCCGAAACAATGGGAATGATTTATCGTTGTATAGAGCAGGAAAGTTTATACGAGACAGCACTTTCCACAGCGAAAAAACTTTCTGAAATGCCAACTTACGGAATTGGACTTACAAAACGTGCATTCAATGCGTCAATGAATAATGATTTGCTTTCGCAATTGAATTTGGAAGAAGAATTACAAGTGTTAGCTGGGAATTCCCACGATTACAACGAAGGAGTTTCTGCATTTTTAGAAAAAAGAAAACCAAACTTCACTGGAAAATAATTACTTAAGAAAATATTACAACTAAAGAGTTTAAATAAGATGGCTAAAATACAAGCAAAACCAGTTAGAACAAAAGCTGGAAAATCGAAAGTGGAATGGAATTTCCCACTTGAAAAAAAGAATTTTATGATTTTTGGCGTAGGTGTGGCAATGATAGCAGTTGGCTATTTATTTATGCTTACTGGCTTAGGCGATGATTACGCACTGACTACTGGTGCGAAATGGAACAATCCAATGGCTATTAGTATAGCCCCACTTCTTTTAGTGATAGGCTATTGCGGAATTATCCCATATAGCATTTATAAATACTTTGGTGCGACTGCCGAAGAAAAAACAGAAACAGAAAACTAATGCCAGAAGAACAAATAAAAACTAGAGCTGGCTATGTGGCTATTGTTGGTAAGCCAAATGCAGGCAAATCAACTTTTATGAATTCAATTGTGGGAGCAAAACTTTCGATAGTTACTCCTAAGCCACAAACTACTCGCAAAAGAGTATTGGGAATTTTCACAGACGAAGATTCGCAAATGATTTTCTTGGATACTCCAGGAATATTGAAACCGAGCTATGAAATGCAGAAAACTATGATGGACTATGTGCATAGTTCTTTGGAAGAAGCAGACATTGTACTAGTTATAGTTGATTTGGAAAAATACGAATCATTCGACAAGTATTTTAATCCTGGCTTTTTTGCATATTTTAAAGATTTGAAAAAACCTAAAGTACTCTTACTTAATAAAATAGATAAATTCAAAAATGCAAAAGATGTGCTTCCATTAATAGCCGATATATCAACTAAAGGTATTTTCGATGAAATAATACCAATGTCTGCACTTAAAAATGAAAATACTTTAGCATTTGTGAATGTTGCAAAGAAATTCCTTCCAGAAGGAGAATTTTTCTACGATGAGGATATGCTAAGTACTCAACCACAGCGTTTCTTTGTTTCAGAATTAATCCGAGAAACTATATTTTATAAATTCGAACAAGAAGTGCCATATTCAACCGAAGTAGCAATAGTAGAATTTGTGGAGCGAGAAAATGGCAAATGGTATATCTCAGCTGAGATTATAATAGAAAGGCAATCGCAAAAGAAAATAGTAATTGGCAAGGGCGGCGAAATGCTTAAAGAAATTGGAGAAAGAGCCAGAAAAGAAATAGAAGCCCACCTTGAAATGCCAGTCTATCTGGAGCTATTCGTGAAAGTGCGAGAACATTGGCGAGAAAATAAATCAATGCTGAAATCGTATGGATATTGATTTGTAATTAACCTACCCAAGTTTCAAAACCTAATGAGAGACAAAATACTTTCATCCGATGATTTTAAGTCATCGGATGAATAATAGAACAATTATTTCATAGAGAGAGATTCGCCAGGTTGGAATACTGTTTTCGGTATTTTTTTATTAGTTGGTGGCAATGCTTTTAAATATCTGTACAAAGCTTTTAGCTCTATTTCGTCCATTTTAGCGAAGCTACCCCAAGGCATTGGCGATGTTTTAAGGATGCGGCCTGCTTTAAATCTTTTAATGAAATTATCTTCTGTCCAATTTGTTATCACTCCTGTTTCTTTATCGCTAGTTAAATTTGGAGTTATGAATGAATAGCCAGCAGTAGTATTATCGGCAGGCATATTAAATCCACCTGCAAATGGTACTCCAGTGAATTCTCCTGTTTTCAAATCTCTATCAGTGTGGCAACCCATACAATTTGCTACTCTATTAGCCAAGTATTCGCCATAAGCAGTAGTCGAATCTACTATTACTGTTTTAGGAGGAGTATTCTTAGGAGCTACTGGTTTCATTACACCCAATGCCATCAATGCTTTGCCTAAGAATGATAATTCAGTTGGTTTGATTAGATTTTTAACCGCAGGTTGCGAACGTAAGAATGATAAAATAGCAACTACATCTTCATCGCTCAGTTCCTGAAATGGCATAAATGGAAACATAATCTTATTATTATGAGTAACTGAATAACGCAAAGCTCTTGCTATTTGTCCATCACTCACATTACCAATACCAGTTTCTTTGTCGGGTGTTATGTTTGGCGCCCGAAATGTACCTGGATCTATCTGCAGTTCCCAACCGCCTTGCAATGGCATTTGAAGTCCATTGTCAATTTCTACCATTTTATCCATTGGAGTATGGCAAGAAGCACAATGAGCTGGGCCATAAGCCAAATAACGACCTCGAGCGACAACGGCAGAATCTTGCACTGCTTTTAAATCTGGCAGTGGAGCTTCAAAATTCTTATCCCAAGCAACTTGCACAAATATAAATAACAAAACAATTAGTGATACCACGCCACCGATAGTGCCAAGTAGAATTTTTTTCATAAGTAAGCCCTAATATTTAATTAATAAATTGTAACAATCCTAACTATTTAGCAAATATAATTAAAATGTTCAATTAAATATTCAATTAACTTTCCACTAAGTTCAATGAATTTGTGTGAAGATAAGTTCAATGAATTTGTGTGAAGAGTTAT
>CAZYXG010000019.1:0-38508 GCA_964650885.1 uncultured Hyphomicrobiales bacterium | reverse complement strand
AACTTATCACTCTTAAAAGATTCTTTTCAGTTTGTTGTAGGCAAGTTCTGTTGTGAGTATTTTTACTTTCTCAAAGTATGTAAGACTTACTCTGCCAAGGAATGGATTAAAGTTATTTTCTTCTATTTTGTCAAGTATTCCAGAATATATTCTGCTTGCAGTGGAAATTGCAAATTGACTTTCTGGATTTAGCAATGGAATTCCCAAATCAGATTTTGAATAATAATTTCTGGCTTTGGCAACTTGGAATTTCATTAATTCTTTAAAGTTGCTTGAGAAGATTTCTTGATTAATTTCATTTTCTGTGATGCTGAATTGCTTTAATTCGTTGAGTGGGAGATATATTCTACCTAAATTTTTATCTTCTTGTATGTCACGTAAGATGTTTGTAATCTGCATTCCAATACCTAAACTTTCGGCATAAACTAAAGCTATTTTATCGGAAAATCCCATTACGCAAGTCATCATTAGCCCAACAGTGGAGGCAACTTTATATGCGAAATCATAAAGTTCATCGAAATTGTTGTATCTAGTTTTTTCTATATCCATTTGCACTCCATCTATTAAATCCATAGGGTATTCAATTGGAATATCGTAGCGTTTTGCTACATAGATGAATGCGGCTAGTGCAGGATGTTCACTTTCGCCATACTTAAAAGCTAAAGTAAGTTCTTCTTTTAGGTTATTTACTTCGTTTTGAATTTCTTCTTTGCTTCTGTCTCTAGGGTTGTCCACTACGTTGTCGGCATAGCGACAAAAAGCATATACTGCATAAGCTGCTAATCTGCGTTCTTTTGGCAAAAAGTTTGCAGCAAAATAGAAGCTCTTAGCATAGTGTTTAATTATTGATTGTGAATACTGAAAGTTAATTTCTAAAAGTTTATTTTCGGCTAAATTATTCATAATTAATTTTGATTAAAAAATTTAGTCAATTTTTCTCCATTTTGGAATTTCCAATTCTGGTTTTTCTATATAGATAAACCCATCTATTTCAATCACATTGTATGTTTTCAAACTACGAATGCCTTGTTTAAGATTTGTGTTTGTACCAGTGGCTAAGTTGTAAGTCCAGCCGTGAAGTGGACAGGTTACATTGCCATCTTTTAAAATTCCATTATAAATTTCTGCTGCGTGTCTATGGGGACAAATGTTTCCAACGCAATAGATTTCATTCTCGTATTTAATGACAGCAACTTGCATATCGTCATCATCGGGGAATTGAATTTTGATTCCTTTGCCATTGGCAATATCTTCTTTTCTGCAAATGGCAAGATATTCTTTGCCATTAAAGTATTCATATTGAAAATCCATCGAAGTAATAAAAGTAAAAAAGGATAATTTATTTTAAAATTAATTCAAATTAACGTTAAAATCTTATTAAAATGAAACATATTTTTAGTTAAATCCCTTATAAATAGTTAAATTGCGATTATGACAAAAAACAATAATCAGAAAAGTACTTTGAGAAACTCCAATTCAAAAATTGACCCATTTAAAGCAAATAAAGAGAAACTTGCCAAAAAGAAAAACACTAGTCAGGCAAGTGCTAAACAATATAAAGAGTTAACAGGCAGAAAAGCTTTAACTGAAGCTCCAAGATTAGCTAAGGGGAAAACCAGTTTAGTGCCTGTGGATCAATCTATCCGCTTGAATAAATTTATAGCTGATGCTGGGATTTCTTCTCGCAGAAAAGCAGATGAAATTATTGTTAGTGGTGTGGTGAAAGTAAATGGAATTGTGATTACTGATTTATCTACTAAAGTTATTAAGAGTGATTTTGTTACTGTAAATGGCGACCCGATTGGTTTTGAAAAGAATTTAATTTATATAGTGCTTAATAAACCCAAAGATACTATCACTACTACTAAAGATGAGAAAGGAAGAAAGACTGTACTTGATATAGTTCGTAAGCACACCCGCGTTTATCCTGTTGGAAGATTGGACAGAAACACAACTGGTGCTATTCTTATTACAAACGATGGCGAATTAGCTAACCGTTTGACTCACCCAAAATATGAAATTATACGTGAATACAATGCCACTCTCGATAAAGAATTGAGAATGGAAGATGCAAGAGAAATTGCAAATGGAGTAGAACTTGATGATGGAACTACTGGCACATGTAACTTGTTTATTTTTCCAGATGATAAAACTAAAGTCAAACTACATATCTTCGAGGGTAAGAACCGAGAAGTGAGAAGAATTTTTGAACATTTTGGCTACGAAATTAAAAAACTTGATAGAAAAATGTTTGCTGGTATTTCTACTAAAGGACTTAACCGTAGTGCTTACAGACATTTGGAAAGAGAAGAAGTGCGAATGCTTAAAAAATTAGTTGGTATTAATTAATCAATTTTGAAAATTTATTTGCTTCTTTGTTAATTCTATTTCACTTATATTTGAAGAAATTTTTTACCCAAACTTTTTTATGAAAATTAAATTTCAAATCCTTGCATTGTTTTTTATTTCTGTAGCATTTCTTAATGCTCAAGAAGATGGTTTGCCAAGCTCCAAAAGTGGCAAATCTTCATCTAATTCATTCAAAGATGTGTCGCCAGATTTGAAACAAAAAGCACAGAAGTTTTTCAACACTTTGCTTGATTCGAAAATATCGGAAGCTTATGATGATCTTTTAAAAGGTTCACCAATTAAGAAAAAAGTTGAAGATGTAAAATCGCTAAATAGCCAAACAAAAAGAGCTTTTGAACTTTATGGCAACATAATTGGGTATGAGCCAGTGAATGCCGAATTTGTTACTCCTTCATATTTGAGAATGCGATATTTAGCTTTGCATTCACGCTATCCTATGCGTTGGATTTTCACTTTCTATAAATCTCCTGACCAAGGTTGGATAATCACAAATGTGAAATTTGATGATTTGACTGATTATTTCTTTAGCGATGAATAAGATTTAGTTAAACATTTTTTATTTTCTCTCGTTTATAAGCAAAAAGTAAATCATTTTTATTTATCGATATGACATTTCTCAATCCTTTGGTTCTGTTTGGACTTTTTGCTTCGTCAATTCCATTATTACTGCATTTAATCAATCTTAGAAAACAAAAGGATATTGAGTTTTCTACTTTGCGATTTCTGAAAGAACTACGTAAAACTGAAATTAAGAAATTAAAACTTAAGCAAATAATATTATTGATTCTTAGGATTTTAATAATAGCTTGCATTGTGTTTGCTTTTGCCCGTCCAACAATACAATCGAAAATACCTGGTTTTGAATCCTACTCAAATAGCTCAATTGTAATATTATTAGATAATTCTAGCAGTATGGATTATTCCGATGAGAACGGAAATAGATTTAGTCAAGCTAAACGCTTTGCTAATTCGATTATTTCTAAAGCAAAGGAAGGTGATGAAATTGCTGTGATAGAGCTTTCAGGCACTGGGATTTTGAATCAGTATAATCTCTCAACTAATATAGAGCAGTTGAAAGAAAGTCTGCAAAAAGTGAAAGTGAACTATGAAAAATCGAATTTAGATAATGGTTTGCAGTATGCCAATAGCTTATTGGCAAATTCTCGCCATTTCAATAAGAACATTATTGTAGTTTCAGATATGCAAAAGAATATCTTCCAGCTGCAAGATAGCAGTAAATTGGAAGGTAGAATTGGGGTTGTAGTGGCTCAAATTGGAAATAAATCCAAGAAAGATTTCCAAAATTTGGCTATTGATTCGCTCGATGTGAAAACTAAAATTTTTCAAAGAGATAAGTTAGTTGAAGCGGAAGCTACTATAAAAAATTATTCTGCAAATGACATTAAGTCAGCAGTTCTAAATATGCACTTTAACAATCAAAATGTGGCTCAGCGTACTTTTGATATAGAAGCAAATAAAACTATTAAGATTAGTATTGCTGCTCCTGTGAAAGAAATTGGGGCGAATAAAGCACGTTTACAATTGGAATCTGATAGCTATGAAGCCGATAACAACCGATACTTTGGATTTGCCATTCCTGAGAAACCTAAAGTGGCAGTAGTTGGCTCGCCAGATAAGTCAAAGTTTTTGAAAATAATTAGCGGTATTGAAGAAGTTCAGAGTTCCATAGAGCTTACTTTCTATGATAAAAATCAAATTTCGAGTGTGAATTTGGATAATCTTGATTTGGTGGCTCTTACTTCTAATGATTTTGCTGAATCGGAAATTACTCGTTTGCAAAAGTATGTTGCTGATGGTGGCAACTTATTTATTTTTGCAGACAATTCAAATGCAGTTAGAACTAACTTTATTACTAATACCTTCGGCTTTGGCGAAGTAGTATTTAAACAATATTCCAATGCTACAAAATTTAGCAAAGTTGATAAATTACATCCAATTTTTGAGGGTGTATTTACAAATTCTACCGATAAGAATCAAATCGTGGAAACACCTGAAATTAAAACTGCTGCAATCACTCAATTTGGAAATAAAGTAATTGAATTGCAAGATGGTGGACTATTTTCGGAAAATAAAGTTGGCTTTGGGAAAGTGATTTTCTTTGGGCTATCGGCTGATGATTCATTTAGTAATTTGCCATATACGGGTATTTTCCCAACTTTGCTTTACCGCTCTTCTGTGTATTTGGCTACAATGGATATATTTGGTAGGAATGCCGCAAAATCCTCAAACTTATTGAACTTGCAAAAGAAAGATATACTTAATGGCAATTTGAAAATAGTTTCTCCAAATGGCAATAACACATTCCTGCAAGCAAATGTATTGGCTAGCACATCAAGTTTGGATATTTCAAGCTTTAAAGAAGCTGGAGTTTATACTGTGTTTAATTCTGCCGATAAATTGATTTCAATTTTCTCTGTGAATGTGAATAATTCTGAATCGGATTTGGCTAAGATTGATAGTGATAAAATTAAAAAGGAACTTGCCCAAAGGTTCAAGTTCCCTGATTTTATTCATTATTTAGATGATCCAAATGACTTCAAGAATGGCTTGCAAAGTGCTTCAATTGGTACAGAAATATGGAAGCTCTTTGTGATTCTTGCTCTACTTTTCGCTGCTATTGAAATGTTAGTTTCTCGTAGTTCTAAAAACGAATAAGCTTAAATCTACTTCGCTTTCAAATTCTTCAACGCTTCTATTGCACTTCCTATCATTGGCTTGGAACTTATTTCGCTACCAACTGCTTTAATCATCCAATACTTGGGTGTCAATCTACCAATAGTAGTAACTCTTTCAATTTCAGCACCAAAGTTTTTACCTTTGAAATTGTCCTCAAGTTGGAATTCAATCAAATGCCCCAATGGATATGCCGATAAATAAAGCGGGTAATCAATCATGTGTGAATAAATGCCCAATATCGGTGAATCTTTCACTCCAATTACTGGTGCATAATAAGAATTCCAAACTTCTTTTGCTATTCGATTAACTGCTTGATTAGTAGCTTCTTCCGATGGATTTTCTTGTGAATAAAGCCACTTCCAAACTAATTGATCGACAAGAGCAACTCCCATAATTTCATAAGTATTCCAGAAATTATCAAGTACATAATTTGAATGTGATTCAGGTGTTTGATTGTCCAAATCTAATAATTTTAAATCTTTAGTTTGAAATGTAAATGCAATTGCTTCGGTAAAAGCATTATTTGGTACACCTCGAAGCATATAATTTGAAGTGCGATGCAAAGAGAATGTTTGTTCCACATTGTGTCCAAATTCGTGTACAGCAATATTGTACCCCTTATAATCCATTCCATCTTGCCCAATATGAGTTCTAAGGCGAGCAGGGAATCGAATAGATTCAGAACCCGATGCGTGCCCAGCACCTCGGCTTGGGTCAACTTCAACATTCCTATTAATAAGAGTCATAATGTTCACATTGAAACCAAGTTTGATTAAAATGCTTGGTAAATTTGCTTTAAAATCAGATGCAGTTTGGAATCTATTTTTTGTGATAATATCTAAATCAGCTTCGTTGATACTACCTCTAGCTTTAAAGCCATCATACCAAATATCGTAAGGTTCAAGATTTCTTCCAAGTTTCTTTTTAATTAAAGTTCCAACCTCTTTCACCACATCGGAAGAAAGAAAGTTTCTGAAAAGTTCTTCCATTTCGGGCTGACTCATTTCGTATTCAGATTCGAATTTGCGTTGGAAATAAGTATTTCCGTAGTATTTATCGGCTTTCTTAATTGCGTTGAAATTGCTTAATAGCTGTTTATATCTATTGTTTGGTTCGGGGGAGGATTGCAATTCTTTGCCATTATTATCAGTAATTTTATTTTTATTTATATCCCATTCGAGAGATGAGTTATTGATAACTTGGCTTGGAATAGTTTGATTTACTATGTGTTTCATTATTTCATAGATTGCGTCTTGCTTTGCTTTGCCGTTCTCTTTTGCATAATTTGATTTAAGTTCGTCTCGCAAATTCCAATGGCTAATTAGTTTTAAATCTTTTGGGAAAAGCTTTTCATTTTTAAATTTTATACTGCCCATATAGATATAGTAATTAGCAATATAGGCATCAGCAACGGTTTGAGCTTTTGTAATATCAGCTAGAACATCGGCTGGCACATCGCTAGAGAAAATCTCGGCCAGTCTGGCATAGGCCCAGTCGTTGTCAGTCCAGTTTTCGCCAAATGAATTTTTCTCTTCAAGCGAATATCGAGGAAAATTTAAAACAATTAAGTTCCCTATTCCAAGTTTTTTCCAGTCTTCAATCAAATGAGCATAAGGGTCGTAGTTGCTGAATAAATCATCAAGTTTAGAGATGCCGCCAGAGTCAAGTTGAGTTTTGTATTTCAGCTCAAGCCCCATTTGATTTAAGTGTCCAGAGGAATAATGGTAATATTTGCTAAAGTCAGCCAAAATAGAATCGAGTGAGGCATCGGTAATAGCAAAATTCTCTAATGTGTATAGTCGAAATTCCTCTTCGGTCATTTCGTTTTTTTCAACAAATTTGGCAAATTGTGGAATGCATTTTGCAATTCTTTGTAAAACAATTTTTTCTTTATATTGATTTTTTAAAGAGCTAATTTTTCCGATTAATTCTTTTTTTGTCTTTGAAATTGTTTCTTGTGAAATTGGTTTGCTATTGCTGATTTGCAGCCCTAAGCTTAGCAGAGCCATACTAAGAATTAATGATTTCATATATTTTCCTAAATTAGATTAGCAAATATAAAAAAAGGTCGGCATTAAATGCCGACCTTTCTATCAATTTACTCTATATAAAATTGATTATTTTCTTTTTGGCTCGTCGCAACCTTTACCAGTAGCTAACCAGTTTTCAAGTATTGCAATTTGCTCAGCAGTTAATAAAGCTCTGAAAGCAGCTTTTTGGCGAGCATCAATTTCAGCTAATTTAGCTTTGAAAGCAGCTTCAGCAGCTTTTATTTTAGCTTTTGTTTCTTCGTTCAAAGTGTTTCTAGTATCTTTACCACCATCTTTATTACCAAGAGATTTTTTCAATTCTTCAATTTGTCTCTTGATAGTATTAGATTGATCAATTAGTTCTTTATTTCTAGATTCAAAAGCTGATTTAGCAGCTTTCATTTCAGCATCTCTTTTTGCCATAATTTCTTTTACAGCAGGATTATCTCTAGTTCCACCAGTTGCAGAAGCTCTTTTCAATTCTTCAGCATATTTTGCTTCAATTGCTTTTAATTGTTTGTTCAATTCATCTTGACCAGCTTTCAATTTTGCTTCAATAGCTGCATTTTTAGCAGTCAATTCTCTAATTTGTGCTTCTTTTGCTGCTCTACCAGTAGTATCAGGACGATTTTCAGTAAAAGTTGAAGAAGATGCTTTGATCTCTCTCATAGCTTTATTGAATTCTTCGCGAGCTGCTTTTTTAGCTGCTTCTGAAGCTCTATTCAATTCTTTCAGTTTTGAAATTTGCTCAGCAGTCAAATTCAAACAACGAATTGGAATTCTTTTTGGAGGTGCTACTCTATCGCCACCCAAAGCTGAGAAGCCATTATCTGTGTTTTGGTCAAAAGCGAAATCATTTCCGCCTGTTTGTCCAACAACAAGACCTGCATTTGTATTTTGATTGTCAACCGAAGTTGGTGTTGGTAAATCTTGGCAACTTGCCAAACCGATTGTTACCAAAGCGAAAGCAGAGAATGCCAATGTTTTGAAGGCAACAGTGCTTTTTGTTAGTGAGTTTTTCATAATTCTTCTCCTTGGAAGTTTGTATTAAAAATTAAATTGTTATTTTTGTTTGTGTCGTTTATCGATAGCCTACATAAATAAGAATGAAGCAAGATTATGTTTGTTACAAAAATAATTAAAAAAAGTAAATATTTCTTTGTTGGTTTGTTAATCCTAATCTTTCAAAGCAACTTAAATGCCCAGAATCCAAAGCTTTACAGCGATACTTTGGATTTTGGAAATATTGAAATTGGCTCTTCACCAGTGAAACTTTTGGATACTTTAGAGAATAATTTGAATAGGCCTATTAATATAATTAATATAACAAGAGAAGGTAGCTCTGTAAATTTATTCAATTTTAATGGATTAACAATCATTCCACCAGTTGATAAGCTTATATTTGAAATCATTTTTCCAACTAGAATTTCAGGTTTTGGCAAAAAGGAAGCTAAGTTTATTTTTAGTTACCGAGGACTTGCTAGAACTGATACAATTTTTCTTTTTGGAAACATTGTGCCAGTATATAATCCAAGTTTGTTTAGTTTTAGTTTTTCAATTCCCCAAATCAGCCATAAGACTGGCGATACTTTTAAATTGCCGATAATAGTAGATAGGTTCGATGAAACAGATTCTCTCAATATAGCAACTTTCCAATTTAGGTTTAATCAATCTCTGATGGCGTTAGTTAATCAAAGCGACATTGGTACTATGAAAGATGGTTATCATACAATTACACGAAATATAAAGCTAAAAGACAACAATGGCAATTTGATCCCACGAAAAGTGGGAGATACAATATTTAGCTTAGATGTAATTGCTACTTTGGGAGATTCTGCAAACTCACAAATTGAAATCCTTGCAGCCAATATATTAGGTGTTAAAGCTAAATATAATTACAGAACTACTACTTTAAATGGACGTTTGACTATTTCAGATTTACTATACAAAGATAATACTCCTAGATTGCTGGCGAGTGCAGGAGTACTTTCTAGTCAAATACAATTAAATAGTGGAAATATATTAAGCAACTCATTACCTATAAAGATTGCTTACCAAGGCAACAGCTCGATTAAATTTTATAATGCTGTAACTGGGCAATTGGAATTAGAGTTACCACAGCATTATTCCAAGTTATATGAATTCAAATCATTTGATTTGAGAAAAGATTTATTCTCGTCAAAAGGTTTATACTTAATTCTACTTGAAAATGAATTCGGCAATTCTTCATCAATCATTATTGTAGAGTAGTTCTGGAATGAGATTATATTTACTAATTTTAATCTTATCAGCAATTTTCGCTAAGGTAGTCTTTGGCGATAACTATTATGATTTGAAAATTGGCGTTGGATTAGACCAAAGCCAAATAAGTGCTTCAAATATATCTCCAATTTTTAGGTACCCGCAAAATTATAATTTCCAAAAAGATAATGCTACCTCTCCATTTGTTGGATTGGGGTATAACTATTCTATTTCAAATTCATTTAGAATTGGCGGTGGAGTTAATGCTTTGAATCGCAACTTTATTTCAATCACAAATGAGGTTATACCTATTTCTGTGAATGGAAGCTTAGTGAATGCAGAAATAATTGATGAAGTTAAGTTGGATAATTTTGTTTATTCTGCGTGTTTGAACTTGAGTTTGAATTTAATTGATAAAATTTGGTTTAATCTGTCACCACAAGTTGCTACTCAATCTCTTGGTTTCAATCATAAACAAACTCCGTTAAAACCTCAAGATTTTAATTTCACTTTACCATTTGAAAATACATCTGGCAATATAACTAACATTAGCAAAACCTTATACTCCTTAGGTGCTGGTTTGGAATACAAATGGCAACTTTCAAGAAATTGGCATTTGCCACTGAGTTTCAACTACAATTATACATTCAATTCATTAATCTTCCAAAATAATAGTAATTGGAAAAATAGCTATGCTGCTGTTTCGTTAGGAATTGAATATGGAAGTAAATCTCGAAATATCAAAAGAGATACTAGTGTCATTAGAGATACTGTTACAATTGTGGAATCAAACGAAAAAATTAGCTTGATAGGAACTTCATTTGAAAGCAGCTCAACTGATGATGAAGACTTTACATATATCAATATAGTAAAGAAAGAAAGCTATCAACATTCTATTTCAAAACCCATTTCGCTTTTAACAGGTGAAATCAATGCTAAATTCATTGATAGTAGTGGTGTGGAATTTGAAGAACAAAAGCTTAAAGTGAGCCAATTAGTGAATGCTGCATATAGTATAAAAGCTAATTTCAATAAAAAGAGCTATAAGAAAAGTGATTTTACTGAAAAACTTGATACGAATCTGAAAGCCGATATTCCTAAATTAAAATTTAGTATTGATTACATTGCAGAAGCTGGACTTAAGGAATGGATAATAAATGTATCTAATAGCAAGAAAAACATTAAGCAGTTTTCTGGCGATGAAGAGAATGAAAAGATTATGCTTTGGGATATAGCAAAAGACATAAAACTTAGTGATTTAATGTCGCAGAATTATTCATTTAACTTAACTCTATCCGACCAAGATAACACTATAAAGCAAGTGGCTAAAGGTACTTTTGCTTTCCAATTTGAATTAGATAAAACAAAAAAGAAACCACTTGATAAGAAAGAATTTATAATAGACCCAGCACATTTTACTAATCCTAATGAAATATGTTCTTACTTAAAAGACCTTCACGGCAAGGAAAAAGAGCAATTAATTACTTTTTATTTGCCTGAAAATCTGAAAGTACAACTCACAGAAAAGATTGAAAAGCTAATAAAAAAGGATTTTGTAATAAAACAAAATCCTTCAAATGAAATTATTATTGTAATAGAATAATTATTTTATTCTACTTAATTTACTTTTCCAATTGCTAAGTTTAGCTGAATTTAATCCACCCAAAATATCCAAGCAAAGTTTTGCTCTATCTTTTGCTACTGCCGAGCCACGACTGAAATCAATCAATGCCAATTCGCCATAGCACTCTGCTTCCAATTCTTTATTACTTGTAGATTTAGCTAATTCCAATGCTTTTGCTAAGCTATTTGCAGAATTTTCAACTGAGCTTTGCTTTTGCAATAAGCCCATTTTCTTATAAAGATATGCAGCTTTAGTGTTGTTGCCTTGGCTTAAAGCTAAGTTCAATTCATCTTTTGTAGTTCTAACTAAGTCTTTATCGTCTTGATTATTAGAAACAACTTTTGCACTAGCGTCCAATTCTTTTGGTGCTTTTTTTACTTCTGTATTTGAAGAAAGCAATATAGGTTGACTAGGAATAGCAGCAATTTTTTTCTCTACTTTGGTAGCTATTGGTACTATTTCTTTTTTCTCAATTGATGCTGGAACTTCTACTTTGGCTGGTTCAGCTTCAATTAGTTTTTCAATTGGAGTTTGTACTTGTTCTATTTTTGCAGGTGCTGGAGTGTTAGTTTTGTTATTGTTCTCATATATGAAATAACCCAATGTGCTAGCAACTGCCACCACACCTAACGAAGTAGCAACAAAACCAGAAGAAATGCTTGAAACAATACTTGCAAATTTACCTGAAGTAACAGCGGCACCAGTGACAACAGCAGCACCAGTGAAATAAGCCGCAGCAACTTTATCGAAAGTGGCGGCAATTACTTTGCTGTCATTGTGGTTTAAATTGAAAGGTTCAGCCAATTTATTATCAATTGCTTTCATTGCCTCAATTTCATCTTTCAATTCAGGATTTTTTGCAATGGTATCGTCTAAGAGAATTTGCTCTTCTCCGCTGATTGTACCATCAAGGTATTTCGCTATTAAATAATCTGTGTTCATTTTAAAATTCTAATCAATATAAAAGGTGTTTATTGGGCTGCATACAGTCGTGTAGCATTTTTTTCGCTCTGTGCGATTTCACCCTAGCAGATTCTTCACTGATTTTCAGCTCTTCTGCAATTTCTTTAAAAGAAAGTTCTTGAAAGTATCTAAGCATCATCACTTCTTTGAAGTCAATTGGTAATTTCTGCATACATCTGTTCAAATAGTATTTCACATTTTCGTCTGCGCCTTCGTTATCTTCATATTGAAGTTGAAGTTCCATATCAAAGTTATCATCTACTTGCTTGCGTACTCTGTGTTCCTGAAGCACTCTATTGCGTGCAATAGTCATCACCCACGCCATAAAATTACCACCAGTGAACTGGTCTTGTTTTTCTAAAATCTGCAAAAGAACGACTTGGAAGTTATCTTCGGCAATTTCTCTTGTGGCTGAAGCTTTCAAAAAATAAGCAAACAGGCGTTTAGAAAATCTATCGAAAAGTACCTTAAAGGCAACTTTATCTTTACCTTTCACAATCGCAAACAAGTCTTCGTCATTCAACGATTTATAATCTATCATTTCCGACATTTCTTCTGTAACTATAAACAAGAATGATTGAATTATTAATTTGTTACAAATATAAAGCAAAACTTTGCTTTTGCAATAGAAACTTATTCTTAAAACAAAAAAAAGATAGAGTTTGCACTCTATCTTTAAAAATTTTCCAAAACTGACTTGAACTATTAAGCTATAGTTTGCTGTTCGCCTTCAAAAAGATAAAGAATATCTTGTGGTGTTAAGTTTGCTTGAGCTTTTGCAGCATATTGAGCAAAATTATTGCTAATTAAGTTTTTCAGTTCGACTAAAGCTTCGTGATAAGTTTCAATTGGAGCTGCTGTAGCATAATTAAGAGGGCTTTTATCCTCCACTTGTATATTATTCTCCAAACGAGATATGGCTGAACTTAGTATATCTTTCTGCCACGCAGTCTTATCTACTTGTTTTGCTTGTTCTTCTTGTGGAGAGATAAGAGCTGCTTTTTTTGGTTTACCAATTCCTAACGAATCCACCAAAAATGAGTCATATCCTGCTCCTCCTGAGTTGCGTATGTCTGTTACTTGCATCTTAATTCTCCCAAATGAATTTAAAATTTGAATTTTTTGTAAAACTTATTCAAAATCCAATGTGATTTTCGATTAATTTTACTAATACTAACAAACCAAATAATGTGCCAAAGAGAGAAAACAAAAATGAATAGTTATAAACAACACATAGGAACTAATAAAGAAGCATTCTTGGAAGAGCTAAAAACATTTCTAAGATTTAAAAGTATTAGTACAAATCCAATCTATAAACCAGATATAAACAATTGTGCCAATTGGCTAAAAGACCAATTCAATAGTTTTGGTTTCAAATCCCACTTAATCGAAAGTGAACATAATCCGCTTGTTTATGCTGAATGGCTAGGAGCTGGTAAAGACAAACCAACTGTGTTAATCTATGGACACTATGATGTGCAACCAGAAGATCCAATTGCATTATGGGATTCGCCCCCATTCGAACCAACTGTGAAAAATGGGAAAATATATGGACGTGGAACTGCTGACGACAAAGGACAGATATTCGCACACGTGAAAGCTGTTGAAACTCAGCTCAAATTGAATGGAAAACTTCCTGTGAATGTTAAATTCATAATAGAAGGAGAAGAAGAAAGCGGCGGCGAAGCTATTGAGAAATTTTTGAACGAAACACCAGAGCTGTTAAAATGTGATTGTATAATTATTTCCGATACCGAATGGTACGATGGTGGAGATGTAAGTCAAGCATTGCCATCTATCTGCTATAGTTTGCGTGGGATTGGAGTTTTTGAGATGACCGTTTTAGGGCCAAATAGAGATTTGCACTCTGGTACTTATGGTGGTGCAGTTTTCAATCCAATCAATGTACTTTGCGAAATGATAGCAAGTGTGAAAGATAAAAATGGAAAGATTACTATCCCCAATTTCTATGACAACATTTTGACTCTAACTGAAGAAGAGCGTATGGAGTTGGCCAAACTTTCATTCAATGAAACTGAATATAAAAAAGATTTGAATGTGGAAGCATTAACAGGCGAAGCAGATTATAGCATAATAGAACGTGCGACTGCAAGACCAACTTTTGATGTGAACGGCATATATGGCGGCTATACAGATGAAGGACATAAGTCAATAATTCCATCGAAAGCAGTAGGTAAGTTCTCATTTAGAATTGTGCCGAACCAAACTTGGGAAAAAGCAGTAGAAACATTCAAAAACTATTTCATTTCGATAGCACCAAAAGGAGTGATATTGGAATTCCGAAACGAGCAAGGCGGAAATCCTGTTTTAGCACCAATTACAGGTGTGGCAATAAATGCAGCGAAAAATGCAATGGAAACTGCATTCGGCAAAAACTTAGTGTTTATGAGAGAAGGCGGCTCAATTCCAATAGTGTCGCAATTCCAAACCCAGCTAAATGCACCAGCTGTGCTTATGGCATTAGGACTTTCAACTGATAATATTCACTCTCCAAATGAAAACTTAGCATTAGATAACTTCTATGGTGGCATTTTGGCAAGCATGCTGTTTTTGGATAATATGGGGAATTAACGCATAATGGAAATAAATTTAATAAAATGAAGCGGATTACAACAAATCTTTATTAAGATTTGAGAAAATATTTGATGCAAAACGAGGCACTCCTGAAAGAGATGAGCTTGAATTGTTGAGTTTTCTTATTGATCTTTTTGAAAATGAAAATGTAATAATTGAGAACTAATAATCAGTGAAGAGTTGTTATGTAAGTACAATATAAATAATGACTTGCGTTAATTCTCCTTATTAAAGGAGATGTCAACTTGCTGACAGAACCCCATTATTGATAAAATTGAGATTGTAGAGATGGATAGTTATCAGTCTCTACAAAGATACATACTAAACTACCCCAAAAAGTAAAAGAATCCATAAAACTTTCTCGAATAATTCGATAAATTGCAAATTGTGAAATCACTAATTCATTAATTTTTGAAAATATGTAGCAAATGCTACAATTAGGATTGATAAAAATGAGAGAAATTGCTAATTTAGAGCCAAAAGCTGTTTGGGAAATATTCGACCAAATCACTCAATATCCACGCCCTTCCAAGAAAGAAGAGAAAATCGTGGCGTATGTGGAAGAATTTGCCAAAAACTTAGGCTACCCAATTATTAAAGATTCTATTGGGAATTTATTGATTCGCCGCCCTGCAAGTCCAGGTTTTGAAAATAAACCAAGTTTTTCTATCCAAGCCCACCTTGATATGGTTTGCGAGAAAAATAGAGATGTTGAATTTGATTTCGATAATGACCCTATTCAAACTTATATTGATGGTGATTGGGTGAAAGCAAAAGGTACTACGCTCGGTGCTGACAACGGTATGGGTTTAGCAATGGGAATGGCTGTACTTGCCAATAAAACTTTGCAAATGGGACAATTTGAATTACTTTGCACTCTCGATGAAGAAACTGGTTTGACTGGAGCAATTCAATTAGGTACTGATTTATTACAGTCAAAAATTCTTATAAATCTTGATTCTGAAGAAGATGGACATTTCACAATAGGTTGTGCTGGCGGACTAAATACAAAAGGAATTTATAAATTCAATGCGGAACCTGCACCAAAAGATTTGGTTTACTACGAAGTAGGAATCAAAGGATTGCGTGGCGGACACTCTGGCATCGAAATCAACGATGGTCGAGGATGTTCATTGAAATTATTAAGTCACTTGCTATACGTATTGAATACTAAGTTAGAAATTCGATTAGCATCTATAGAAGGTGGCAACAAGCATAATGCAATTCCAAGAGAAGCATTTGCAGTGGTGGGTATTGATGCTCATAATTTAACTAAATTTGAATCTATCATAACAGAATATAGCCAAAACTTAGAAAAAGAATGGAGAAGAAAAGAGCCATTATTTGCGTTGACTTCAGAAAAGAATACTAATCCTGCTAATGTAATTGATAAGAAAACAGCTAATGCAATTATCAGTTCTTTCTTTGCTATGCCACATGGTGTAATCAGAATGAGTCCCGATATAAATGGATTAGTTCAAACTTCTACAAACTTCGCAGTTTGCCGCACAGAAAAAAACTCAGTTGAAATTTTAACAAGCCAACGTTCTTTGATTGAATCTGAGAAATTTATGATTGGCGATATGGTTAAAAATATTATTGATTTTTCTGGTGCTACTGCCGATGCTGGCGATGGTTACCCAGCTTGGGAACCAAATATGGATTCCAATTTAATGGTGAAAGCTGTTGAAGTATTTAAAAAACAGTACCAAAAAGAACCTGTGATTGAGACCATCCACGCTGGGCTTGAATGTGGATTAGTTGGAGATAAATATCCAGGTATGGATATGATTTCATTCGGCCCAACTTTAAAAGAAGTGCACACGCCTGATGAGAAAATACAAATTTCAACAGTAAAAAACTGCTGGAATTTATTGCTCGGAATTATTGCAAGCATTTAAATAATTTAAGATGGGGGTTGAGCAATGCTTAACCCTATATTTTGTTTGCGTGAAGAGATTGGGTAAGAATACATCAAATTAGTTCAATTTGCCAGTCTGGCAATATTCTTTAACAATAAGAAAAGGTAAACATATTGCAAAAAGAATTGTTTTACAAATTCAAACTTAAATAGCTTCAAATTAAATTGAAAGCCTAGTTTTGATAAAAAGAAATTTTATCTTTTTGGAGATATCAAGTTGTTAATCTTAATATTTGCTATTCTTAATCTTTTTGTTGGTTCTAACCAGCAATTTAGGGACAATTTTAAATTCCAAAATAAAGACACTTTGACTTTTGATGATTTGGTTTTTGACAAGGAATCAAATATTTACAAACTTTATGATTTAGATTTAGAATCACGAAACGCATTAACCAATAAATTTGTAAATAATTTATTAGTAAGGCAATCTCTATATGGAGCTCATTATTATACTAATCAAACAGAAAATGAAAAATTTAGATTGTTTTCTTTATTTATCACTCATGATGATAGCAATCTATTGTATTTGATAACTACGAATTACAAAAATAAACTTATTGATTATTACGAAATTGGTGAACAAAAAAGTTTGGAAAATGTGAAATCAATTATGTACTCAACAGAATTTACTGCTAAAGCTATAAAAATCAATGATTACAAGTATAAAATATTAAAGTTAAAATGGAATGAATCATTAAATCAAAATGTTAGCAAAGACACATTAAATACAAAGATTCAAACAATTTATATAGAAGTTGACTCTTTAGGTAAATTTAAAAAAAGGTGAGCCAATGCTCACCTTTTTAAGTTTAAATATTTATTTCATTTAGATAATTACGGATAAAACCTAATCCCATAGCTCTTTCAAAGTTTGAACCGAAGCTTGGCGAAATACCAATCAATGGCACTAATTCAAAGAATATTTCGATTGGAGTATTGCGTGGTAAATATCATAACCAACTAATGCTCTTGCTGCTATTCCGACAGATGAATCATCTTCCTAATAATAGAATTTAAATAATTTAGTTTATGCTTTTCATCTTTGCTTTTAAAGCATCTAACTTTTCTTTTTCAATTGCATTTAGATTTACATTATCAGATATGAAATTTAAAGAATTAATTATTATGTCTTTGTCGTATTCTTTATAATTTAGTTCAATTAAATATATTATTTTTTTGAGTGTTTCTTCTGCTTCTTTAGCTTTGCCAAAAAAGAATGGAAGGTTAAAGCAAGTGGATCCGTAAACAAATAATGATTCTATATTTTCTGGATTTTGATTCAAACCAATTTTCATTTGTGCCAAACCATCTATTGCTAAACTATATTTAGTGGTGGGCATAGCGGCAAATTTAGCTTTCACTGCTGTAAGAGAACCAATATAAGTAGTTGCAACACCAGTAAGTTTGCTGTCCTTATTTTTGATTTGGTTGAATTTTTCTATTGCTTTCTCAATTGATTTTTCATCTTTAGTTGAATTGTAATAAAGAATTCTTGCTTCTTTGAGTAACAAGTCATTATTTGCTTTCAAATTAAAAGTGAAAGTAAAGATCAGAACTATATAAATTATTCTTTTCATCTATCATTATGACGTTATTCAAACAAACTAGAACCGTTATTCAAAGTTTTTGGAGTGTCAATTCCAAAATACTGATAGGCAGCTTGAGTGGCAGTTCGTCCACCAGGCGTAATTTGTAAAAATCCTTGCTGTATAAGAAATGGCTCATAAACTTCTTCTATAGTGCCAATCTCTTCGCCAATTGAAGCAGATAGAGTTTTTAATCCCACAGGACCGCCGCCATATTTTTCAATAATAGATTTAAGCAAACGTTTGTCCATCTCGTCTAACCCAGCAGAGTCAACTCCAAGCGATTCTAAAGTCATTCTAACTATTTCAATTGTGATTATGCCATTGCCTTTAATCATAGCAAAATCTCGACAGCGTCTAAGCAAGTTATTTGCTATTCGAGGAGTACCTCTAGTTCTTCGAGCTAGCTCCGAAGCAGCATCTTGCTCAATCTTAATATCGAATATACGAGCAGCTCGAGTGATAACTTTAGCCAAATCCTCAGCATTGTAATAATCAAGACGGCTAATTACTCCAAAACGTGAGCGAAGAGGTGCAGTTAGCAAACCAGCTCTTGTTGTGGCACCAACCAATGTAAACTTTGGAATGCTCAATTGAATTGTTTTAGCCGCTGGTCCTGAATCAATAGTTATATCAATTCTATAATCTTCCATAGCGGAATAAAGATATTCTTCCACAATGTTTGAAAGACGATGGATTTCATCAATGAAAAGAATTTCGCCTTCATTTAGATTAGTTAAGATACCTGCCAAGTCTCCAGGTCTTTCCAGCACAGGGCCAGAAGTAGTTTTAATTGGTTTGCCAAGTTCCGAAGCAATAATATAGCTAAGAGTTGTCTTTCCAAGCCCTGGTGGGCCAGTTAATAGGACGTGATCCAGCGATTCATCACGCATTTTAGCTGCTTCAATGAAGATTTTCAAATTTTCTACTATTTTCTTTTGCCCAGTGAAGTCATCGAATGCTGATGGTCTGAGTTTAGAATCGTGATCATCTTGAAAATTTCTTATGCTATAATTTAGTTCTTTCTCTTCACTCATATTGTTTTCAGTGATTTTTGTTCATTTATATAGTTACGAGCAGGACAATGTATTTTCACATCTTTATCACATTTGCCATCGCAAGCTGTGGCATAGAGCCGAGGCACAGATGTCGGGTAAAGTTCTTTTAATTGCTCATTTATTTCAAGCTCAAAATCGTACTTCTCACCAATAGTAACATCATAAGGAAGTACAACATCTATTTCTATGAAAATATCTTTGCCCGATTGACGAGTATGAACTCTCTTATATTCGCAAATTCTATTGACATTTTGTGCAATTATTCCTAAGATTTGAAATTGTATTTCATCACCAACATTTTTATCAAGCAATTGATTTAGTGCATTCTTAGAACCTTTTAAAGGAACTTTCAAAGCAAAAAGCAAAATACCAATACCAGTAATTGAATCAATCAATACAGCCAAATGACCATAATGTAAAAGCTTAAGTATAATGCCTGTGAATAAATTAGCTAATACACCTATTTCAATAAAGCTATCTATTTTCCATATTTCAGCATCATATTCTAAGATAGGCATTTTATATTTCTTTGCCATTTTTCTTTGGTACTTATACATTGCTACCATAAGCACAAGCGATGTAGCAGAAAATGCAGTAAGTAACCAATAATTTCCACCTACTTCTTCTGGTTTGCCAAAACTAATTGCAGACTCATAGAATGCATAGCCAAGTACAATCAGAAGTAGCCCAGCCCCTGCCAATATTGATAAGCTTTCGTATTTACCGTAGCCATAATTATAGCTATAATCAGGTGAGCGAACGCTTTGATTGACGGCAGTAAGGAATATAAGCGAATTTAGTATGTCAATGGCAGCAATTAAACCATTTATTTGGACTGCTAACGAACCTTCTGCTATGCCCAACACAATGCCAATACTTGCGAGAATTGTGCAAATAATCATTGACATTCTTGTACTGAATACAGGAGATTCAGTATTGAAAAAGCCAATTAGCTTTGTAGAGAAATTAAATGATTTTATTGTTGTCATTTTTAAAATTAACAAAAAAAGCTAATGATTGAAATGTCATTAGCTTTTATTTTTAAACATTGTGAGAATTAGTGTGAAATAATGATATTTCTAAGATTTTCAGATTTTAAATCTGTTACAATATTCACTTTATAGCTTTTTTCAGGAAGTAGATTGTTTGCTTTTTCCGCCCACTCTACTAACTTAATTGCATCGTTTGTGAAAATACAATCTTCAAAACCGATTTCTTTCAATTCTTCAACTTTATTAATCCTATATAAATCAATGTGATATATAGGAAGGTCTGCGTTCAAATTTGTCGTGTTGTAATGGTTCATTATTGTAAAAGTAGGACTTGTTACCGGCTGATCTACTTCAAAAAAGTCGCAAATGCCTTTCACAAATTCTGTTTTACCTGAACCCAATTCGCCATAAAGAGCAACTACATCACCTGGTTGCAATCTTTTTGCAAAGTTCTTACCAGCGTCTATTGTTTCATCTTCATTATTAGTAAAGAAATTTTCTATTTCCATAACCTTTGCTTAATTTAAGTTACAAAAATAAAACAATTTAGCTGAACCAACAAAAGTTTAATACTCATTTGTTAACAATGACAAAATTGTATTCAAAAAGTGATTGTTTTATTTTTTGGGCTTTAGCTCTACAACTGGAATTATCATTTCTTCCATTGAAATGCCACCATGTTGAAAACTGTCTTTATATTTATTCAAATAATGATGGTAATCAGTTGGGTAAACAAAGTAATAATCATCTTTTGCTATCAGATTGCTAACTGTAATTCCACCATCTTTAGGAATTTTAATTTGCTCTGGATTATTTATCTGCATAGCGTGTTTGGAATCAGCTTTCACATTCTTACCAAATTTATATCTAAGCGATGAAGATGTATCTCTATCTCCAAGCACTTTCACTCCGTGCATACATCTAATTGAACCGTGGTCAGTCGTTAGAATTATCTTTGCATTTGGCACTTTGGAAATCTCTTTTAGCATACCCAATAAACTCGAATGTTGGAACCAAGATTTAGTCAAAGAGCGATATGCCGATTCGTCTGGAGCAATTTCTTTTAAAATGGCATAATCCGAGCGGGAGTGGGCTATCATATCCACTGCATTGATAACTATGGTAGTTAAGCTATTATTAAAGTATTGAGATATTTCTCTTTCTACTTTTTTGCCGAAATCGGTATCGAATATTTTAATAAAACTAACTTTGCTTTTCAGCTTCAATCTTTTTCTTTCTATCCATGATTCAACTAGCTCTTTCTCATATTTATTTTGAGTAGTTTCTTCGCTATTATATTCTACATTCCAAAATTGAGGATAATGTTTCTTAATATCAATTGGATAAAGTCCAGCAAAAATTGCATTTCGGCAATATGGCGTGGCTGTAGGTAAAATAGAAGAATAGAACTCAGTATTGAAAGTATAATATTGCTTTAGAATATCTTCAAAAACAAGCCATTGATCATAGCGCATACAGTCAACAACAAAGAAAAATACTGGACCAGTATTATCCAGATGTGGCAAAAGATATTTATCCATTAAGTGTGGCGAAAGCACTGGTTCTTCTTCGCCCTTAGGTGTATTTATCCAATCGAGATAGTTATCTTCTACATAATTTGAGAAATGCTGATTAGCTTCTTTCATTTGTGAAAGGAGTGATTCTTTAAGTCCATCGTTCTCGAATTTATCTAAATCGTAGGCATATTTAGTGAGTTTTTGGTAAACCTCTACCCAGTCTTCCCAATCCATTGGCTCAAGCAGTTTTCTAGCCACTTGAGTGAAACCAATCATATAATCTTGAGTGAATCGTGCAGATTCAATTCTATCGCCTTCAATAAACTTTTTGCAAGCAAGAAGGATTTGAGCTGGATTTACAGGCTTAGTTAAATAATCGTCAATCTTGCTACCAATTGCCTGATCCATTAAGCTTTCTGCTTCACTTTTAGTAACCATCACAACAGGAGTGGCGTTGTCTATTTCTTTCAACTTTGGTAAAGTTTCCAAACCAGAAATACCAACCATCATTTCGTCTAAAAAGATTAAATCATAGTGTGCATTTTTAACCATTTCAATAGCATCTTCGCCATTGGAAGCAGTATCTACTTGATAGCCACGCTGGTTTAGCAACATAATATGTGGCTTTAAGAATTCAATTTCATCATCAATCCATAAGATTTTATTTCCTACATTCATCAGTTATCCTTTTCGATTTAAAAATAAATAAATTGTAGAAAATTTCATTTGGTCTCTATGATTGATTGTTAATGAATTAATTAAGTTGAGCTTGTAAGTCTTCAATTGTTTTATTGAAATCTTGATCAGTAATAATGTAAGTATTGTTGCAATATTGACAAGTCAATTGATTTGCATTTTCATTTTTCATAGCACGTACTTCTTCAATACCAAAGTTTGAAAGTTGTGTTAAGAATTTATCTTTGCTGCAACGACAAAAGAAATCTACCTGTGCATTTTTCAGCAAGCTATACTTAGTATTCAGAATTTGTCCTAAGTTTTCTTCTAAGCTAATTTCAGAATCAATTTGAGAATTTAATGACTTAATAGAAGTAACTAATTCATTCATTTTGTCCAAATCGCTTGTGGGAGTATTTGGCAAAGCTTGCACAATAAGTCCTGAGGATTTTTGAATAACACCATTGTCGTCAATATCCACATCTAATACGATAGCAGTTGGGATTTGTTCGCTCATTGTGAAATAATAAGCAATATCCGAGGTTATATCACCTTTGATTAAAGGCACAATTCCTTGAATAGGTTGTGGTCGATTATAAAGCACACGAGTAACTCGCATCAGTCCGCCGCCAAGAGCATCAGAAATATCTTCAATACCAGTAAAATCGCTTCCACCATTCAAACGAACATAGCCACGAACTTCGCCTAATTGCATAGCTTCTGCATAAAGTTTGCGAATAGGCCCATCGCCATCTATATCAATAATCAATCGCTCCTCACCCTTTAGGAATGAAGCCATTAAAGATGCTGCCGACATTTGTCGAGCCATCAGAATCCCAGAAATATCATAAGCTTTATGACGTAACTGTGCATCTCGGACTGAGTTAGTGTTTCGAATCAATCCACAACGAAAATATTCATTTTCAGTAAGGACAGTAACAACTCTATCCCTAGTTTTGAATCGTTTTTTAAGTTCTTCGTTCGTTTCTTTAGACATTTTTTCCAACAATAGGATTTAATACAAACACAAAATAAATAATTTGATCAATATAATCAGCAAAATAGATTTATTTTTTTCCAATCTTTTTTTCCAATCTATAACTATAGACGAAATAGATAGAGAATTAATAATTATTAAGTAGTGATTAGTGTAAATGTTTCTATCATTCTGAACGAAGTGAAGAATCCATAGCACTGCCAAGATTAGCAGAATTTCGATTTCTCAAATTTACATTAAACTATGAGGTTTTAGAGAAGACTTATTGAACTAATATTTGAATTTGATTGATGAGTTGGTAGTTTTTTACAATATGTTTTTTATTCTCTCGTTTTGGCAATAAATTTTAAACATCACTCAATTTTAGGTAAATATGTCATTGTTAGTTGGCAATAAAGCTCCAGTATTCAAAGGTAAAGCCGTAGTAGGTGGCGATTCAGCAAATTTGAATCCAGATAACGCATTTAAACAAATTTCTTTGGAAGATTACAAAGGTAAATGGGTAGTTTTCTTCTTCTATCCTTTGGATTTTACTTTTGTTTGTCCTACTGAAATAGCGAGTATGGGCAATCATTATGCAGAATTTCAAAAATTGAATGCAGAAGTTATTGGTTGCTCTACAGATTCACACCATTCGCATTTGGCTTGGAGAATCCACGAAAAAGATCTAAAAACATTACCTTATCCTCTTTTAGCAGATTTCACTGGCGAAGTTTCTCGCAGTTACGAAGTTTATAAAGGAGATACTGGCTATGCACTTCGTGGATTGTACATCATTGATCCAGATGGCGTTATGCAGTATTCAGTTATCCATCCAGAGAATGTTGGTCGCAATGCAGAAGAAGTTTTGCGTGTTTTGGCAGCATTGCAAACTGGCGAAAAAACAGCTTGTGGCTGGAAACCAGGCGATAAAACTTTAGGTTAAACCTAACTGAAATACTAATTTAAAATTGAAAACTCCACACTAAAAAGTGGAGTTTTTTTTGTTTCAATATTTTAGCTAACATCAATCATATTGTCCAACTTAAACTTATTGTTTAAGTTTGTTTAGCGAATTTATTAAAATGTTAAGAATAGTATTAATGGCAAAAGAAATTCACATAACAAAAGCATCTGGCGAATCTGTAAAATTCTCAGAGCATAAATTAATTGTATCTCTCCAAAGGGCTGGAGCTAGCAAAGAGCAAATTGAAACTATATTAAATGCAATTGCAAACAAACTCTTTGAAGGAATTAGTACAAAGCAAATTTATAGAATTGCATTCCGAATTCTAAAAGAAAACTCAAAGAGAGTAGCTTCTAAGTATCATCTCAAAAGAGCAATAATGGAACTAGGTCCATCTGGCTATCCATTCGAGCATTACGTTGGTGAAATATTCCGCAGCCAAGGCTACGAAACCAAAGTTGGGGTTATAGTTCAAGGTCAATGTGTTAAACATGAAATAGATGTTATTGCTGAAAAAGGCAAGCAACTACTAATGGTAGAATGCAAGTATCACAATCAGCAAGGTATCTTTTGCGATGTGAAAATTCCATTGTATATCAATTCTCGTTTCTTAGATGTACAGTCAAACTGGAAACAATTGCCAGATACGAAGAGCAAAATCTTTGAAGGTTGGCTTGTTACTAATACTCATTTCACTAGCGATGCAATTCAATATGGTACTTGTGCAGGATTGAAATTGTTAGGTTGGGATTACCCTCCAAATACAGGCCTTAAAGATATTATTGATGAGAAGGGACTTTATCCAATTACTTGTATTTCTTCACTTACAAAAAATGAGAAACGAGAGTTATTAGACAATAAAATTGTGCTTTGTCAAGAACTCTATAGCAATCCAAAATTTTTAGAAAGATTAAGAATTAAGCAAAACAGAATTGAAAAAATAGTTGAAGAAACAAAAGAACTTTGTAATTTCTTAGTAAAAGAAAATGTATCAACTAAGCATCAGTTAAAGCCAATGCAAACTGGAAAAGAAGAAATCACAATACAATTCCTTGGTGCAGTTGGTACTGTAACTGGGTCTAAATATTACATCAGAACCCCAAACAAAACCATTTTGGTTGATTGTGGTTTATTTCAAGGAATTAAAGATTTAAGATTATTAAATTGGAAGAAATTACCAGTTACAGAATCTAAAATAGATTTAGTTTTGCTAACCCACGGACATTTAGACCACAGTGGCTATTTGCCTAGACTGGTAAAAGAAGGATTCAAAGGTCAAATTTGGGGCAGCAAACCAACTCTTGAAATAGCGAAAATCATTCTTGAAGATAGTGCCCATATTCAAGAAGAAGATGCCGATAGAGCCAATAAAGAAAGGTTCAGCAAGCATCATCCTGCAAAGCCACTATATGGCACTCTTGATGTAGAACAGACTGTTCCTCTTTTCAAAACACAGCTAATAGACCAATGGATTGATATTGACAAAGATATTCAATGTCGCTTTAGATACAGCGGGCATATTATTGGTTCAACTTTTATTGAATTGAGAGTTGGCACAAAAATTATTGTGTTTTCGGGAGATTTGGGAAGAAAAGGCGATTTGCTAATGTACCCAAGCGAAAAGCCAACTGAAGCTGATGTTGTTTTGATTGAGTCTACTTATGGCAATAGATTTCACGAAGCAAATTCAGAGCAACGATTAGCCGCAATAATAAATAACTCTATCAAACATGAAGGTACTATAATTATTCCAAGTTTTGCAGTTGAGCGTTCACAAATGCTAATGTATTTGCTTTGGCAATTGCGAAAGAAAGGCACTATCCCAAACATTCCAATTTATATGGATAGCCCAATGGGTGCTAATGTTTTAGATGTATTTTTAAATAACATTAAATGGCATAAGCTACCTATAAGTGACTGTAAAGAAATGTGTAAGGACATTACTATTGTTAGCACACCACAAGAAACTAATAGACTGATTGCAACGAGTAAAACTAAAATTGTAATCGCAGGCAGTGGTATGGCTACTGGTGGAAGAGTTTTGTCATACATGGCTCACTATTTGGGCGACCCAAATGCAACAATTCTATTTGTTGGCTATCAAGCAGAAGGCACTCGAGGCAGAACATTGATTGATGGAGCTGACGATGTTAAACTATATGGTAAGTATTTCAAAGTTCGAGCGAAAATTGAGAACTTATCTGGAATGTCGTCTCATGCAGACCAAAATGGATTGATTGATTGGCTTTCTGAACTACAATTAAAGCCAGAACATATATTTATAGTTCACGGCGAGAAAGATTCTGCCATAGCTCTTCAAAGCCGAATTAAAGATATGTATGGTTGGGAATCCGAAATCCCACAATTAAATCAATCATATTCAATTGAATTGTAAAAAAAAGACCTGACTAAATTAATAGTCAGGTCTTTTTATATTTAGTTTGTTACAAACTGAATTACTTCGTAATCACAAACTGACCAAATTGATATTTATTATCAAATTCGATATTGAAGAAGTAACTACCTGAACTTAATCCAGAAGTAATTATATCAAAAGAGTGTTTACCTTGGCTCATTGATTGATTTGCCAAAGTACGAACCAATCTACCGCTATTATCCAAGATAGTAACTTTTGCAAAACCTTCGTTAGGTAGAGTAAACGACAATTGCGTATTTTCAATTGCAGGAGTAGGACTCACACTTGCTTCAAAGTTGAATTGATCAAGTTTAACTGAAGAAATATCACCAATTGAGAATTTGCTAACTTGAGACCAAGGTCCATTGCCAGCTTCGTTCCAGCCTCTAACTCTAACGAAATATGGAGTTTTCTCATTGAATCCACTTTGCATAGCTTCTGAGTTCCAAACTGTTCTTGAGTTATAGAATGTGCTGCTAAAGTTAGCATCAGTAGCAATACTCATTTCATAACCACCATCTGCACTATTGAATGAATAGTATTCAGTAGTTCTTGGCACAGCAGTCCATTTGAAATAAATGTTGTTTGTGTTGTAAATCACAGAATCTTGTTTCGGAGCAGTAATAGTTGCTGCATCAGTTGGAGCAAAAGCAATTGTTCTGAAAGTAAATGGATCAGAAAAAGCAGTAGCACCACTATCATTTGTAGACAATACTCTCCACCAATGATTTGTAAAGAATTTCAAATCATTAGTTTTGTATGTTGTGTCGTTCGTAGAAGCTAAAATTGTATCTTTAATTAAGTTTGCAAAATTAACATCATCAGTCAATTGCAATCTATAAGTCAAAGCTCTAGGTGCTTCTTTCCAAACCAATCTAACATCAATAGCTACTTTTTTAACTGAATTTGCAGGTGAAATCAACATTGGAATTGTAGCTCCAGCAGCACCAGTAGTAAAGTTCCAAATTGGCGACCATGGGCTTAAACCGTTTGACGCTCTTGTTCTTACTCTCCATTGGTAAGTAGTGTTTTGGTCAAATGTTTTTAAAGAGATGTTATTATTAGGAACATCGCTTCTGCTTAACAAAGGCAAGTTTGTGAAAGTGCCTGATTTTGACAATTCAATATCGTAGCTTAAAGCTCCAGCTACTGGTTGCCAAGAAAAGTTGATTTCCAAAGGTTGCTTAGTGGCACTATTTGAAGGTGTAGTTAATAATGGGTAACCTAAAATAGTAGTGAAAGATCTTGAACGAGACCAATCAGACTGGCATGGAGTTAAAATTGATTTAACTCTCCAATAGTGAACAGTGTTGTAATTTGTTAAAGTAACAGTTCTTGACGGTAATGAAGAAGTAGTGCTGCTTAAAGATGTCGCAAAAGTTGGGTCAGTAGAAACTTCTAAAATCATAGCAGTTATTTGACCTAAGTTTTGGAATTTGAATTCCATAACCATAGGAGCACCAGCCAATCCATCAAGTGGAGCAGATGGTGCCGGAGCATTGATTGTAGTAATAAAGTAATTATTTCTAGACCAATCACCAGTGTTTATTGAATCATTAGCTCTAACTCTCCAATAGTAAGTACTTGAAGGATTTGCAAGAACAACTGCTTTTGAAGTAGTTGTTGAAAAATTGTCATATTCAATAGTAGCAGGGAAGAATGAAGGAGCATTTGCTAGTTGAACTTGGTATCTTAAAGCACCAGGTACAGCACCCCAGTTTAAAGTTGGAGTTATAGACACACAACTTGAACCAGTTGCAGGAGTTGTTAATGTAGCAGTACTGTAAGTTGTTTTAAAAGTAAATGAATTAGACCATGTAGAAGTACAATTCAAATCATTTGCTCTCACTCTCCAGTAATATTGAGTGTTAAAGCTACTAGATGTAAAATTAACTGTATTTGTGTTAACCAATCCAAATGTTGTTGAATTAGAGAATGTAGGAGAAGTTGAAACCTCTATATCATAACTAGTAGCACCAGTCAATAGATTCCAACCTAAATCTACAGATAACGGAACAGATGAAGCAAAGTTAGCTGGAAAAGTCAAACTTGGTGAACTGATAATAGTCGTAAAACTATTTGAACTTGACCAATCAGTAACACAAGTACCTACATTTGCTCTCGTTCTCCAAAAGTAACCAGTTAAGTTTTTGGGGACAGTAGATGTACCAATAGTACTTGAAAAAGTTGAAGAAGCAACTGTAGCAGAAAAATCACTTACCTCAGCTAATTGCAATAAATAACTTGTAGCACCTGGTACGTTCGACCAAGTAAAAGTATTGCTCAAAGCATTACAATTTGAAGGTGATGGAGAAATTGCAATAGGTGGAGCAGCTTTAGTTGTAAAGCTATTCGAGAATGAATAATAAGTAGTACTTGGGTCAGAACTATAAATTTGCCCAACTCTCCACCAGTATTGAGTTCCATTTGTCAAAGTTGTTGAAGTAAAAGTGTCATTTGGTGGAGCTTGCTGTAAATTATGTACCAAAGTTCCAGAAAATAAACTAGTAGTACTTACTTGCAATTTGTAAGTAATAGTACCTGCAATTGTTCCACTGCTATTGAAAGTCCAACCAAATTGTGCGTTTTTAACGACACAGTTATCTCCATTTGCTGGAGTATTCAAAGTGGGTGCTTGAGCTTGTGTCAATGATGTTGCTGCTAAAAAGAAAGCAAACATACAAATGATAAAACTACGTAGTTTCAACATATTTATCCTAATTATTATTAATAATGTTTTTTATTTCTATTAATTCTATGCAAATATAACACAAAAAAACAATAATTCAGCTATACAAAAGTATCAATAGAGTTAATTTCACTGATTGATACATAAACATATCGAACTTTAAATTGAATTTTTGTTTTCCTTTTTTGCGACTGTCTAGAATAGACACATGAAACTACATTTAGTTACGCTAACTTGGAAAACTTTTTTAAATTTAATGTGAATTTAATCTAAATGTCTCATTCATACATTCTTTTTTGCTTTAGAAGTTCTTCTCTATATCTATTTAGAATAGCAGTTTTAGAAATGAATCCTTCATATTTGCCTTTACAGACAACAGGCAGTGAGGATTTAATTGAATTTTCGAATTTATGCATTACAGAGTCAATATTTTCATCAATATCTATAGTTTCTTCAGTAGTTTGCATCAAATCAGTAACTATTACAGCATCATATATTTCTTGAGAAAACATAATTTCTCGCAAATCATTCAATAACACAATACCTTTATATCTTCCTTTTTTGTCCACAACAGGAAAAACACTTTTATCGCAATGAGCAATCCTGTCAGTTAGTTCTCTCAATGTATTGTGTGGATAAAACAATGGAGCATCTCGTTCGATTAGCTCTAACACAGTTATTTCGCTAAGTAGCTTTAAGTCAGTATTGTTTGGATTCCATTCCCCTCTTTCTGCAAGTAATTTTGTATAGATTGAATATGGCTCAAAATATCTTTTTACAAAGAAAGACATTGCCGAAACTATCATTAGTGGAATCATAAGCGAATAGCCGCCAGTACCTTCGGCTATAAGAAAAATTGCTGTCAATGGAGCATTAATAACCCCACTTAATACTCCAGCCATTCCTACAGCAATGAAGTTTTCATTTCTAAATTGCTGAAGACCCAATGCTTCTAAACTATAAACGAATACAAATCCAGTAAATGCACCTATGAAAAGAGAAGGAGCAATAATTCCACCATTCCCACCGGCTGCCATTGTTACTGAAGATGCAAAAACCTTTATCAATATTAGTAAAATAGAAATTAATATTATTAGTAGTGGTGAGCTATTCAAGCTATAAAAGAAACTATTCTTAAGTAAATCACCATAATTACCTTTGAAAATTTCAGCAATATGCCCAAAGCCCTCTCCAAATAATGGTGGAAAAATGAAAACAAGAATACCTAATACTAAACTTCCTACAATTGCTTTTCTAATTTTCGATTTGGATATTTTACTAAACTCTTCAACTGCTAAAGTCATCTTTATAACATATAAAGAAATTATGCCACAGATTCCGCCCAGAATAAAATAATACGGAATTGCTTTGAATTCCCAACCCTGAGTCACTAAAGTAAATAGAGTTCCCTCAGGCATTAATGCTTTCGAAATTACCGCACCAACTGCCGATGATATAAGCAATGGAATAAAAGCAGGAATAGAAAATTCTGGCAAAAGCACTTCCATAACAAATATCACCCCACCAATAGGAGCATTGAAAATACCAGCTATTCCAGCAGCAGCTCCGCAGCCAACAAGCAAAGTTTTGTCTTTAAGATTAAATCGCAATATTCGGGCTATATTAGAGCCCACAGCAGAACCAATTGCCACAATTGGAGCTTCCAGTCCCACTGAACCACCAAAGCCAACCGTTAAAGCTGAAGTAATTATATTGGAGTGAATATTGTGGAAGTGTATATCTGTTTTATTTTTGGATAACTTGAAGATTAAATTGGAAAGTCCTTTTTCAAAATTATCTTTTAGAAAAAATTTGACATATAGAACAGAAAGCATTATCCCCACAAAAGGATAGAAGAAGTATGGCACATTGGCATATTCTTTTTTAAACCAAAATTGCAAACCAAATTCTACATAATGAACAGCTTGCTTTAGCAATACAGCAGCTATACCAGCCAAAAGTCCAATTATTAATGCAATAAGTACAATATAATTCTTGCTGCTCAATCTTCGGCGAAGTTTAAGCAGAAATATCAATATTCCTTTTGCTACAAAACTATTATTCATTCAATCTCTTTCTATTTCAGCATTTAAAACAAAAGCTCACTTTAGGTGAGCTTTCAATGTTTCGACTAAAATTTTTAATTTATAATTACTTTTTCAAAAATGTGGGTTTTAGCGCCACTAACTGTAATAAAGTAAACTCCTTGCACTGGTTTTATTCCTTCATTTTCAAAATCCCAGTTGAAGCTATGTTTACCCGATTCAAGAGTTCCACTATAGATTTGTTTCAATAATCTTCCGCTAACGTCAATAACTTTAATGTCAACTAAATCTTCAACTATCAAACTTAATTTAAACGTTGTGTTTATAGAAGCTGGGTTTGGAGTTACTTCCATTCCAGATTGAATAAATTCACTTTCAACAGAAGTAGAGTTCAAAGTAATTGAGTTAGTAGTTCCACGAGAAATCATATTTATTCTGCCGCTAGGCAAAGTAACAGTATCAATATTGCAAATCATGTAATGAACGTTGCCATTATGGTTAATTTGCATATCTGTGAAAGTATAATCAATGACTGGAGTTTTATTGATTTTTACGAAATCAAATTTATCGTTTCTGCTGCGATAAACATTAAAACCCTGAGCCATTTTAGCACCTTGCACTTCCCAAGTCAATTTCACTTGACCATCTTTTACTTTGTTCAATTGCAAATTATATGCTTTGGGAATTGTATTGAAATCATTCAAACGTAAAGTTGGGTCTCCCAAAAGAGATATATGTACAAAACGAGTTGCAAAAGTTGAAGCCGCACCATCTGGTCCATAATTCTGACCATTGTATATGTTTAAAAGCACATAATTGTAAGTAGTTGAATTCATTTGAGCTTTTTTTGCTTCGTATCCCATATTATATCCATAAGCAAAATTATCCCAATACCAATGAGGTCTGCCCGACCAACAAGTGGTTAAAACATCTCCCGTTGCTAAATTAGTTCTCAATATATTTTCATCTGAATCCCAATCTCCAAAATAAGAACCAAATAACATTGTAAATACAGCTTTTGTTGGCTTTGATGCAAAATCAGCTGAAACTCCAATCCCACCAACAGAATTATATGAACCACCTCCGCAGCCATAGGCTGCAGTATATGAATCTATAGTTAATTCAGTGAACCAATTACCTGCTTTTAAATTTTTTGCTCCCACAAGAATTGGGAAATTTCTCCATCCACTTGAAGCAAATGCTTCAGACTTTTCGCCAATTATTCCAAAATTATCAGCTATGAGTGCTTGTTTTTTAGGGCTGAATTCACCAGTTCTATATTTATGATCTTTATTTAGATAGTTTCTTAAAAGTTCAGTTTCAGTTTTATTCGGAAATGTTTTACTTAATTTAAAAAAGTCAACTCTTCCAATTTCTATAACAGGATCTATATTATTTTGAGAAACATCAAACTTCCCATCATCAGGTATATTTACATTTTCAGTTCTACTTGGCTTTGTTGAATTTTTAGCTGTATTCACACTATTATCTGAAAATTCTACTTCATTCATAACACCATAGAAAACATCGGCAGGCCATGCTCCTTGGTGGTCAGGGTGAGCATCTGGATTTAAGTTCCCAGAATATGGCACTGCGACTCTTCCTAACAAAAATAAAGTTTTAAAATCTTCTGCGTTATCTTCATAAAACTTGACTATTGTATCTTTAACAGAGCGAACTAAGTCTTTATTAAATATTTCTGCTCTTGGCACAAATTTCATCGTAGGTCTCCAACCCTCTGTTGCAAGGTCTTCCATCAAAGTATTCAATTCACTTTCAAGAGGAGTTTTCATTGTCTCATCTACTAAGATTAAGACTTTGCCAAAACTTGTAATCGGCTGAACATCAATCCCTGTAGTTATATAACCTGTAGAACTAAAATTTAATGCTTGATTTTTACCCCTGTAAGTAGTAATAATTTCAGATTTACCTCTTACTTCATATAAATATAGTGTACCTTTCACAGCAGTTTTATCTATAAATTCAGTTTTGCTCGAATCTAAATTTGAAGCAATTTCGTCAGTAATAGTGGAAACAATATCAGTTCTGAAAATCCTATAGCTCAGAGCTAAATCATTTTTTGCCCATTTAATTTTTATACTGGGAGTTACTCCATCAATAATTTCGCTCTCCAATTGTATTGCATAATCTTTTGTATTTTGGGCAGCTAATTGAGAAAACCCTAAAATTATCATTAAGGCAAGTAAGCAAATTCGTATATGATTTTTCATATTGTTCTCTTTTTTGAATCAATTAAAGAATTTTAAAATTACTAAAAAAAGTCGGAATTATTCTAATCTAAGTTGACTTTTTTTATTTTTTCAATCTTAAAGCCAAGTAAATTCTCAGCTATATTTGTGAAAGTATAAGGAGTATCAGTTAAATAGAACTCTATATTGCTTCCATCTTTGGCTTCAATCCCTGCGGAAATGTTTTCATTTTCAATAATCTTTTTTGCTTGAATTGCAGCTGCTTCGCCAGTATCTATTAGCTTCACATGGGGCAAAATCTTATGGATCAAGTCTCTCAAAAAAGGATAATGAGTACATCCCAAAACTAAAGTATCAATTTCTTCTGTAGCAAATGTTTCCAAGTAATCTTTTGCTATAAGCTCTGCTGCTTCCGATTGCAAATACCCTTCTTCCACCAATGGAACAAATAATGGGCAGGCAGTACTTGTAATTTTTAAGTTAGAATATTTATCGTATTTTTTCAATTCGTGTATATATGCTTCTGAATTAATCGTAGCTCTTGTACCAATCACACCCACTCTTGAATTTTGGCTGCTTGTAATTGCTGCTTCCGATGCAGGACGAATCATTTCGATAACTGGAATAGATTTTGCAATTTTCTGAACAGCTTCAATAGCCACCGCAGAAACAGTATTGCAAGCAATCACAATCATTTTTACTTCGTTATCAATAAAAAACTCTGTCGCTTGGCGAGCATACTCTTGAACTATGCTTTGCGACTTATTTCCGTAAGGCACTCGGGCTGTGTCGCCAAGGTAAATATAGTTCTCATTTGGCAGATAGTGAAGGAATTGTTTTAGTACTGAAAGCCCCCCGACTCCAGAATCAAATACACCAATTGGATTCTTATTCATACTTTTATGCTTATTATTCTTAAATTTGAAATATTGTTTAATTCAAATTTACAACAAATGACTTTCGATAAAAAGAAACTTAACAATCTTGAACTAATAAATATTTATAAAGAGATTTTAAAACCGAGATTAATAGAAGAAAAAATGTTAATCTTGCTTCGCCAAAACCGTATCTCAAAGTGGTTTTCTGGTTGGGGGCAAGAAGGTATTTCTGTTGGTGTTACCTTGGCTATGAACCCAGATGAATACTTATTGCCTATGCACCGAAATCTTGGTCTTTTCACAGCTCGAGGAATTCCATTTAAAAGATTATTTTCTCAATTTCAAGGAAAAGAAAATGGTTTTACTAAAGGTAGGGATCGCTCTTTCCACTTTGGAACTAATGAATATAAAATCGTAGGTATGATTTCCCATCTTGGTCCGCAAATGGGTGTTGCCGATGGAATAGCACTTGCTTGCAAACTAAATGGTGAGCAAAGAGCAACTGCCGTTTTCACTGGAGACGGCGGCACAAGCCAAGGTGATTTCCACGAATCAATTAATGTTGCAGCAGTTTGGGACTTGCCAGTAATTTTCGTTATTGAAAATAATGGCTATGGGCTATCCACTCCTTCATCGGAGCAATTCAAATTCAAGCAATTCACCGATAAAGGAATTGGCTATGGAATTCAAACTAAACAAGTTGATGGCAACAACATATTAGAAGTTTACCACGCAGTACAAGAAATTGCTGAAGAAATTCGACAAAATCCCAAACCTTACTTACTAGAATGTTTGACATTCAGAATGAGAGGACACGAAGAATCTTCTGGTACAAAGTATATTCCAAAAGAGCTTTTCACTGAATGGGAAAAGAAAGACCCAATTATGAATTTTGAAAACTATTTGCATGAAACAAATGTAATATCGTTAAGCGACAAAGAAGCTATTCGAAATGAAATTAAAACTGCTATCAATGATGATATTGAAATAACTTTTGCCGAGCCAAAGATTACTGTTTCGGTTGCAAATGAACTGAAAGATTTATTCAAAGCTAGTGATTCTGATAAATCTATATTGCCACAAAGCCCAACTAAAACAAAGAAGCGTTTTGTAGATGCGATTTCCGATGGACTTGCTCAATCTCTTGAAAAACACCAAAACCTTGTAATAATGGGGCAGGATATTGCTGAATATGGCGGAGTTTTCAAAGTTACAGAAGGATTTGTAGATAAATTCGGCAAAGACAGAATTCGCAATACTCCACTTTGCGAATCGGCTATAATTGGAACTGCACTTGGACTTTCGATAAAGGGCTTTAAAGCAATTGTTGAAATGCAATTTGCAGATTTTGTTAGCTGTGGTTTCAATCAAATAGTAAACAACTTAGCTAAAATTCACTACCGATGGGAACAAAATGCCGATGTGGTAGTTAGACTGCCAACTGGAGCTGGAGTTGGTGCGGGTCCGTTCCATTCCCAATCCAATGAATCTTGGTTTTTTCATACACCTGGTTTGAAAATAGTTTATCCATCTAATCCTAGCGATGCAAAAGGGTTATTAATTTCTGCAATAAACGACCCAAACCCAGTAATGTATTTCGAACATAAAGCACTATACCGTAGCATAAGCGAAGAAGTATATGATGATTACTTTGCTGTCCCGATTGGTAAAGCAAGTTTAGTTAAACAAGGTAATGATGTTACTATTATAACTTATGGAATGGGAGTTCATTGGGCAGCTGAATATTTAGGCAAAAACCCTCATATTTCTGCTGACTTAATAGACCTTAGAACACTTATTCCTTATGACAAAGAAGCAATAGCAAACTCAATTCGTAAAACGCACAAAGTAATAATTTTGCATGAAGATACCGCTACAGGTGGTATAGGAGCAGAGCTTTCGGCAGTAATTAGCCGAGAATACTTTAAAGAACTTGATGCACCTGTTTTCCGCACTGGTAGTTTGGACACTCCTGTGCCTTTCGCTACTGATTTAGAAAATGAATTTTTAGCAAAAGCAAGATTTGGAAAAGATTTAGAAGAACTTTTGGCTTGGTGATGAGTTATAAGTTATAAGTGAAGAAAATAATACAAATTCATAATTTCTATGTTAGAAATAATAGACATTAATATTATATTGAAAATGTAGTTGATTCATCATTTAATTCTAAATTTACAACTCACTAAAACAAATAATTTCAATAAGTTCTATGCTCCCATAACGCCTGTTGTGGCTATTCACAAATTAAATTATGATTTTAGCGATGCTGGGATAACAATTAGACTTTACGCATTTTAAAGAAAACTGCTCCAATTGACACAGACGTAAGCACTCTGAAAACAGGTTGGTTCCACATAAGAATAATTTCCGAGTCTTATCTTTATGAATTTATTATTTGGTTAATTTGGGAAATTATACTTTAACACCAAATATATAGCCAACTAATGCTGATAAGCCCATTGCAATGGATCCCCAAATGACAATTCTTAAAATTGCTTTTTTTAAACTTGAGCCACCTGTTTTTGCTGATATTGTTCCCAAAATGATTAAAAATATTGTAGTAAAGCCGTAAAGCCAATATTCCATTCCTTTAATAGGTGCAAAAAGTATGACGAAAAGAGGCAAAATTCCACCAACGGTAAATGCTGTACCCGATGCTAATGCAGCTTGAATTGGGTTCGCTTTGCTAATTTCGTTTATGCCTAATTCTTCTCTTATGTGGGTGCCCAGTGCATCTTTTTCTGTCAATTCAATTGCTACTTGTGTTGCCGTTTCTTTTTTTAAACCTCTCTTTTCAAAGATTTGTGTTAATATTTGCAATTCTTCTTCTGGCATTTCTCTAAGTTCTTCTATCTCTCTTTCAATATCGGCTTTTTCAGTATCCGTTTGCGAACTTACTGATACATATTCACCTGCAGCCATAGACAAAGCTCCAGCAACAAGCCCAGCTACTGTGGCTAATATTATAGGTTCTCTTATAGTGCTAGCTGCTGCCACTCCAATTGCAAGACTTGAGATAGAAATAATGCCATCGTTAGCACCTAAAACGGCAGCTCTTAACCAATTACTTCTATGAATATAATGGTTGTCTAAGTAATTGTCAATTGTAATGTTTTTCTTATTAATGTGATTCTCCATTAATTTTAGGTCTAAAAATACAAAAGTATTTTAACATAGTTTCTTTGTCGAAAACAAACAAAATAATCGCTTATTTAGAGAAGTCGAAACATATAGTTTATGATGTAAATGGTGCTTCGCTTGGAAATACTGACCAGACCTAAATCTTCTAAATATTATTGCTGAATATTTCAATGGAAGACTTGAAAACAATTTGCAGTGATTTGCAGTAAAGATTTTTTTTATTTTAAGGAAAATTTAGGAGATGATATATAATATGTCCAAATTAATTCTTAAATCGCGCAGACGAAGAAATGATAACTGTGTTGTACTTTGAAAACTGAATTGTAAAACAAACAGGACATTTTTATTTTTACTTGGAAAAGTCAAATATATTTCGTATATTATTATCAAGTAGTTTAACCAATTACTAAAAAGAGTTTTATTATGAAAAAGCTAACCCTTACAATAGAATCTCAAATTTTATCAACATATGGTTGGGAAGATAATGCATCTTACGACCTCACTTTGATAAATTGCACTTTCACTAAAGATAATTTACCACCAAACATACATAATTTACATTTGATATGTTGTGAAAGAACATTCATAGACATAAACATAACTTCAACATTTACTGTTGAAGGATATAACATCATGAACTTTGCAGCGTTCAAAGGTTTAAAAGCTGAGAAGATGAATGTTATAAATTGCAACATTCATTCATTCGATTTATTATCAGAAATGAATATAAAGCATATAACTTTAGATAATACTGTAAATATATACTCAAGCGAAGTAGTAGAGATTCTACCACATACAACACTAACCGCTACAAAACAACATGCGAAATCTTTCGTTTCGAAAAACAACATAGAGATAGTAGAAAGCGTAATTCACTTCTAGTTGTGAATTGATTACTTATTTTGTACTTTGAAAAC
>CAZYXG010000018.1:6483-38944 GCA_964650885.1 uncultured Hyphomicrobiales bacterium | reverse complement strand
CAAGGTTGGTTGTCATATTATCTCTTCTTCTCTTTGGAGCTTATCGAATAACGAAATCTATATCAAAAGTATAACTTACTAAAACTTCTATAATCATTCTGCATTGTGTTGTTGCAACAAATTATTAATTTGGGTTTGTGAATCTGTCAATTCCCTTTTTTCTTTTTTAATGAAATAGGATTTTGAGTTTAATCTAATTTACTTCATACACTTATGCTTTTCAATTCCTTAAGTTTTGCTCTCTTTTTGCCCTTTGTCTTCTTCCTTTATTGGTTTACTTCTAAAGGTAACTTTAAAGTGCAGAACGTGATATTGCTTTTAGCAAGCTATTTCTTTTATTCCTGCTGGGATTATAGATTTATGTTTCTATTGCTTGGCTCTGTTACTCTTGATTATCTTTCTGGGATTAAGATAGCTGAAGTAAAAGAAAAGCGAAACAAAACAATTTGGCTTTGGATTAGTATTGGTATCAACTTGGGCTTTTTAGGAGTTTTTAAGTACTATAATTTCTTTGCAAGCTCTTTGGTGGAAAGTCTTTCTTATTTGGGAATCACCGCCAACTTCGGTTTGATAAATGTTATATTGCCAGTTGGAATATCATTCTATACATTCCATGGGCTTTCCTATGTGATTGATATTTATAACGATAGAATTAAACCCGAATACAATTATATAAACTATTCTGTTTTCGTTAGCTTTTTCCCTTTGCTTGTTGCCGGCCCAATTGAAAGGGCTACCCACTTGTTGCCACAGATTATAAAGAAAAGAGAGTTTGATTATACCAAAGCAGTAGATGGACTTAGGCAAATACTATGGGGTTTGTTTAAAAAAATTGTGATAGCCGATAACTGTGCCGAATATGCAAATATCATTTTCAACGATTCTGCTAATCAGTCTGGAAGTACATTAGTTTTAGGTGCTTTCTTCTTCACTTTCCAAATTTATTGCGATTTTTCTGGCTATTCCGATATTGCTTTGGGAACGGCAAGACTCTTTGGGATTGAGCTTTTGCAAAATTTTAACTATCCATATTTCTCACGAGATATTGCAGAGTTTTGGAGACGTTGGCACATCTCACTTTCTTCTTGGTTCAAAGACTATCTATATATCCCACTTGGCGGCAGCAAGGGCGGTATGTGGATGCGCATTAGAAACACATTTGCCATATTTCTTGTGAGTGGCTTTTGGCATGGGGCAAACTGGACATTTATAATCTGGGGTTTGCTTAATGCAATTTTCATTATGCCTTCGATTATTTTCAATACAAACAGAAACAATTTACAGATTGTTGCCAATGGTAAAATATTGCCAAGCTTGAAAGAAATGGGAGCAATATTACTTACATTCTCTTTGACAATGTTTGCTTGGATATTTTTCCGAGCAAATTCAGTTAGCCATGCAGCAAGCTATATAGCAGGAATATTTAATAGAACTATTTTCACATTACCCGCTATGCTGAGCCAAAAAAGAGTGCTGATAACATTGGCTATGGTGGGCGTGCTCTTGGCAATTGAATGGATAGGCAGAGAAGAAAAATTTGCTTTAGCAAAGTTGGGATTAAATTTGAATAAGCCGATTCGTTGGGCTATGTATTATTTAATTATTCTTGCTATAATGTACTTCGCTGGCAATGAACAACAATTTATTTATTTTCAATTCTAAACATAATATGAATAAATTCCTGAAAGGATTAGTTTACTTTACTTTTCCATTTATAGTAATTTTAAGTTTATACTTAGCTCTCGATCCATTTATGGTACTGAGGGATTACGATGTTGTTTTCGACCCCAAAGCAAAGGGCTGGATTGGAATAAATAAAGATTATTTAAGCACTCGAATTTATGAGAAGAATTACCAAAAGCAACAATATAACGCTTTTATATTTGGGAACTCCCGCTCTATTTTCTATGAAATAAAAGATTGGCAAAAACATATAGATTCAAATAGTAATTGTTTTCATTTCGATGGTTCAGGTGAAGCACTCTATGCTTTGCATAAGAAAATTGTGTATCTGGAAAGTAAAAAAGCTAAAATAAAAAACTGCCTTTTGGTGCTTGATTATGAAATACTAATGCAGGACAAACCAAAATCGGGGCATTTGTTTATGATTTCTCCGCAATTGGAAAGTGTTGGCAAAAATGTATTTGGCAAATTCTATCAATATTCGATTTTCCATTTAGCTAATTTCAAAGGATTTCTTTCGCCATTATTTCTGTTTACTTATTTTGATTTTAAAATAAGTGGCGAAGTGAAACCATATATGATTAAGAACTTTTTGCTAAATGATAAACTATTTCAATATGACAGTATTCACAACGAGCAAACTCTGCCAATGCTAGAAAAAAAGATAGCCGATGGCAAATTCTTTACTGCTGCGAAATTGAGTGATTTCCCTATAAGAGATTCAATTGCGAAATACTATCCCAGGGCAATTAAAGATAATCAAATCATATTATTAGAAGAAATAGTCTCTATTTTCCGAAAAAACAAAACAAATTATAAAATTATTATAAGTCCAAATTACGATCAAGAAATATTCAATCGAGAAGATTTGACTAATTTGAATGAGATATTCGGAAAGGAAAACGTATTTGATTTCTCTGGTAAAAATAAATTTACAGAAGATTACCACGATTATTATGAGGCCTGGCACTATCGCCCACATATAGCTAGAGAAGTAATGAACTTAGTTTACAAAAGAAATTAACGAAATGAAAAAAGAAAATAAGAAATTGCAGAAAAATATATATTTCAATTCCAAATGAAATTAAATAAGAAATATTTAACTTATAGAAATCGTTTTCGTAAATTTTAAAGTGGTCATTGAGCGTAATCGAAAGATAACTCAATTCTTAAGTAAGCTCTTTCATCCAGTAAGTTCTTAGTATTCCTTCACCGCCGAAGCTTTCTTTGAAATCAAATAATGAGTGGTTTATTATTTTACCTCCAGCTTCTGTGGAAATGCCGTAGTTTAAGAAGTTTGTTTCTTCGGATTTCAACCAGATTACTAATTCCAAAAATCCAAAGTTAATTGGTCGCATTTCAGCAAATTTATAATCAAGCGATGAGTAGAAAATATGCCATCCTTTTTGGGAAACATTAATTATAAAAAAGCCCGCTATTAAGTCGCTGCCAGAATAAATTCCCATCACTTTGCATTTCGTTGGATATTGTTTGCAAAGGTAGATTATATCATCGGCTGAGTGTACTGGCTTTGCTGAATGCTTTTCTAAATTAGAAGCTACAATTTCTTGGAATTCCGCCAGTTCTTTTTTGCTATCAATAAATTTAGTGCTTAGTTTATATTTCAAACTTTGCTTGTATTTATTTCTTGCTTTCATATCGAAACGGGCTATTATTTCATCAGGGTTTAAACTTTTTAATTTTTCAATATTATAGCAAGTGGATAGTTCTTCTGCCTCTCTGAAAAAGCCAGAGTGCAACAATGCAAAATCTATCTCGTCGGCATTGATTAATTGAAATATCTTTTCGGCAAGTCTGAATTCAATTTGGGTTATTCCATTGGCTTTGCAATAGCTTTCAAGTGCGGCAATATATTCCAAAGCCGATTTAACTCCAATGCTTTTTGCGAACACTAAGCCACCATAAGATGTGCCTGGGTGAGATTTGAGTATCACTTTCCCTTCTTTTTCGATAAGAGCAGCTGGGAAGACTGCTTTTAAATTTCCTTTTTCGTAAAATTCTAAAGAGTTATCTTTGAACTTATCTTTTGGGTGATAATTGATAAACTTTCTTTCGTGGAAGATTGTGCCGTTAATACTTAACTCTACGAATCTATCCCAAATGGACTCGTTTGCAATTTCAAATTTTCTTACTTCAATTTTGGACATTGATTGGCTAATTGGAATATAATAACATTTTTGTTTGTTCTCATTTTTGCAATTTCTTTTTGCGTTGCTGAAGAATTTGCAGAAATTGAATATGCAAATAACGAAATTTTCGCCGAAAATAGAAGTCAAAATAGTAATACTAATGATTCTTCTTGGACTTTGGAAAATTTTCTTGGTGGATTGAATAACTACGATAGCGACAAAAAGAATCATCCCTTGTTGAAATTCGAAGGTATATCCAATGCTATTGCTGTCCCAAACACTAAATTAGACTTTGCACCAATGAAAGGAATAGATATCACTTATGGTTTCTTGCGAAATATAAATGATTACGTTGAATACTACAAATACGACAGAGATTACCGTTATTCTGCAAACTCCAGCGAAGTTGAGAACATTGTTTATTTTGGTAGCGAACAGGCATTTTTGGGGATTTATTCCACAGGGCTGAATTTGAATGCACCTATAAACCAGAAATGCGAGTCTTGGAATTTCGGATTTAGCTATGAAAATGCCTATGGCTATCGCTTGGCATCGGATTGGAATTTGTACTTAGCCCATCGCTCTGCTTTATTTTTCACTCATTTGGATTTCGAGAACTTTCTTTTAGAGCCATTCCCTATGCTGAAAGAATTCGATGAAACTGTGAAGTTCGGTATGCAGTATTCACCAAGTGTGAAAGTGCAGTATAGCAAAAGTGTTTCATTGAATTTGAGTTATGAATATAGTTTGACATATCGTGATTTTCGTATAGGTCGCTATGCCGCTGGCTATATTTTCGAGAGCTTAGCGCAACGCTGGATTGACACACAAGAAAAGGAATACTTAGCATATTTCGGCAAATACTATCCAATTTTCTATTTCGCTTATAAGAATGCAATTAGCTACTTGCTTTATAGCCAACGCAAAGAGCAAGAATTTTTCCCATTCGGCGGAGCAAAACCGCTAAGATTCGAAGGATATAAAGTTGGGATAGAATTTAATTTTTGATTGGAGTAAAGCTGCATCGCTTGGGTTTGTTGTTTGCCAAAGAAGAACCCCGACCTTGCCCAAGAGGAGGGAGTAAAAGATGTTTTTCAAGTCCTCACCAATAGAAATCAGCAATAATTTCGGGAGGATTTAGCTGGGGAATCCAAATTAAAACGCACCTTCTACATTAACCCTTAACTGAAGTTATAGGCTAAATTCCAACTACAAACATTCTAAACCATATCCAAAACAAGTTCTATCGGAACTACCAGTTTGTAGAAAAACACCCACACCAAAGTACTTTTAAATACGGTTATAATTTATTTATCACACTTATTTCGATAGAAATTTAATGAAAAAAAATCTTTTTATATTCATTTCGTAAATATATGACTCTTTCTAAAGAGGAAGAACAAGCCTGGCTTGTTCTTTATTCTATTACTAAATTTCATAGATTTTTTATTTAGTAGAAACAGGTCTGTGACTTGTCTCTTTTTGTTCGGTAATTGAGCTTGTCGAAATGCTTATTCGTCTGTCATCACTAAAACCACCCTGTCAAACAAATTGACATACAGCTTTAAGTGTCAAAAAACCAAAATATGGAATAGTTTTTATTTGCAAATAATGATTGTTGTTTTATTTTCTACCAATATATAATCCGTAAAGGGATTTTGGGTTGGATAACAGACTTATCTGAAATGACAGTGCAAACTTAAAATGCGAAGAGTAAATGGAATATTTCTGTCCATTTGGTGAGGGTGATTACTCTCCAGCCCAAAAGAGTGCCGAAGCCAAGGAAAGTGATTCCTGCGAATTTTTTGATACGGATTAGCATCATATCTGATAGCTTATGCTTGTATTTAGTTACGGCTTTAACCAATCCAAAAATCCAGATAAAGTTACCAAAGCCAAAGCCCACTGCATAGAGCAATTTCGATTCGGCTGTGTTTTGTACCAAATTGAGGTTAATTGTTTGTACCGATACCCAAGCAAGAGAAGTTATGAAAGAGGGGTTGGCAATGTTTGTAAGTGCAATTGCTATACCCAAAAAGAAGATTCCTCTTTTTTTCAAATCTTGCAAAAATTTCATCTTGAATTCTTGTTCGCCACTGAAATAATCTGGACCAGTTGTTTTTTTGGTTTTTATGTTCATTATGCCAAATGCAACAAAACCAATAATTACTGCAAATTGGATAATCAAAGTTAATATTGGGTAGTGGACAGAAAGCGAATTAAGGCTAGAAATTGCAAAAGAAGTAGCGAAAACAGCCAATATACAGAAAATAAAATCCATAACAGCATTCCCCAAAGCGAGTTGGGTACCTGCTTTAGGACTCCTAAATAGACCATACTTTATGGCTGTAATGCCAACTGGTCCTGGTGGAATTGCTAAAACAATGCCTAAGATTATGCCACTAATTAGAGAAAGTATCAAACAGTACCTATAGTTATCCTATCAATGTTTCTTTTCTCTTCCATGAAAAAATCTCATTTATGACTTTCTGTGTAATTTTCCTGACACAAATTAAATAAAATTTGATAGAAAAAAAATTATTTCTACTTTTTTTTGCAATAACTAATCAATAGCTTCTTATTTTTGAATTAATAAAAATGAATAGCAAGTGATAATAATTTTTCTGATATGATTGAGATTAAAGATTTAAAAAAGTCCTTTGGCTCGAAAGTAGTGCTCGATGGGGTTAGTTTCCAAATTCCAATTGGCAAGACTTTGTGTATAATAGGGCGTTCGGGCTGTGGCAAATCTGTTTTGCTCAAACATATTGTCGGATTGCTCACTCCAGATTCGGGCAATGTTTATGTGAATGAAAGAGATGTAGCTCTTTTGCAATATGATGAATTATTCCAAATGCGTCGCAAAATTGGATTTGTTTTCCAAGGAGCGGCTTTATTCGATTCGATGACAGTTTATGAGAACACTATAATAAGTTTATTTGAACATGGAATTCAAGATGAGAATACGCTTGTCTTTGAGTCACAAAAAGTGCTTTCTGCCGTTGGTTTGCTTCCCGACATCAAGGAATTGGAAACTGTCAATTTTCAAAAAGAATGGGCTATACTTTCGGACAAAAAACCCTCTGATTTATCGGGTGGTATGAGAAAAAGAGTTGGTGTGGCAAGAGCTTTAGTGGGCGACCCAGAATATATTTTTTACGATGAGCCTACAACAGGGCTGGACCCAGTTACTTCGGAGCAGGTAGATAATCTAGTGAAGGATTTGGCAAGCAAAATGAATGTTACTTCTATTGTTATCACACACGATATGTTTTCTGTCTATAAAGTAGCCGATGAAGTTGTAATGTTGGACAATGGCAAAGTAGCATTTGCGGGCACTCCATTAGAGCTAAGAGCATCTACAAATCCAGTTGTTCGTGATTTTATTGAAAGGTTCAATTAAAAAGACGTGATACTAACTAATAATTTCTACGAATTTAGCACTCTCGAAAATACTCCTTTCGATGAAATTTGCCACACAGTGCAGTCTGCTTTCACAAACTACTATGTGGTGGTGAGAACTACGGAACCGCACTTAAAATTGCAGCATACAGTTGCAAATGTGGATTATGCTAATTCAATAGGGGTGTTTGCTAAAGAAAAATTAGTTGGTTTTTTGTTTATGGGTTTCGATTATAGCGAAGGAAGAATTGCTGCCTATAATGCTGGCACTGGTATAATTGAAAACCACCGTGGAAAAAACCTAACTAAAGCTATGCACGAAGAATTTTTGAAAACAGATAGAGCCAAAAATTTGGAAAGAATTTATCTGGAAGTGATTGATAAGAACATTGCTGCACAAAGAGTCTATGGCAAATTGGGTTTCAAATCCAATAGGCAGTTGGAAAGCTTTAATGGCAGAACTTTAATTAAGAAATTGAAACGCAATAGCAATTTGCAATACGATATTCAGCCATTCGATAAAGCTGTGATAGAGCCAACTTGGTGGGACAAAAAACTGACTTGGTCTCAATCGCCAAATGCAATGTCTCGAATTGCTACTGAATTGAAATCTGTTTGTGTTTTTCTCGATGGTGTGAAAGTTGGGTATTCTGTTTTCAATCCAGAAACTGGGCATATACATCAGTTAGCAGTTTCGCCAGATTGGAGAAGAAATTACATTGGTAGTAATTTGCTGAAATTTACTGAAAACCAAATAGAAACTCACTTAAACATTATCAATATAGATAGTTCAAATATTGCTTTAATCGGGCTTATGAACTATTGTGGTTTGCAAAGATTTGTTTCGCAATATGAAATGATTTTAGATTTATAAGATAAAAATGACACAAAACCCTTGGAAAGAATTTCCAAAATTCGATAAAAAAATAGAAATCAAATTTCCTAAACTAAAAGTGAAGGAAATTAATGGTATTAAGCTTTACTATTTTCAAGATAAGACAATTGAACTAACTGGATTTAGAGCTTTTTTTGAGTGTGGCAGCATTAATGAAAGTAAAATTGGAACTGCTGAAATAGTAGCCGATTTGATGACAAAAAATACTTTGTTGAAATCTGCTGAAGAAATATTCGCTTTCACAGATTCACTTGGTTGCGATTTGGAATGTTCTGTTTCGCATGATTTCACAGCATTCACGTATTCTGGTTTGAGCAAATTCCTTAGCGATGGCGTTAGTTTAATTTCTGAAATGATTTTCACACCCAATTTTTTGCAAGAAGAGCTGGATAGAACAATTGCGACAGTTAAATCGGATTTGGAATTTTCTTATTCTACTCCTAGTGCTATTTCACATATAGTTGCAAATAGAATATTATTCGAAGGACATCGCTATCAGTTTGGTACAACTGCTGAACATAATGATTTGGACAACATTTCTGTTGGAGATTGCAAAGATTACTATGAGAATGTATTTTGTAAAACCTCTTTTGCATTGATTTGCGTAGGAAATTTTGAAGAATCCGAACTATTCAAATTAGTTGAAACAAATTTTAAACAAAACACAGATAGCAAAACACAGATAATAAATTCAACTATTTTCAATTTTAATAGCGGAATTGCAATTATAGACTCTCCTTTCAATCAACAAACAAATTTGAAATTGGGGATGCCTACAATAAGTATTAATCATCCAGATTTTCTAGCATTGTCTGTAGCCAATACACTTTTTGGCGGCTATTTCTTAAGCAGATTGAACCACAATTTGCGTGAAGAAAAGGGCTTGACTTATGGTATCAATTCAATAATTCAACGGTATAAATTGGCTTCTGTATTTTTTATTAGCAGCTCTATATCTGCTGAAAAAACAAAGGAAGGAATTGGCGAAATACTAAACGAAATGCAAATTATATCTACTCAAAATGCAAAGGAAGAAGAAATCACAAGAGCAAAACAATATCTTATGGGAACAAGCTTGCGTTTGTTTGAATCTTCACTTTCAATTCTTAGCTCCACTACTAATTTATTGATTAGCGATTTAGACATTGACCATTATGAAAAGCGATTTGATAAACTGCAAAATCTCTCTTTCGATGAAGTATATGCAGCACAGCGTAAATATTTCAAACCAGAGAACTATGTGTTTTCGCTTGTGGGCAATGCCCAAAAACTAAGTGAAGACTTTAGCGAAAGCACCAATACTCATTATGATAAATTTGGCGATAGAATTAAGATAAATGGCTAAGTACGATAAATATTTTATTTATTTGCTACTATTGGCGACTGTGCTTTTTGTTGCCAATTTGGGTAGTTCTTTGCTTTTCGATTGGGACGAAATCAACTTTGCCGAGGCAGCCAGAGAAATGGTAGTAACTGGCGATTACTTAACAGTAAAGATTGATTACCAAATATTCCATGAAAAGCCACCCTTCTTTTTTTGGCTACAAGCTGCTTCAATGAAAGTTTTTGGCTTCAATGCCTTTGCTGCTCGTTTCCCCAATGCTATAATTGGGTTGCTCAGTTTGGTTTTGCTTTATATGGTTGGTGCAAAAGAAAAATCGAAAGAGTTTGGATTCAATTGGGCAATTGTTTATTTCGGCTCTATATTACCATTTTTCTATTTCAAATTTGGAATAATTGATCCATTATTTAATCTGCTAATTTTCACTTCAATTTATTTATACTATTTATTTCAGAAACAAAATTCATACAAGTATTTAATTTATTCCAGTCTTGCTTGTGGTGCTGCTATTCTAACCAAAGGGCCTGTCGCTCTTTTACTTGTTGTTGGTAGTATTGCAATATATTTTCTGTTTAAAAAAGTATTGCTCAAGCAAATTAAGTATATATCGTTATTTGCTTTAATTGCTTTATTACCAATTGCATTTTGGTATTTAGTTATCTATTTATTTTATAACCCGAATATATTTATTGACTTTTGGAATTATCAAATTCGGCTTTTGAATACAGAAGATGCTGGACACGGCGGCCCAATTTGGTATCATTTCCCAGTGGTGCTAATTGGTTGTTTCCCAGCAAGTTTCTTGGCAATAGCGGTAATTCGCAAGTTAAATTTCAAATCACTTGATAATTTTCAGCTAATTAACTTGATATTGCTTGCGTTAGTTTTGATTATATTCTCGTTAGTGAAAACAAAAATAGTTCATTATTCTTCTCTTACATATTTCCCAATTACTTTTTTTGCTTCTCACTACTTAAGCGAATTTGTTCAATCGCAAAAAGTGAACAAATTAATGAAATATGGATTGATTGGCAGTAGTTTTGTGTTGGGTCTAATCGTTGTAGTTTTTCCCCACTTATTAGTTTATGTCCATCAGCAAATTGCGAGTGGGAATGCTGAATTAGTGAAAGATAAATTCGCAAGAGACTTACTTGCGAAACCTGTCAATTGGAATTATATAGAGTTAGTAATACCGTTTAGTTTTTTTGTTATGTTGGCTGTTTCTATTTATTTTTTGATAAAAGAAAAACTGATTGCTTATTTCTATTCAATTTTACTTTCTATTAGTTTCCTGATTTTCACCGTGCAATCGCTATATGCTCCAAAGATAGAAGACATACTGCAAGGCACTATTGTTGACTATCTAACATTTATCAAAAAACAAGATAATGTGTATTTTAGGATATTGGGATATAAAAGCTATACCCAATATTTCTATGGCGAAAAGAAAGAGGATCAATCATTGCTTTCAAAATTCAAAAACAGAGAAGACGAAGAAGAATGGCTGCTGAAATCTAAAATAGATAGAGATGCATATTTTATTTGCAAAGCTAAAGATTCCGATAAATATTTATCGGAAAAAGTTAAGCTGCTAAACAAAAGCTATGGCTATGCTTTGCTTGTCAGAAGAAAGTAATTACTTGACTGCAGTGAATATTGCTTCATCTTCGTTTAAATATTCTTCTTGTATTTTAAAAAACCCAGCAGCATTTAGCATCACTTTAATATCTGCTTGTGTGAATAGTTCACCGCATTTGGATTTTATCGTTAAATCTATTGAATGATAGAGATTGCTATTGGTATGAATGCCGTTATCATTTATTATTTTTTCGTGGATTACGAATTTGCCTTCACTTTTCAAACAGCTATGAATTCTGCTCAAAATATGAATATTATCAACCACTGAATTGGAAGCTAAAAAACCAGATGCGAAAACCAAATCATAGTTGCTGCCAAAGTCTGCTTCTTTGATATCCGCAGGAATTAGCTCAACGCTATCTTCTAGTAAGTTACTGCCAAGAGCTTTCATTGCGGCTTCAATTCTTTCTATTGAATCGAAAGATTTAATTTTAAATTTAATGTTATTATTAATGAATTTAGGTGAACGCAAAGAAAGACTAGTGCCAATTTCCATCACAGAGCTTCCACCTTCCTGATAAAGAGCTTCCAAAACTTGTTGCGAGATGTCGGTATAAAGCAATCGAACTCTGTTATCCTTACGTTTGTTCAAATGACCAGAATAAATTGAGTCAGTAAGCGAATGCCAGTCTTCCCATATCTCTTGTAATTGACTAAGCTCAGTTAAATAGTCATTACTTTTTTTATTCAAATAAATTTCGGCGTGTTCTGTGTTTTGATATTTATTTTCAAATTCTTCTAAATATCCCAACATCACTAAGCTTTTTAGCAATTTGTATGTTGCTCGGATTTCTGTATTTAACTCATAAGTAATCGTGCTTAAATCGGCAGGAGAGTTAGAAAGAAAACTAAATATATCCAGCTCTACCGCAGTGAGCAATATTTTACTTTTCCTGAATGAAGCTACTGCATCTAGCACTTCGTCTTTGCTTAATATTATTGGTTTCTTTTTCATAGATAAACCTAGTCCTAGATTTAATTTATAATTTAGTACTTAATACATATATTTTTTGCTTCAGTAAAGAATTTCAGTGCTTCGAAACCACCTTCTCTACCGACACCAGAATTTTTAACTCCACCAAAAGGAGTACGCAAATCCCTGTTTAACCAACAATTCACCCAAACAATTCCCGAGTGCAATTTTTGACTTATCGAAGTGGCACGTTTTAAATTCTGAGTCCAAACAGTTGCAGCTAAGCCATACTCAGTGGAGTTTGCCATCATTAACACTTCCTCTTCAGTTTCAAATGGCATTATTGTTACCACAGGTCCAAATATTTCTTCTTGATTTGTGCGGCAATCATAGCTCAAGCCTTCAATCACAGTAGGAGCAATGAAATAGCCATCAGCACAACGCCCTTCCAATTTCACTTCATTGCCACCGCAAAGCACAGTGCCACCTTCTTGTTTTGCAAGAGCTACATAGCTTAGCACTTTTTCTTTATGTGGCAATGAAACAACCGCACCGATATTTGTATCATCAACTTTTGGATCGCCTATTTTTAATTTCTTTACTTTTGCTACAAAGTCTGTTTTAAATTTCTCGTAAATTGATTTCTCTACAAATATTCGAGAACCACAAAGGCAAATTTGCCCTTGGTTTGAAAAAGATGAAAGCAGAGTAGTGCGAAGCATTTCATCGTAATCGCAATCGGCAAATATAATGTTTGGATTTTTCCCGCCCAACTCAAGCGACATTTTTTTAAACATTGGAGCTGCAATTGCAGCAATAGTAGCTCCAGTAGAAGTGCCACCAGTGAATGAAATCGCTTTAATATCTTTATGTCTTGACATTGCATCGCCAACATTTTGTCCAAAACCATGGACTATATTTAGCACTCCAATTGGCAAGCCAGCTTCTATGCAAAGTTTTGCCAAATGAAAAGCAGAATATGGTGTAATTTCCGATGGTTTTGCCACCACGCAACAGCCCGCAGCTATAGCAGGAGCAATTTTCCAAGTGAACAAATAAAGTGGCAAGTTCCAAGGCGATATACATCCCACCACTCCGATTGGTTGGCGAAGCGTATAATTGATAGAATCGCCATAAGATTCGTGTGATTCATTAGCAAAGTGCATAATTGCAGTAGCATAGAAATTGAAGTTTTTTGCAGCGCGTGGAATGTCAACTTTTTTTGCAAGTTTGACTGGTTTGCCATTGTCTTGCGATTCAATTTCAGAAAGTATATCCAAATCCCTCATTATAAGTTCGGAGATTTTATTCATAATTCGGAAGCGTTCATCGGCAGATGTTTGCGACCAACTTGGGAATGCTTTTTTGGCTGCTTCTGTTGCCAATGCTACATCTTCTTTTTGGGAGTCTGGAATTTGCGAATAAACTTTGCCAGTGGCTGGCTCGATATTATCGAAAAATTTGCCATTGGTTGGTTCGATTAATTTGCCATCGATATAATTTAGAATGCGATTCATTTACTCAATTAGAATTTTTTACAATTATTCACATTCAATATACAATTAGTCAGATAATTTAGAAATACTTTTCTTTAAAGATTGTTACAAATTTTTAAACAAATTCATTGAGAAAGCAAAAGTAACTGACTCAATTTCTATTAATTAGGTCAATCAACTGACTCAATTAACATTAAATAAGTCAATTTAAACATAGTGAAATGATTATTTTGGTTGCATATTGATTAAATATTACATAATTTACATTTGAATAATGACTCAATTTCTATTAATTAGGTCAATCAACTGACTCAATTAACGATAAATGAGTCAATTTAAACATAAATATTGGTATAATTATGTTTCAATATGAAAGAAAGATAGAAAAGAATTTGCTTGAATCAATTCAATCAAATAAGGCGGTAATTCTTTTTGGAGCAAGAAGAACTGGAAAGACAATTCTTATAAAAAATCTAGTGAAAAAGTTAAATGAAAACTATTTGTTTTTAAATGGCGAAGATATCACAACGAGCGAATTGTTGGAAAGGAGAAGTGTTGGTTCATACCAACAGCTGCTTGGAGATACTAAAATATTAATTATTGACGAAGCTCAAAAAATTCCCGATATTTCTTTAAAAGTGAAATTAATGCTTGATGAAATAGATGGACTGAAAATAATATTAACAGGATCGTCTGCTTTAGATTTAGGAAATCAATTTGGCGAACCATTGGTTGGCAGAAAATACGACTTTCAGCTATATCCTTTGTCGGAATTAGAATTTAGCCAAAACGAATCTAATATCGCTAAATTAGAAAATATGAGAAGTCGTTTAATTTTTGGCAATTATCCTGAACTTACTAAATTAAAGAATAGAAAAGAGAAAATTCAATACCTAAATGAATTGAAAAACGGCTATTTGCTGAAGGATATTCTAACGATTGATGGTTTGAAAAATTCTAATAAAATATCAAACTTATTGCGTTTAATATCCTATCAAATTGGTTCTGAAGTAAATTATTCTGAGTTAGGTACACAACTTAGTTTGAGCAAAAACACTGTAGAAAAATATATGGAACTACTTTCTAAAGTTTTCGTTTTGTATAAACTTGAAGGTTTTTCTAAAAACCTTAGAAAAGAAGTAAGTAAAAGTTCAAAATGGTATTTTCACGATAATGGGATAAGAAATTCATTAATCAATAATTTCAATCCTATAGATCAAAGAGATGATGTTGGGAAACTTTGGGAGAATTATATGATTTCCGAAAGAATTAAATTCAATCAATTGCAAGAAAATTATGCTGAACTTTATTTTTGGCGAACCTATGATAATCAAGAAATAGATTTAATAGAGCAAGTTGGCAATAACTTGAATGGATTTGAATTCAAATGGACTGGTAAAAATTCAAAACCACCTGCCGCTTGGGCAAAAGCATATCCATCAGCTGGATATAGCGTTATTGATAAAAGTAATTTTTTTCAATTTCTAGGACTTTAATTTTATCTATCTCTTAGCTATAACGGAAATTTCTATATGAGCATTTTTAGGTAATCTGTGGACTTCAACTGTTTCTCTTGCTGGTTTGTGGGCTGAGAAATACTTTGCATAAACTTGATTGAATTCTTCGAATTTGCTCAAATCTGTCATATAAACTGTAACTTTCGCCACTCTATCTAAATTTGATTCCGATGATTCCAAAACTGCTTTCAAATTTTCCAGCACTTGAGTAACTTCTTGCTGAAAGTTTGCAGTATCGAGCTGATTTGTTTTGGGATTGATAGCAATTTGACCCGAAAGAAATATATAGTTGTCATCTGCCACAGCTTGGCTGTAAGGGCCAATTGCTTTGGGAGCTGAATTTGTAGAAATATATTTCAACAATGAGCCATCGAATTTGAAAGCAAGTGTGACACAAGCCGACAATACGAGTATTACTAATAGCACAATGTATTTATTCATAAGTTGCTTAAGTTAAATTGTTTATGGTGAATAATTATTTTCTTTATTATTTGTAAATTAATTGTTAATTTTAACAAATTTAAATTTATTTTATCAAAAAACAAAAGTAATTCTATGAAAACACTGATTTTCAATATTTTGCTAATATTAACAATTACACAAGCAAATTCTCAAAAATTGAATACTCCTGCTGAAATTCTAAAAATGATGATTGATTCAAAAATGAAATATATGATAGATTTGTATGACACTACAAAAGAAAATAAAAAAGAATGTAAAGACAATTCGAATTTATTGAATATTAATATGTTTTATAGAATTGAAGATAAGGGAAATTTGATTACAAAAGAATATAGACTTTCTAAAGAAGAAATGCAGTTACTTGAACATGCAGAACACGCATTTCAATACAACATTACTGATACCGCAGTTTATTATTATGAGAAATTACTGGAATCAAATCCTAAACTATTTTTCATCTATACATACAAAGGTCAAGTTTACGGTCGTCAAAAAGAACACAAAAAAGAAATTGAATGTTATAAAAAAGCTATAGATAGTAATTATATTGATTACATGGCTCATTGGTTTTTAGCAGACGCTTATTACTTATTAGAAGAATATGAAAAGGCAAAAGATGAAATATTGATAGCTCATATTTTGAATAGAAACAACAAAAGACTAAAAGATGCATTAATTAGAATATTGGATAAATTAGATTTAAAATATGTAGATTGGTGTTTTAATCCACAGTATGAATTAAATAAATTAGATGAAACTAAGATTAGTATTAAGTCAAGTTCAAAATGGTCAATGTATGCATACACAAAAGCATTTTGGGAGTTTGAGCCAGGATATAAAGAGTCTATGGGGTCTTATAAAAATACAAAATCAACTATTGAAGAAAGTGAATGTTTATTTTCTTTAATTCTAGAAATGGAAACAAAAAAAGAAGATTATACTGGTGATCTTCAATTTGAAGCATTATTTAAAGCTAAAAATAACAAACTCTTGATTGAATATATCCTATTTGAAATATTTCTTCCAACAATGCCCCAAGCTGTATACCAATATCCGATAAAAAGTGTAGAGAGTATCAAAGATTATCTAGTTAAGATAAGATTAAAGAAAATTTAACAATTACTTGCAAAAAGGTTACCTATGAAAAACTACAAAATTGAAATAAAGTGGGCTTTAATATTTACTACTACGATGCTCACTTGGATGGTGCTTGAGCGGTGGGCAGGCTTGCACGATGTTAATATAGACAAGCATCCAATTGTAACCAACTTCATTATGATTCCAGCCATTTTGATTTACGTGTTTGCTTTGCTCGATAAGAAAAAGAATTTCTATAGTGGCACTATGAATTATATGCAAGCTGTAATTTCTGGACTAGTTATTACTTTAGGGGTAACTATGCTTTCACCTTTTACTCAGTATATTACTTCCACTTTGATTACACCAGATTATTTCAAAAATGTAATCAAATATTCGCTTGAGCATAAATTAATGTCGCAAGAAAATGCAGAAAGTTACTTTAATTTGAAAAGCTATATGATTCAAGCAACAGTCGGCTCGGCTGTGATGGGTGCTGTAACTTCGCTTATAGTAGCATTTTTTACTAAAAGTAAAACACCAAATTAATTAAAAGGCGTGACCTAGAGCCAAATGGAATTGATAACGGCTCAATCTTATAGATTCGTTTAAAGGATCGAGTACTGGCCAAGCCACGTCCAAACGGACTGGACCTAGAGGAGTATCATAGCGATAACCAAAGCCAGCCGATACAGCCAATTTTGTAAAATCTATTTTGGTCACGTCGTTTGGCACAAACCAACCAAATGCATTTCCATAATCCAAAAATGCAACAACTCCTGAAGCATTGATGTTATAGGCAATTAATTCATCGTAATTTTCAGGTGCTTTAAATCTGTATCTTAGCTCAACACTACCTTCTATTAATGTGGAATTTCCAACAAATTCCTGCAAAAAATCGAATGATGTATTGCCTCCAAGAGTGGCTGCTGTGGCTGTGCTATAGCGCAATCTTCTTGCTACAAAACCTCTATTTCCATTGGCACCACCAGCGAAATATTGCCTTTCTACAGGGATGTATTTATTGTTTTGATTCCAAAAGCCAATACTGCCTGCTTTAAATTTCAATCCAAGCACTGTGTTTTCAGAAAGAGATATGTAATTGTAAATCGTAACCTGTCCTTTGAAATACTTTGCTAATCCACCAATGAAGTTATAAGTTTCACCAAATAAACTTATGTAATAGCCTTCGGTTGGTGCAAATGGATGATTTCTTTTGTCGCCAATAACGGTCAAACCAGTAATACTAGAAGTGAGCAAATGAAAGCTACCGTCATTCAAATAGTCATTCAAGTTTCTATAGAGTATTTCATATCTTTGAGCAGAGTCCTTAGGCAAATTTGCTTTTGCTATTGATTTGTCGTAATCAACTGGGTGTTGTCTGTCTAATGTTAAATCAAAAATTGCATTTCTGAAAATTGTAAAATCTGGCAATTTCACTGGGAAACGCAAAGGTAACGATGCAGTATTGAGGGTGAAGATATTATTTATAGTTCTAATAGAATAAACAGGCGAAGTTTCAAATCCAAATCTTGCTCTATCAATTTGAAACAAAGATGGTTGTGCGTATCTGAAACCCAACTGCAATTCTATCTCGCCTCTATTAATTTTATCTAATGGTCTGTTATTAATATCTCTAATATATACTTTCACAAATGGTCTGAATTGCTGAGCTATACCGAATAAGTTTTTGTGTCCATAATCTAATTGAAACCCCGCATTAAACATTTCGTTCACATCGGGATTGGCAAATTGATTCACAAATACACCAATACCCCAATCTTGCTGGTTAGTGTATTGCGAAGATATTTTAAAGTTAATTATTGTATCATTATTCATATCAGACCGAGGCATTGTGTCTATTTTCACAACATCAAAAATACCTAAGGATTTTAAATTGTCTTGCGAGCGAATTAATAATGAACGATTGTAAATATCACCTTTTTTGAAATCGAGCTGTTCTTCTTTGAATTTATTTGTTATATATTTCTGACCACGTAATTCATCTTCAAAAACTATATCGCCTATAGTTTGACTTTTGCCAACATTGAAATTCACAATTATGCTATCATTTTTAGCATAGTCTTCAAATACAATTGGCTTTGTGATTTTAGTATAGAAATAGCCATTATCCAGCAATAGTGCCTGAATTGTAATCATTTCAGCCGTTACTCTATCTTCACTGAAATCATCGCCAGCTTTTATTGAGCGTAGCTCCAGCACTTTTTTCTTTGTTTCATTATCTAATTTTTCGAAGCCATTATACTTTATACTACCAATAGGTGTACGTTTGTTTTCTTTAATGTAGTAAATTAGCACGTTTTGCTTGGTTGTAGAGTCTGGTTTAAATTCATAGTAGGCGCCTGAATTGTGAAACCCATTCTTGTTATAAAAATTAACAAGTGAGCTGGTGTCATTATTAGCAGTTTTTTCATTGAAGTATCTAAGTTCTCGCTCATAGTTCTTTAGATTATTTTTGAGCAAACGAACAATTGTTTTCGGAGCATTGTCTATGCGTTTCAGATTGTCATAGTAATACTGATTGATAGTGTGAATTGGATTCCGAGAGGAAATCTTGGAAAGAATAGCTTTGCTCAAATCTTTGGCTTGAAATGTTTCATTTCCCACGAAACGGATTTCGTTTATTTCAAATTCAAAATTATTCTTTTCAGATTTATAAAGTCCATCAAATACTTTCGATTGCGAATAACAAATCTGCCCACAGCAAATGCCTAAAGCAAATATCAATAAAGTGATATATTTATTTGTTAAACGTATCTCAGCTCTCAATTCTTGTTTGTAAAATTTGTAAAAAATATTATAAGGACTAGTTATTTAAAACTCTTCTGTTCTCACTCGGCGTATGTTCGCACCCAGCGAAATTAGTTTCTGCTCCATTGCTTCATAGCCCCTATCCAAATGATAGATACGTAGCACTTCGGTTTGACCTTCTGCTATCATTCCAGCTAACACCAAGCAGGCACTTGCTCGCAAATCTGAACTCATCACAGTAGCACCAGATAGCTTTTTGCCACCTTTAATAATTGCGAAGTTATCGTTCACATTGATATCAGCCCCCAAACGAACTAACTCAGGTACGTGTTTGAATCTATCGGGGTAAATATTTTCTGTAATTTTAGAAACGCCTTCCGCAGCAAGCATATATGTAGTCCATTGTGCCTGAATATCGGTAGGAATGCCAGGATAAACCTGAGTAACTATATCAATTGGCTTAGGAGTATCGTTCATTTCTAAAGTTATAGTGTTGTTGTTCACATCAATTTGGCAGCCAGTTTCTTCTAATTTTTCAATAACTCCCGACATGTGATAAGGATTTACGTTTTCTAATTCAATTTTTCCTTTTGTCATAGCTGCACCAATTAAAAAAGTTGCCGCTTCAATTCTATCTGGAATGGTAGTTTCATCAACAGCTTTTAGCTCATCAACTCCTTCCACTATAAGCTCTGTTGTTCCGATACCATCAATTTTAGCACCCATTTTCACAAGCATACGAGCCAATGCAGTAATTTCGGGTTCAGTGGCAGCATTTGTAAGCACCGATGTACCTTTTGCCAAAGTAGCCGCCATTAGCACATTGCCAGTAGCTCCAACGCTAGAAATATCGAAATGAACTCTAGCACCTTTTAGTTTATCAGCTTCTGCCAAAATGTAGCCATTAGTAACTTCAATTTTAGCACCCAAACGCTCAAGCCCTTTCAAATGTAAATCCACAGGACGAGGACCCCAAGCACAGCCACCTGGCAATGAAACCTTAGCTCTGCCGAAGCGAGCCACCAATGGACCAAGCACATAGAAGGAAGCTCGCATTTGCTTCACAAGTTCATAAGGAGCTTCAAAACTATTGATTCCACGGGAGTCTATGAATAAATCATTTCCGTTGAGTTCACAAAATATACCCAAAGAGCCGAGCAATCGGGAGAAAGTCCAAACATCTTTTAAATTGGGAGTATTGTGTAAGTTGTAAGTCCCACCAGCGAGTATTGTAGCGGGCATTATGGCAAGTGAGCCATTTTTAGCACCAGATACTTTAACTTTACCGCTAATCTTTGTGCCACCTTCAACTAAAAATTTATCCATTATCTTCCTTTATGCTTTAATGATAAGTTACAAAAATATCAATAAATAAGCAAAAGATAAAATTTGGAGCAGATTAGAGTGAAAATAGTTCATAAGAGATTAGGAATAATGGACAATTGTCAATGGTGAATTGATAATTTACAATAGATATTGGGTGATTGTTGCATTAACTCATAACTTAAAGTTATGGGCTAAAGTATAAAAAGATACTAAATCAAAACTAGTTCAAAATTATTGCCTAAAAATATTCTGAACAAAATTCCAACTACCCATTTAAGGTTTTTTGGTAGAAAACTAGAACCACAAAAGAGCCAAAGCTTCGTATTGAGTAGCACATTTTGCATCATACCAATAAACCCAAATTCAATAAAAGAAAAAAGTAAGTGAGTTACTCTGTAATCTTTCGCAATTAACTAAAGCCAACCTACAACATAGGGTGGAACACATTTGGAATTCTAAAAAAGAATTGTTAAGTTAATTCTATAATTTGGTTTTAATTACAAAAAGATTAATAAAATTTAATATTTTTAAGTATTGTCATTATTTTTAAACAAATCTGTGGACTGGTATGAAAAATAACCTTACCCTATTGTTGCTACTTTGCTTTAGCATTGCAGCTTATTCCCAAGATGAAGATGTCTTGAGACCCAAAGGTAGAGAAGCAAGGGAAGGCGAGCAAACTAATAATCGCCGAAGCAATTCCAAATCAGGCAAAAACCCTTGGAGCTATGGGGTAGAAGTGGGATTGAATTTGAATATGTATTCTCAGTCTATGTCTGGTTTGCAACCTAACTCTCGTTTCGCTGTTTTCGAATCGGGTAGCGGATTTTCTCCATTTATTGGTGTTTATTTAGATTATGCTCTTTCTGATAAAACTGGGATACAATTGAAAGTTGCAGTAGATCAGAAAGACTTCGGTAACACAAAAGATGGAGTTAGAGATGCCACTGATTTTGATGCAAATTCTTTGATAGATGCTTTTGTTTCAGGAGAATACACTACAAAAGCTACATATTTTACATTCACTCCTCAGTTTAGATGGAATTTCACTCAAGATTTTTTCTTGCTTGTTGGCCCAACTATCCATATCAAAGGACTTAGTGCAACCAGAGATTCTATGGAAACTATAACTGCTCCGAGTAATGTATATTATGCTTTTGGCACTCCGAATGAATCTAAAGTAATCAAATCTACCGATTCTGATTTTAATATTACAACTGCAAGGGTAGGACTTGAACTAGATTTAGCTTATCAATACAGGGTTACTCCAAAAATGACATTTATTCCCAAAATTGGTTATCAATATATGTTTACTAATTTTGTGGAATCTAAAGACTTTGATGATGATTCAAGAGCATTAACTCAAACTTTAGTACCAAATGTTGCAACCAAAGATGCTATGCTAAATTCTCTTCAGCTTTCTATTGGCATTTGGTACAATTTTTAAAATAAAAAAGGAAAAATAAGAATGAAAAAAATTAACTTTATTACTCTTGCTATTTTACTTTTTTGTTTTGCTGGATTTGTATCAGCTTTAGCTCAAAAAGTAGAAATATCATCTGTTCAATTCAATACTGATGCCGATGATTTTGGATCTGTGCTAAGCCAAAACGGCAGATTTATATATTTCACTACAGCTAGCAGTGGCGACAAACAAAAAGTATTTACCGTGGAACGTACTTCGGGTGGTTGGTCCACTCCAAAAGAACTTGGTGGCGACGTGAATGATGCCTCACAAGCTGGAGCTGTGGCTTTAACTCCCGATGGTCAATATATAATTTTCAGTGCATTCGAGCATTCTGTTGCAGGGCTTGGGAGAACTGATTTATACAGTGCCAGAAAAATAGATGGAAAATGGAAAGATATTCAAAACTTAAGCGACTTAAATTCATCTGCATTCGATGCACAGCCAACACTTTCAAGCGATGGACAGACTTTATTGTTTGTTAGCGATAGAGATGGAGGCAAAGGCGGAGCTGATATTTATATGTCGCAACGCACGAAAACTGGTTGGACTAAACCTGCTAATGTTGTTCAACTAAATTCTTCGACAGATGAAATGACACCAGTAATTGCGGCGGATAATAAAACAATTTATTTCGCTAGTAATAGAGCAGGTGGCTCAGGTGGATTCGATATTTATACTGGAGTTAAATCTGGTAATTCATTTGACAATATAAAAAACATTCAATCGCTAATAAATACTGCTGCCGACGAATATTCTTATACATCGCTTGCAAATTCCAATACTGCATATTTCAGCCGTATGAATGCAAATGGCGATTTGGATATAATGATGGCAGTGCCAAACCCATTTCCTTCGGAGCCAGTACTTATAGTAGAAGGAGTTGTGACAGATGCATCAAGCAGAGACCCACTTGGTTCTGATATTACAATTACCGATTTGAAAACTGGAAAAAAAGTAGCCGAATTGCGTTCCGATGATATATCGGGGGAATATTATGCTACATTGACTGCTGGCAGAATTTATTCTGTAACGGCATCTAAACTTGGCTATGTCTTTTATAGTGAGCGTTTTGAAGTGCCACCATCTTATTCAGGAAATACTATTACAAAAAATATTAGTCTTTATCCAATTGCAAATGGTAGCACTCGACTTTTGATTTTCTTCGACTATAATAAGTCGGATTTGCAGGACGAATCAATACCAGAGTTGGAAAGAATAATTGAATTTTTGAAAGAAAATCCAAATGTTAAAGTTAGCTTCGAAGGTCACACAGACGATGTGGGAACTGACGATTTCAACGATAAACTTTCCGAAAAAAGAGCAAGTTCTGTTAAGCAATACTTAGTGCAAGCGGGAATTGAAGCAGAAAGAGTGAAAACAAAAGGATTTGGGAAACGTAAAACTTTAGTTGAAAATAAGGACGACGATTCGAGAGCCCAAAACAGGCGAGTAGAAATGAAAATCACAAATTAATAATCTTAAGCGTGCCCTGCTAAATAAAAGTAGGGCTTTTTTTTGGTGGTTTCGTGCTGTTGGAAAATTATAGTATTATAAAAAGATTAGTCACTACTCCAAAAAATAGATTCCATTAATTGAGAAGCTTATTATAAATATTATTATTGCTAATATCCCAATTGCCATTCTAGTAGCTCCTATTGAGGAGTTGTCGTAAACTGGAGGATGGTCTAACTTAACAATGAATCTTGTGAACACAGCCCAGAAAAGCCAGCCCAGCCATGCAAACTTAATAAAGCTAAAGTTATTTTTAATGCTAATCACATAATAATAAAGTCCGTTGTTTAGCCGAGAGAGTATGTCGTAATCTTCCGATATTGCCATTGTTTCGCTGAGCATTTCAATAAATGCAGCCACTCCAATTACTATGAGTCCGTACCACACAAATCTGGCTATTAAAGCGTGTGCTTTTTCGCCGAACATTGAGTATGTTAAATGTCCACCATCGAGCTGACCTATTGGCAATAAGTTTAGCGATGTAACAAATAAGCCAAACCACCCAACGCAAAGAAAAGGATAATGATAAACTTCACTCATAGGTGGAAGAAACATATTTTTCGGTGCTAACCACATTTTTAAAGTGCTAAAAAGCAAATTATCTCCGAAGTAAAGTCCTTTTATATTTAGCCCAGATTTAATTGCTTCTGGGTGAATATTATAAATAAAATCATAACCAGGCAAATGAGTGAACCCATAGAATAGATATGCTAAACATACTACAAATCCTGCAATAGGGCCCGAAACACCAATATCGAAAAGAGCTTTTTTGCTGGGAATCGGCTCATTTATTTTTATAATTGCTCCCATAGTGCCGAAGCTAAGCGGCATAAATGGAGTTGGTGGAATTGGAATATAGAATGGCAGAGTTGTTTTTACTTTGTGAATCTTAGCTGCGAAATAATGACCGAATTCGTGAGCAGTTAAAAACCCCATAAGCAAAGTAGCGTATTGGAGTCCTAAGTGCAAATTCGCCAAATCATTGAAGCCAGATGCACCACTCCAAAGCACTCCAGAAACAGCACAAGTAAAGTAGGTTATGATAAATAATAATATGTGAAGCCAGAATCTATTTTTCATTTGTAGGGATAATTTGATAGTATGTGATTAATTGATAGTGTAATGATGACCAAATTCTTTGAATTCACTCATAGTCTGTTTATAGTTTGGCAAGTGGCGTTCCACTATTACCCAAAACTTTGCAGAATGGTCTTTTTGAATTGTGTGTCCCAGCTCGTGTATTATAACATAATCAAGCTGATGTGGCTTAGCCAAGAGCAATCGCCAAGTTAAGTTAATCTTGTTGTCGGGACTGCAAGAGCCCCAGCGAGTTATTGAAGATGTGATTTTCAGCGATTTAAACTTAAATCCAGTTTCTTGAGATATTATATTCATACGCTCAAGGAAAATACTTTTAGCTGCCTTTTTGCAAAGTGTAATCAATTGCTCTTTTCTATTTTCACGTGGCGAATCAGATTCTTTGCCGTCATAAATATAGATTTGTTTTGTTTCAAAATTAATCTTTGGTTTGCTAAGTTTACTTTGAAATTTGATATAATTAATAAAGTAGATTTCACCGAGAATTTGCAAGAAATCGCCTTCTTCGAATTCTATTTTCTTTATTTGAGTGATTTTACTTTTGGCAGTAATCAATTTAGTATTTATCCATTCGCTATTGCGTATCAGCACTTCTTTGATTTCACTCATAGTAGTTGTACGAGGTACTCTCACAATCAGCTCTGCATTTTTGCTAATTTCCAGAGCAATCGTCCTACGTTTGGATTTAATTATTTTATCTACTTTAATTTCCATTTTCTCTAATTAGATTACTGAATCTACTATGTTTAGCTCTCCTTCCCATCTTGCCATAACAGCAGATGCAAGGCAATTGCCAACTAAATTCACAGTAGTGCGAGCCATATCCATTAGCTCATCAACTCCTAAAATTATTGCTATTCCTTCCAGTGGCAAACCAAATGTAACGAGTGTACCCGAAAGAATCACAAGCGAAGCTCTTGGCACAGCAGCAATTCCTTTTGTGGTTAGCATCAAAGTCAACATCATTGTTAGTTGTTGCCAAATATCCAAATGCACACCAGCAGCTTGAGCCACAAATATAGACGCAATAGCTAAATATAAAGTTGAGCCATCAAGATTGAATGAATAGCCAGTTGGCAATACAAATGAAACTATTCTGCGAGGAACGCCAAATTTAACCATAGATTCGAGTGCATCGGGTAAAGCAGCATCGCTGCTAGTGGTAGAAAATGCAATTAATGCTGGCTCACGCACAGCTCGGAGGAATTTTTTAATTGGAATTTTGAAAATCAACATAACTGGCACAAATACCAAAAGTACGAAAACTGCCAATGCACCATAGAGAGTGCCTACTAATTTTGCTAAGTTGAATAAAACACCTGTTCCGCTATGCCCTACAGTATATGCCATTGCTGCACCAATACCTATGGGTGCAAACTTCATAACAATGCCAGTGAATTTAAACATCACTTCGGAAAGTCCTTCGCAAAAGTTTATCACGGTTTCTTTTGGTTTGCCTTTCACTTGGGTAAGAGCCACGGCAAATATGATTGTGAAGAATACCACTTGCAAAACATCGTTATGAGCAGCCGATTCGATAAAACTTTTAGGAACTAAATGTTCAACGAAGTTATTTAAGTCCATTTTTTGTGGAGGAGGTAGAGCAGTAGTAACTGTACCTGAAGGAGGGGGTAACACAATACCCACACCTGGCTGAACTAAATTCACTGCGATTAAACCAATTGCCAAAGCAAGTGTTGTCACCACTTCAAAATAAATAAATGAGCGAAAAGCTAATCTGCCCACAGCTTTTAAATCATCGCTATGTCCTGCTATACCGACTACTAATGTACCAAACAAAATAGGCACAATAATAGATTTTATCATACGTAGGAATAGATTCGAGATTACTTTGAAATATTGCGAAATTTCTGGAAAAAGCATTCCAATAAACGCACCGACAAACATAGAAATGATTATCCAGTGGGTTAGCGAGATTTTTTTGAATAATTTAAGCATAGATTAAAAGTAAATCAATTTGTTTTGCAAAGATAGAGAATATTTCAGACACATCAATTTAGAAGTTTTAAGACCTTTTCTTAATCAAAAGGGGTTAATTTCCATTAAAATTACATTAAAAATGATTTTTTTCTTGTTGGTTTGGAAAAATGGTCTTAAATTGCCTATTGTTGATAAGTAGCAAATGGGGAATAAATGATTTTATCAAATAGAATTTACAAGTTACTGATAGTATTAGGCTTAATTTACATTACTTTAGATGTTTCAGCAGCCGACAAAATAAACATTAAAAAAGAAGAGAAAATAAACATCTATCCTGATGAATATTCAGAACTTGATAATTCTCCCTTCGCTAACATAAGTTCCGAAAAAAACGTTAAAAAGTTTTTAGAAGTCTCTGCAAATAACATTAACAAAGCTTATGTGGCAATTCTTTCCAAAGATACTGCTTCTGCGGTAAAAATCCTGAAAGAAACAGAAAAGTATTTGAATGTGCTAACTAGCACTCCTAATATAGACAACAATAACGAGTACATCGAACTTGTAAAAAAAGTTAATCAATTCTTTGTGAAATATCAAATAGATATGGGTGGCGACACACCAGTAGCTTCTGTTTGGACTAAGTTCGATGAAGCACTTGAAAAATATAATGCAAAAGCAAATCCCAAAACAGAAAATTCAAATGTTATCAAACAATCGCAACCAAGTTTAGGTTTATTGGCTTATCCAGAATCGGAACAAGAGTATATTCAGCGAAGTATTGACTTTTTAACTCAAACTAAAGCTAGAAGAATTTTCTCTAAATGGCTTGAACGTAGCACTAAATGGTTCCCAATGATGAAGCGAATTGCTGAAGAAGAGGGAATGCCACAGGAAATTATTTACCTTTCTATGACAGAAAGTGGATTGAATCCAAGTGTGATTTCTAAAGCAAGTGCTGTTGGACTTTGGCAATTTATGAGAGAGACTGGTAAAGATTACGGTTTGAATAAAAATACTTCTTATTGGTTAGACGAAAGAAGAGACCCTGAGAAAGCCACTAGAGCTGCTATGCGTTTCCTTAGAGATTTATATAGAAACCTTGGCGATTGGCATTTGGCTCTTGCTGCTTATAATTGCGGACAGGGTAGAGTGCAACGCACTATTTTGAAAAGCAGAATGTCTAATCCAAGCTATTGGGATATTCGCAAAATCTTACCAAAAGAAACTGGTAACTATGTGGCTCAGTATCTTGCAGCCGCAACTATAGCTATGAATCCTCAAGCTTATGGTTTCCGTTTTGACACTTTGAAATTAGAACCAGAATATAAATACGACACTTATATACTTAAAGAGCCTGTGAGCATAAAAGCATTAAACGATTGTGCTGGTGCCCTTAATAATGATTGTATTAGAGAATTGAATCCAGAATTGGTACGTGCTATCACACCAATTGATAGAACAGAATATGTTTTAAAAATTCCAGTTGGGTCAAAACAAGATTTTATTACTAAGTACTCTGGTCTGACTTTGGCAGATAAACAACCTTGGGTTACTCACACAGTTAAGAAAAAAGAAACTTTAGCTTCTATTGTTTCAAAATATAAAGTATCCAAATTAGATCTTTGTGCTTTAAATCCGATTGACAAAAACGATTGCAAATTTACTAAAGGAGATGAACTTAGAATTCCGATAGATTTTGATACTTACAACTCTATTAATAGCAACATAGCTATTTCTAATGAAGAAGAAGAAGAGAAAAATTTTGCAAAAAGTGATGTATTGCACACTGTGAAAAAAGGCGAAACACTTTTCTCAATCGCTCGCCGATACGGACTTACAATTGAAGAAATTAGAAATTTCAATAATCTGAACAAAGACAATGAAAGTGTTTATGTAGGTCAGAAAATTGCAATAGCTCAGAAAGAAGAACCAGTTGCTCCAAAAATTAACAACACGAGAAATTTAGCTTCGGCAGAAACAAAAGTTTCTAAGAAAGTTGTTAAAGAAATTGTGAAAGAAACTCCCAAAGAGCCAACTACTAAAACAATTAAACACAAAGTTAAATCTGGCGAAACTTTAAGTAAAATAGCAGACGATTATGGAGTAACAGTTTCATCTCTTCGTGAAAACAATGTGTTAAAAAAAGGCAAAGTTAAATCTGGGCAATTAATTAAAATCGTAACAGAAGACTTGGCAATTAAGTCAAAATCTGGTAAAAGAAACAAATCCGAAACTTTAGCAGTTAATAAAACAAGAGTTCACAAAGTAGAAAAAGGAGAAAACCTTTCTACTATAGCAGCTGAATATGGAGTGACTGAAGACCAAATAGAAGACTTGAATAGCTCAATAGTAAAAAATGGGCATATTTTCGCTGGCACTAGACTTAAAATTCCTGGTGGCGAAAGCAAAGGTTCTTATTCAAGCCCTAAGTCTGCAGTAAACAATTTGCCGAAATTCTACAAAGTGAAAAAAGGTGAGAGTTTAGCTCTAATTGCTTCTAAATTCGGGCTTACCACTAAGCAGATAAAAACTAAAAATAAGAATATTATTGGCAACAAATTACAAGCTGGAACAAGCATAAGATTGCAATAATTTTCAATAGTGAAAATAAAGTGTTGATAAATCAATAATTTAACGTAATTTTGAAGCCCACGAATTTTACATTCTGGGCTTTTTATATTTTCAAAGACGGTTTAATGAAGAATTTAGAAAAGTTGAAAGAGTTTACGGAACTCGGACTTTCAGAAAAAATTGTAGAAGCATTAATGCTTAAGGGCTTCGAAAAGCCTACTCCGATACAAAGTGCTGTGATACCAAAAATATTAGCAGGTGAGAATGATTTAGTTGGACAAGCTCAAACAGGAACTGGTAAAACAGCTGCTTTTGGTTTGCCAATCTTAGAAGTGATTAGCGATAATAGCCACCACGTGAAAGCACTTATAATGGTGCCTACTCGTGAGCTTGCAGTGCAAGTTGCAGAAGAAATTAGCACTTACAAAGGCACAAAAAAAATTAATATTGCTCCATTTTATGGCGGTGCTTCTTATGAAGGGCAATTATCAAAATTAAAGCGTGGTGTTGACGTAGTTGTCGGTACGCCAGGCAGATTAATAGATTTAGCAAATCGTGGTGTTTTAAATTTAGAACACGTAGATTTCTTAGTTCTTGATGAAGCAGACGAAATGCTTAATATGGGTTTCAAAGATGATATCGAAAAAATGATGTCTTTTTGTAATGTAGATAGAAGAACTTTACTTTTCTCTGCTACTATGCCACCTGAAATTCTTTCGCTTGCTCGCAAGTATATGAAAAAATATGATGTGGTGGAAGTTAGAAGAGAAGCTGTTACTTCAGATTTGACTGACCAAATTTATTTTGAAGTAAACAATCACGACAAACTTGAAGCTCTTTGCCGCATTATTGACGTTGAGAAAGACTTTTATGGTCTTATCTTCTGTCGTACAAAAAATGAAACTGATGAAGTTACATCGAGATTGCACGACCGTGGTTACGATGCTGATTGTCTTCACGGAGATATTACACAATCGAACAGAGAGAAAATTTACAGCAAATTTAAAAGAAAGAAAATTACTATCCTTGTGGCAACCGATGTGGCTGCTCGCGGGTTGGATGTAAATAACTTAAGCCACGTAATTAACTATTCAGTGCCTCAAGACCCAGAATCTTATGTGCATAGAATTGGTAGAACTGGTAGAGCTGGAAATAACGGTACAGCAATTACATTCGTAACACCAAGAGAAATACGCTCGCTATTGCATATACAAAGAGTTTCTAAGTCAAACATTAGACGTGAAGCTATTCCAAATGTGAAAGACGTAATCCAAGCTCGCAAAGGTTGGGTTATTGAACAAGTTAATGAATCTATTGAAAAAGCTAAAGCTGGCGAAGTGAAAAAAGACTACGTAAGCATGGCAACTAATTTAATGGCAACATATCAGCCAGAAGAATTAATTACTTCTTTACTTGAAATAGCATTTAAAGAATTGCTCGACGAAAGCGTTTACTCTGATATATCAGACGTTCGTGGTGGTAGCCGCAATAGTAATAGTTCTTACAATTCAGATAGCAGTAGAGATAGATACAACTCTCGCCCTGATGGTGCTGGCACAAGCAGACTCTTTATAGCTATGGGCAAAAAAGACGGACATACTCGTCGCTCTATTGTTGAATTAATTAAAGACAAAGCTAAAACTCACGACAAAAAAATTAACGACGTTCAAATATTTGAAAACTATTCATTTATTACAGTTCCTTTCCAAGAAGCTGAAATCATATTGAATAGATTCCGCAGAGAAACTCGTGGCAATAAACCAATTGTAGAATTGGCAGGAGAGAAAGGCGGCGAAAGAAGCGGCGACGGCGGCAATGAAGGCGATAGCGAAGAAAGACCACGCAGCAGAGAACGCTCTGGTGCTGGATTTGATAGCGACAGACCTCGCAGAAGCTCTTCTTCGGAAGGTGGAAGCGGCGACAGAAACAGATATAGCAGCAGAGATAGTGAAAAACCAACAATGCGCAGCAGAAAAAAATACTAATACTCTGATATGAATACTATTTCAATTAGAAAAGCAGAAATAACAGATGTGCCTTTAATTCATGAATTTATTCGTGGTTTGGCAATCTATGAAAAACTAGAAAATGAGTTTGTTGCAAGTCTTGAAGATTTGCAGCAAACTCTTTTTGGTAATAAGCAATTTGCCGAAGTATTGATTGGAGATTTAGATGGAAAGCCCGTTGGCTTTGCACTTTACTTTTTCAATTATTCCACTTTTTTGGCAAAACCTGGCATTTGGCTTGAAGATTTATTTGTAATTCCTGAAGCTCGAGGAAAAGGAGTTGGCAAGCAATTATTAGCAAATCTTGCAAAGATTTGCAGGGAAAATAGCTTCGGAAGGCTTGAATGGTCTGTACTAGATTGGAACGAACCTTCTATTCAGTTCTATAAATCGCTAAAAGCAGTTCCAATGGACGAATGGACTACATTCAGACTTACTGGCGATGCAATAGAAAATCTAGCAAATATTGCCAATTAATGAAAAAACATTGCTTTTTGTTTGGATAATTTGAAAAATTGCCGTAATTTTGTATTCTATTATGGAGGGTATAGCTCAGTCGGTAGAGCACTAGTTTGTGGATCTAGGGGTCATGGGTTCAAGCCCCATTATTCTCCCCATAATGAAAATTAAAAGCTGTTTGCGAAAGTAAGCAGCTTTTTTTTATGTTGAATATCTTTAGTTAGCATTGCTTCATTATGAAATTTTAATTTTTTAGCCAAGAAAGTGAGGTTTAGTGGCAAATAATTAATTGTCCTTCATCTTCCCAAGGTTTGATTGCAACGATTTTCCCGTCTTGTATTACTATCACTCCTCTTTCTTTTTCTCTATTTCTGTTTCCAGATAGGCGTTGTGGCTTATTAGTATTTGGATTTGGTCGCTCATTTTAGAGATTTTGCTGCTTATACTGAAATTATAAATTAGCAGAAAACTGATTAAAGCAATGTATATGATATGTCTTGCATCGTCTATACCCAGTAGGTTCACAGCTACCCATTTATAGAAATATTCCGCAAATGGAATAGAGATTAAAAACAAAGAAACTCCTATCCAAAGGATTGAAAATCCTGGATTGAAACTTTTCTTTTTGATATACCGAGCAACAAACGTAAAAAACGAAAGCCCCAAAAGCACTGCAATTATTTGTATTTTTATTCCCATTTCCTTAACCTAATTTCGCTTTAATTCTTTCTAT
>CAZYXG010000018.1:0-6383 GCA_964650885.1 uncultured Hyphomicrobiales bacterium | reverse complement strand
ATTTCCTTAACCTAATTTCGCTTTAATTCTTTCTATTTGTTTGCGTTGTAGCAGACAGCCCAGTATATTCACCAACCCTTTGAAAGGGAATACGAAAGCATTCATAAAGTTATATTCACTTTCGCCATATTTTCTTTCTTGCATCACAGTTGGCACTTCCACTATTTTGTTCCCTGCAAAGTGTGCAAGTATCATAAGCTGATTTGTGTCGAATAGTTCGTGAGGATAGTACTTTGTGAAAAAAGTAATTGTGCGTTTGCTATATGCCCTGAAGCCAGAAGTAGCATCTGTAAGCTTCATTCCTATTATCCAAGAGTCCATAGCAGCGAAAAGCATTATTCCCAAGCGTCGTAAGAAATAAGATTGAAATCCAACTTTATTGATGAATCTTGAGCCAATCACATAATCAGCTTTGCCATCGGCTATTGGTTGTACTATGTTCTTTAGTTCAGAGGCAATATGTTGTCCATCACCATCGAATTGGCAAAGTACATCGTAGCCATTTTTATAAGCATATTGGAAGTAACCACGCACAGTTCCCATTGAGCCACCAGTATTGACAGGGTGTGACATTACTGCTACCCCCATTGACAAAGCTAATTGGCGAGTGTTGTCCGAACTGGCATTGTCAATCACAACTATATCATAATCTAAACCATTGCTGTTTTCTTGCAAATCCCTAATGGTATTGGCTATACTTTCTTCTTCATTATACGCTATAACAGCTATTAGTATTTTCACAAAATTGCCTTTTTATTTGATTCTTTTCGCAGGATTTCCCACATATATTCCCGACTGAGTAATATCTTTTAATACTACAGAGCCGGCACCAATTAATACATTTGCACAGATATTTACACCTTGGATTACTACAGAGCCTGCTCCAATCATACAGTTATCGCCAATTTGCACTTCGCCACAAATTGTTACGTTTGGTGCAATATGAGTGAACTCTCCAATTATTACATCGTGTTCAATTGTAGAATTTGTGTTTAATATAGCAAAAGCTCCAATTGTAGCTCCTGCATTCACAACCACTCCATCGAATACTTGAGCACCAGCGAAAACTTTTGCGTTATTGACAATTGAACTTGGCGAAATAATTTCGGGTAAATTAAATCTAACTACTGATGGACTTTCCACTATTCTTTGTCTTATTGGGTTTAAGCCGATTTTTCCTACTCCAATTGCAACAACTGTGTTTGCTGGACTATAGTTGCTGAGTGTTTGTTCGTCCCTGCCCAAATAAGGCACACAAATTAGCACACCATTGGTTTTCAAATCGCTATAGCCCAATAATCTGAAATCCTTAAGTTTCAATATAATCGAAGCTAACACTTTTGCGTGTCCACCACCACCAATTATCACAACATCACGTATTACTTTTGGTGCAGGAACCATTCCTCTTAATTTCATTTTTTTGCCAGTAAGTTACAAACAGTCGAAAGTTCCTCGTCTGTTATATTAGTAGAGCAAGGAATATTCAATGTGTTCTGAATTAATTTATAAGCTTTTTCAATTTTATAAGATTGACAGTTTGCAAAAGGTTTTTGCAAGTGATTCAATTGCCAAAGTGGTCTTGTTTGCACTTTGCTTTCGCCTAAGTAGGCCATTGTTTGTTCTCTATCTTTGCCATAAACTTTTGAATCTATTTGCATTGCCACCATCCAATAGTTAGCTTTGCAGTAGCTTGGAGTAGATGCAATTGAAAGACCATCAATTTTACTGATTTCTTTATTATAGAAATCGAATAAATATTTTTTCTTCTCTAAAAAGCCAGGCAATTGTTCTAACTGTGCCACTCCCAATGCAGCTTGAATATTAGTCAAACGGAAGTTATATCCTACTTCATCGTGGATATAACGAACTTCATCATTTTTTGCTTGAGTGGTTAAATATTTAGCTTTTTCGGCAATTGCGTCATCATCTGTGAAGATCATTCCGCCACCGCCAGTTGTAATCACTTTATTGCCATTGAAGCTCATACAGCCATATTTGGCAATAGTTCCAGTTGATTTCCCAGCATATTTACCAGAAATATATCTTGTACCTAAGCTTTCTGTCGCATCTTCAACAATCGCAATATTTCGCTCTTGGCACACTTCCACTAATCTATCTAGCCAAACTGCATTCCCAAAAACATGAACTGGCATTATAGCGGAAACTCTCTTACCAGTTAGTTTATTCCAGCTGAAGCCATCTTTGAAAATTGTTTCTTGTTCAATAAATTCTATAGTTTTTTCAGTGTCAATGTTATAGAATTCATCGCAATCCATAAAAACTGGTTCTGCATGCAGATAGCGAACTACATTAATAGGTGCAATGAATGTGGCAGTAGGCACAATCACTTCGTCGCCAGATTGCACACCTGCTATTAAGAGTGATGTATGCAATGCTGCAGTGCCATTTACCACAGCTATTCCGTGTTTTGCACCAACAAAATCCGCCAGTTTTCGTTCAAAATCGTTAACGTATTTGCCTGCCGATGATACCCATTCTGTATCAATACATTCTTTGACATATTCCCATTCATTTCCTTTCAAATTGGGCACACACAATGGAATCATTCTTTTTAACCTTTCAAATAATTATTAGTTCAAACAAATATGCTGATTATAGTAAAAGCAATAAGCTCAAAATTAATCTTTTTTTAACAAATTGTATTTAACTTTTATAAATGTTTTAGTTCTTTTTTTCAGAAAAAGAGTTAATTTGCTAAAAGAATTTTGTAAAATAAGAAAAAGTAAATAATTTACCTTGATTAACGTTAACAAATTTAAGAATTATGACTGATTCAATGCAAACATTAAGCACCTACGTACCAATTCTAGTTATGGTTTTGGTAGGGATAGTATTCGGAGTTCAATTTATGATTTTCTCTGAACTTTTGGGTGCGAAGCGAAAAACTAAAGAAAAAGAAACAACTTACGAAAGCGGTATGGAACCTTATGGTTCGGCACGTGAGCGATTCTCAATCAAATTCTATATGGTGGCTGTGAGCTTCATCGTTTTCGATATAGAAGTTGTGTTTATGTACCCATGGGCAGTACAAATGCAGAAATTAGGTATGGGAGCTTTCGCTGCTATGTCTATCTTCATTGTAATTTTGCTTATTGGTCTTTATTACGAAATTAAAAAAGGTGGAATCCAATGGGATTAACAGAATCAATTGCCAGAGATGGTTTTTTCACTACCTCTGTGAATGAAGTTGTGAAATGGGGACAAAAAAACGCAATGTGGCCTTTCCCTTTCGGGATTTCCTGCTGCGGCATTGAGCTTATGGCTATGGGTGCTTCTCGCCACGATGTTTCTCGTTTCGGTTCGGAAGTAATGCGTATGACTCCTCGCCAATCGGACATTTTGCTTGTGGCTGGTACGGTTACTTACAAAATGGCTTGGGTAGTTAGAAAGATTTACGACCAAATGCCCGACCCAAAATGGGTGATTTCAATGGGTGTTTGTGCTTCTACTGGTGGTATGTTCCGAAGCTATTCTGTAGTGCAAGGGATTGACCAATTCCTTCCTGTGGACGTTTACGTTTCGGGTTGCCCTCCAAGACCAGAAGCAGTAATTAAAGCGATTATGTCGTTACAAGAAAGAGTAGCCAGCGATGATTACACTCCAGCTTTATTTAATGGTGGTAAAGACAATTCGCCAACACCACATCAGGGATTTTTCCATTCCAAATACCACGGTGTGGACGATTTAGGAATGTTGAAGAAGTAAGCAAAAAAGAATAGAAATAAAATATATGCTATCCCTGTTGTGGTTGCAAGATAAACCACCGAAGTTAGAAAAATGGCGAGACTCTAGCAGTATTTTTCATTTTGAGAAGATGAAATAAGGTTTTTGACAATAAATAATAATAGCCACTCCTTTGGAAGTGGCTATTACTTTATAAAGTATATATATGGAATAACTATTCCATTTCTTCAATTAACTTTTGTCCTATAGCTATAGCCCCTGTAAGTGCTGTTCCTTTCGGCTCAATTAATTGTAATTTTGGTTGTTGTTCAATTTCTTTGATAAGCATTTTGGCAAGTAAAGTGTCGGCTTCAATTATCCCACCCATAAGCACTACTGGTATTTTATCGCCTTTGAAATTCTTAGCCAATGCCATAGGCAATTCGCAAAGATGTTTGCTTGAGCGTGTGATTATTTCAAGGCAAATTGGGTCGCCAGCTTCAGCACATTCCATCACCATTGGCGTTAGCACTTGATAAGAGAAATTACCTTCGTTGTATTCTTTCACAATTGTACGAGGTTGCTCAGGATCGAAACCAGGTATGATTTCAGAAATCTTTTGAGTTAAACTTGTGTATTTACCCCTTCCGTCCAATGCACGAACAACAGCAGTCAATCCTTCTCTACCTATCCAAGCTCCGCTACCTTCGTCGTCGAGTTCAACTCCCCAACCACCGCAACGGACTAGTTTTTTCTTTGCTGGATTGCCAATAGCAATAGAGCCAGTCCCAACTATAGTTACAATACCACTGCCGCCATCCATTGCACCATGTAAAGCTAATTCAGCATCGGAAGTGAAGATTACATCTTGCAAAGTAATTTTATGACCACGAGCAATTGTTTTCAGTAAGTTAATGGCACGAAGCTTTTCTTCTTCAAGCCAAATACCAGCCAAACCAACAACAACGCAATCTATTTCATTTTCTTGAATCTCTGCTTTTTCGCAAAGAGATCTAATCATATTTAATACACGTTCTGTGGCTTCGGAAAGCCCAACCGAACCAATTCGGGTAGTTCCCATTATATCTGTGGCACGAACTTGTCCTTCTCGCACAAGCACACCACGAGTTTTAGTGCCTCCACCGTCTATTCCAATTATCGTATATTCTTTATTGATTTCCATTCTAAAACTTTGATTTTAAGTGAATTTCTAAACTATTATTTCCTGCTCAAATCTCAATAAATGTGCCAGTTTTTGAGAATTTGAGTATTAATTTAGATAATATATTTATCAACAATCCATTTCTTAAGTCATCGGCTAAAATTCTATAATTATTAACGATTTAGTTAAATTATTTTACGAAATAAATAATATTTCTTGTTTATTTCAAGAAAAATACCTTATTTTGTTATAAAGAATGGCACAATTTTTTCTATGATTATATAAATGATACTAATTGACAAGATTTTAGTTGACACAGAAGTAGCTAATGCAAATTTCTCATGCGACTTGAAACAATGCAAGGGAGCTTGTTGCACCTTCCCTGGTGAATATGGCGCACCTCTGCAAGAAGATGAAATTTGGCAAATAGAAAATTCAGTGGAAGCTGCAAAAGAATATTTGAGCGAACGATCGCTAAAAATACTAGAAACAGAGGGTTTCAGCAAGCAAATGGATGGTGACTTATACACCAACTGTATAGATAAGAAAGACTGTGTATTTGTATTCTACGATGAAAATGAAGTTGCTAAATGTGCTTTAGAGAAAGCATATCACGATGGGAAATCAAAATTTAAGAAACCTTTAAGTTGCCATCTATTCCCAATTAGGGTTGGCACTTTTGGTGGAAAATACTTATACTACGAAAAAATCAAAGAATGCTCGCCTGGTGTGGCAAAAGGAAATGCCGAAGGTGTGAGAATGGTGGAAGCACTCAAAGAGCCACTCACAAGAGCTTTTGGAAAGAATTTTTATGATAAATTAGACAATAGTGTCAAAAAGTAAATAGTGTTAAGAGTTACACACTTCTCTAAAAAGTGGCATTTTTTTTCACAGTTTCTTTGTTGGGGGACAATATGAAACTAGGACTAGATATGAAATTGGGGCTGACGCAACAGCTGACACCTCAACAAATCCAGTACTTAAAACTTCTACAGATGCCAATTATTCAATTGGAACAACAGGTTAGGCAAGAAATTGAGCTAAATCCTATGTTGGAAGATCCCGATGATTATGAATTATTGGGTTTAGACGACGATTATCCAGTTAACTCAGATCCAAGCCCAGAATCTAGAAGTTACGACGATGTTGAAGGCTACGATGATTATGGTAGCTATGAACAAGAGAAATTATCTCCGAATTTCGAGTTGGAACAGGCTAAGTTAAATATAGATGACAAGCCAGAGCTATTTGAATTCCATAAGCAAATTATGGATAGTGGCGATGGTGGTAGCAAAGGCACCTATAACGACCACGACGACAATGAATATGAGCCATTTCAAATTAAAGATAATGGTAATTTTATTGACGACTTATTCCAACAGCTTCGCCAGTACCCCCTTACTGAAGAAGAGCTTATCTTGGGCGAACAAATCATTGGAAATATAGACCCAGACGGTTATTTGCGAAGAGATTTGAAAGAATTAGTTGACGAAACTAATGAAATCATTCTTGAGTTAAATTTGCGTGGAATGAACAA
>CAZYXG010000017.1:0-41617 GCA_964650885.1 uncultured Hyphomicrobiales bacterium | reverse complement strand
CATATATATCATCTACTGCTACAATTTCATCGCCTGCAGATAGCAGTTTTAAAACAGCATCAATTGCTGCAAGTCCAGATGCGAAAGCAAAACCTCTAGTGCCACCTTCTAACTCAGCTAAAATTTTCTCTAAAACAGCTCTTGTTGGATTGTTGGAACGAGAATAATCATAACCTTTATTCACTCCTGGCATCTCCTGCACGAATGTAGAGGTTTGATAAATTGGTACTGAAATAGCTCCTGTTAATTCATCTACAGGGATAGAGTGTATGGTTTGAGTTGAGATATTCATTTAAAAACTCCTTTTGTTATTGCTATCAAAAGAAATTCTTTAGTTTTGGTTTGTGAGTTGTTTTATATCGGATAGAGATAAAAAAAATCTCTTCCGATAAGTCAGAAGAGATTTGTTAAAACTTGCTTCTAACTTATCTTCACCACTATTACTAGTAGTTTGGAATTAGCACCTTAAAAACATTTAGTAATAAATGTATCAGGTTGCTAAGACTTCACAGGGCCAATCCCTCAGTCTTTCTTGATAAGTATTTTGTAAAATTAAGAACGATGAATTCAAATTTATGAAAATACTTTTTAAAAAACAAGAAAATTAAAAATTATAAAAAAAAAATAAAAATTTATTTCGTGTTAATATTTCATTCAATCAAATTCTTTATCTTTGTTTTTAGAAAATATTAAATAAATAAATTTCAAGGATTTCTATGTCCGACTTTAGTTCTCAAATACAAGAAAAAATAGAGACAAAAGATTATAAATTACCTTTATTGCCAACTGTGGCAATGAAAATTATGAAAATGTCGAATGACCCAAATGTTGATTTTGGTGAGTTAACAAAGTTAATACAGCAAGATCAAACCGTAGCTTCACAAATTATTAGAATTTCAAATTCATCAATGTTTGCTGCTTCTGGAAATATAGTTTCAGTTTCCCAAGCACTAGCAAGATTAGGTACTCGTACCGTTTGTGAAATTACATTATCTGTAACTTTGCAAAATGAGATATTTAGTTCAGGTGGATTCAAGCACCTAACTCAATTCCAATGGAGACATGCACTTGCTTCTGGGCTTTGGTGTAAAAAAATTGCTTTCTTTAAAAAGCTGAATGTAGAAGCTATGTTTGTTTCTGGTCTTTTGCATTGCATTGGCAAACCAGTTGTTATGAAAGTTGTGCTTGAGCTTTGTAAAAAAGAAGATTATCAAATAGATGAGCAAGAACTTAGTAGCTATATAGAAAAGTTTTTCAATGAAGTAACTGAAAGATTGATGATTGAATGGGCTATGCCTACTCAAATCGCAGTGGTTACAAAATATTATACAAAACCACAAGAAACAACTGAATTTAAAGCAGAATCTTTTGTTTTAGGATTGGCTGATATGCTTGCAGAATTCACTTTGACTAAAGATGAGAGAATTATGGCTAAGCTAAAATCTGACGATAGATGGCAAAAACTAAATATTTATCCTGATGAAGTTACAGATATTTTAAAATCTATTGAAAAAATTGAAGAAGAATTAAGTGGAATGACTGTCTAAATGAACTCTATCAAATATGACTTTCTTGTTATAGGTAGCGGGCCTGGCGGACAAAAAGCTGCCATACAAGCTGCCAAAGCTGGTAAAAAAGTTGCGATTATAGAACGTGACGGTATTCCTGGCGGACATTGTGTATATAGAGGAACTATTCCAAGCAAGACACTTAGAGAAGCTGCGTTAACTATTTCAAGACTTCAAAGAAACGCAGAAATTTTCGAGTTTAAAATGCGTGAAGACTTAGAAGTTTATAACTTAATGTCCAGATTATATAAAGTTTTAGAGAGTCATAATCAGTTAATTAGCGGTCAACTTCAGCAAAACGGAGTTGATTTTATACATGGTAGGGCTAGTCTTTTATCTAAAAGTGAAGTTGAAGTTACCAAACTTAATGGTGAAACTTCAATTTTTAGAACTGATTCTATTATTCTTGCACCTGGTTCAAGACCAAGAACTCCCACTGATATTGATGTTGACCACGAACATATTCTCGATTCGGATTCAATTCTTAATTTAGTCTACATTCCTCAATCAATGATTGTTTTGGGAGGGGGAGTTATAGCTTGTGAGTATGCTACTATATTTGCACTTTTAGGCACAAAAGTGTATATGTTGGATAAAGCTAAATTGCCAATCAATTTCATAGATGAAGAAATTGTAAATCGTTTCTTGAAAACATTTACTGAATATGGCGGAGAGTTTATTGGCGAAGATACTTATGAGTATGTTAAATGGAATGGTGTTTCTCAAGTAGAAACAAAACTTATGTCTGGAAGAATAATTAAAACAGATAAGGCATTTTTTGCTTTAGGTCGAGTTGCTAATATCGAAAAATTAAATCTTGAGAAAGCTGGTGTTGAACTAGTAGATGATAGATATATTAAAGTAGATAAGCATTATAAAACTACTGCGGATAATATTTACGCTGTTGGTGATGTTATTGGTTTTCCATCATTGGCATCTAGCTCTATGGAACAGGGTAGATACGCAGTTCGCCACGCTCTAAATTTAGAGCATGGAAATACAGCTCAAATTTTCCCTTATGGAATTTATGCAGTTCCCGAAATTGCTTCTATTGGACTGAATGAGAAAGAAGCTATTGAAAAATTTGGCAAAAATGAAGTCTTTGTTGGTAAAGCAGAATTTGAAGAAGTAGCTAGGGCACAAATTGAAGGTAATACCGATGGTATGCTTAAAATTGTTGCCGATAGATATGGTTTCATACTTGGAGTGCAAATCATTGGAGAAATAGCTACTGATTTGATTCACACAGCTGAAATTGCATTGCTAAATGGGAATACAATTAACATCTTTTTAGATAATATTCTTAATTTCCCAACAATGAACGAAGCATATAGAATTGCTTCTTTGAATTTACTGAATAAATTGCCAAAAGATTTTGAAGAGCAATAGTGTTTTTTAAATTAACCCTTTTTTTGCTTCTTCCAAACTTTTTTGTAGCATATCTTTTTTTACTAAAATGTCATAACCAGTTAATGGAGCTTTGTTGAAGTCATAATCTTTGGCTAAAAGTTCTTCAAAAACTGGAATAGCTTCCTTGTTTCTTTTCAAATTTAGTAAAGCATAAGCTTTAAGTGTGTTTGCATACACTTGGTCTGGTGCTTTTTCTAATGACTTATTTGCCCACAACAAAGCAGTTTCAAAGTCTCCTTTTTTGCCAGAATAGAGTGACAATGAATTGGCTGCACTCGAAAAGATTGAATCAGATAAATTTTCGCAAGAAATGGCAAATTTTATTGCTTCTTCAGCTTCTTTAAGTAATTGCATTTGCCCCAATGTTTGACCAAGCTGAAACCAAGCATAGCCATTCAATGGTTCTTCATTGACATGCTGAAGCAACATTTTATAATTGCGTTGTACTTTGCTTTGCATTATTTCCGTTGATTGGTCGTAGCCAAGATGTTCAATTACAATGTCTGAATTGATAAAGTCCATTCCAGCATCTTTTAAAGATGGAGAAATTTGCTCGTGTACTCTACCAATAAACTTTACTTTTGGGTAAATCAAATTCTTAAATATTCTAGGATAGCCACCTCTATGGAAATCTTTTTCACCAGTTAATGCCAAATGTGAACTTTCGATTGTGCAGACCATACCACCGATATTTTCAGGTAGTTTTAATACTTCTTCTCTAAATTTAGCATTATTTATTGGTCTAATTCTTTCGTCGGCATCAAGATATAAAATCCATTTACCAGTGCAATGTTTCAAACTTTCATTTCTTGCAGCAGCAAAATCATCGTTCCAAATAAAGTTAAATACTTTAGCTCCAAAACTTTTTGCAATTTCAATAGTTCTATCGCTTGAACCAGTGTCAACAATAATTATCTCATCAACTAATCCTTTAACACTTTCCAGACAGCCAGGTAACATTTTTTCTTCATTTTTTACAATCATTGATAAAGTTAGAATGTTATCTTTTTTATTGTCATTATTTGCAATATTAGAATTGATTAAATTTTTGTTTTGGTTAATAACTGTTTTCACCACTTCAATAAAGTTATCCAAGTCAGTTCGCTTTGAATCAATTTGTTTTGCCAAAAGCAAAATTGACATAGCTTCATCAAGTTTACCTTTTTTAAATTCAATATTTGCCAAACCAACCAATAATGAAATTTCTTTAGGGTTTATTTCATTTCCTTTTTTGAAATATTCTTCTGCTTGATTTATTTCATTCAAAGCAATAAACGACCTTCCAATTCTAAAGAAAAGTTGTTCAATTGGTACGTGGTAATCTCCAACAATTTTTGTAATAGTATCTAAGTTCTCTTTTGCCAACAACACTTTCTTGTAGTAGCCAATTGCAGCAGAGTGTTGAGAAAGGTCGAAAGCAACTTCTCCCAGCACGTAGTTTGCAAAAGATTGGTTAGGAATTATTTTTAGAGATTCGAAAGCTCTTTGCTCAGCCAAATTGTAATTCTTCATTTGGTATGCAATTATTGCTCCGAAATTGAGTGCTTGTGGACGTACAGTGCCATTTGCTAAAGCATACATTAGGCAATCTTGCATATATTTTTCAGCTAAGTTCAAATCGCCCAAAGCTAAATAAGTCTTAGATATTTGATAAAAATAATAAGCATTTGTACTTTCTTTTGCAATAACTCCGAGCAGTAAGTCAAGATTTCTTTGCTGTTTCTTTTTCATTGCATCAGCATCAAGTGCATAGCCCAAATGATTTATTCTGACTTTTGTTTCTTCTAATTTTAAATTATTTTCAAGAATAGATTCTATCACTTGTTCGTGGATTACACCTTTAAACCTAATGAAATCACGGTTTCTGATTAATCTTAATAAACTCGTTATGTATGTGTCTTTAGTACCATCTGCTCTAAAAGCATAGGAGGTTAATTCTAAAAGCCACCCACCAGTGTAACTTTTTGCAGTTTCAAGTGTTCTTTGTAATACAGATTCATCTAAAATTCTTTCATCGGCATCAAGTATTAATATAAATTCATATTTTGCATTTTTTAAAGAAAAGTTTCTAGCTGTTGCAAAATCATTTTGCCACTCCATTTGAAGAACAATTGCACCAAGTCCGTTGGCAATTTCAATAGTTCTATCATTTGAGCCAGTGTCAACTACAATAATTTCGTTAGCTATATTGGAAACAGATTGTATGCAATCGGCAATCATTTTTTCTTCATTTTTGGCAATTATACAAACAGAAAGACCAAACATTTTTTCCATTAAATTCTTGAAATTATTAGTTAAAGAAACTTTTACAACAAAAATTATGCAAATTTTCTTAATTTTAACTTCATTTTAAATTAAATTTCAAAATAAATGAAAAAACTTACAAAAATCATAGCTTTTGCTTGCCTTGCTTTAATGCAAAATTTGTTGCTCGCACAAGCACCTGCTGTTAATGATAAACCACTTGACTTCCAATCTTTTCATGAAGTTATAAAGTTTCATAATGCGTATTTTGATACTCTTAAAGACAAAAAAGGTAAGGGTTATAAGCCATTCAAACGAGCTGAATACTTTTGGCAAAATAGACTTAATTTCGATGGTACTTATCCAAACCTCTTGAATATGAGAAATGAATTGTCTCAGTGGAAGAGACAAAACAATTCAAAAAATAAAAGTGATAGATTGCAAGCGGCACAAATATGGAAAGCTTTAGGTCCATTCGATTCGCCCGATGCTAACGATAAGGGGTCGGGAGTTGGAAGGGTTAATGTTATTTCTTTCCACCCAACGAAAGCAAACATAATATGGGCTGGTTCATCTGGCGGTGGAGTCTATCAATCAACAGATGGTGGCTCAAATTGGAAAGGCTTAGATGAAACTGTTTTTGCATCTATCGGTATTTCCGAAATTGCAATTTCAAAATCTAATCCAGACATAATGTATGTAGCTACAGGCGATGCCAATGGTCCATCTGGGCTTGGTGGTTATTACAGTATAGGAATAATGAAATCTACTAATGCTGGTGTTTCATGGGATTTACAACCAATATTTGGCAATGTTCCTACTCAAGCTCAATACAAAATATATAAAATTATTATCCATCCAACTCTCCCAAACACAGCTTATGCTGCAACTAATATTGGAGTGTTTAAAACTATCAATGGTGGCGATACTTGGAGTACAATTTCAAATGAGTTTTGTAGAGATATAGTTTTTGCTACTACCGATCCTGCAGTTTTAGTTGGAGCTTTTCAAATAGGTAATGGCTCTTATAAAATTTCAAAATATAGCGGCACTATTTGGTCTGTTAAAGCAAACTATTCAGGCTGTGTAAGAATTCGCTTGGCAACAACAATTCAAGACCCAACTTTAATTTATGGAATATTAGTAAATGCTAGTAACGGTTTTAATTCATTTATTCGTTCTCAAAATGCTGGGGAAACTTTCCAAGTAATATTGACAAGTACATCAGCTCCTTACAATTACTTAGGTAATTATGTTAGAACAAAAGTTGGTGGTGGGCAGGGGTCTTACGATTTGGCTATAGAAATTAACCCAACTAATTCCTCTTTAGTTTTCATTGGCGGTATAAACACTTGGAAATCAACTAATGGTGGCACTTCTTTCACTGCTATGACTGATTTTTACCAAATGGAAAATTCTGGTTTACCTATTATTCACGCTGACATTCACGACATTAAAGTAAATCCTTTAAATAATAAAATGTATGTTGGCCACGATGGCGGAGTTTCTACTTCTACAAATAATGGTACATCTTGGGTTACTACCAATAAAGGATTGAATAATACTGAATATACAAGAATGTCTATTTCTACTCAAGATGAAAGTTTTGTGATGGGTGGTGCTCAAGACAATGGAACTTCTGGAGTGATTAATAATACTTGGGGTTCAATGACGGGTGGCGATGGTATGGATAATGCTGTCAATACTTCTAACTCACAAATAGTTTATTCTTCTTCTCAATATGGCTCATTATATAAATCTACAAATGGTGGAATCACAAGTAGTTCTTACCCAATTATTCATGGAAATCAAGCTCAAATTGGAAATCAATTACCTAATTTTACTGGCGAAAATGCTTATTGGTGTGCACCTATGGCATTAGACCCATCTAATCCAAGTACAGTTTATGTAGGTCATCAATCACTTTGGCGTTCGGTTGATAATGGAACAAACTTCTCAAGAGTTGGCACTTGGCCAAATAATTCTAACCAAACTCTTATGGCAATTGCTGTAGCTGCAAGTAATGCTAAATATATTTATGTGGCTTATAGCGATTTTTCTTATCCAAATCAGTACGCCAAATCTTATTTGAAACGCTCTATTGATGGCGGAGCTAATTGGGCTCAAATCTATACAAATGCGAATTCAATTACGAGTATTGCTGTCCACCCAACTAATCACCAAAGAGTTTTCTTATCAATTAGTGGTTTCAATGCTGGCAATAAAGTTATTGAAATTAATAACACTAATGCCACAAATATTTCTGATAACTTGCCAAACATTCCAGTAAACTGTTTTAGATACCAAGCAGGATCCCAAGATAGAATGTTTGTAGGTACCGATGTTGGAGTGTTTTATAAAGATAACTCCACTGGAAATTGGCAAGAAATGGGTACTGGTTTGCCAAATGTAGTTGTAAATGATTTGGAAATCAGTTATTTGTCTGGTAAATTGAAAGTTGCAACTTATGGCAGAGGAATTTGGGAAGTTCCAATTTCTGATTGCAATATTGCGACAGCTACTGTTAAAGCTACTGGTGGTAAAATAGATGCCAATAATATTACACTTTGCCAAGGCGATTCTACAACTTTAGAATTGACTACTACAAATCTTAATGGTTTAACTATTGCTTGGTCGAACGGAGCAAAAACAAATAAAATTGTAGTGAAAACATCTGGAAATTATAACGTAAAACTATCTGATTTTAACGGCTGTGTTTCTACTTCTGAAAGCTTCGTTGTTACAGAAGTTGTAGTTCCACAAGTTACATTGAACTATGATGTAAATAAATCTACAATTTGCGAAGGAACAGATTCAGTTTCAATTGCTGTAGCTGGTTTTAATTTCAAATCATATCTTTGGTCTAACGGTGAAACATCTAAACGAATAAATGCAAAACTAGCTGGCAAGTATAGTGTGATTTGCACAACTACTAATGGCGACTGTCTTGCATATTCTGCCACAGTAACTATTGTTGCCAATCCTTCTCCAGCTTTGCCTGTAATTACAGTTGAAAATAAAGTACTTATAGCAAGCGAATCGCCATCAGGAAAATATGTTTGGTTTAAAGATGGAGTTGTAATTACAGGAGCGACTTCAAAAGAATTTACTCCTACTTCAGATGGAAAATATAAAGTGCAAGTATTTAGCACGAATGGCTGTACAAATACTTCATTTGAATTGTTCTTTGCAACTTCTAGTGTTGAAATTGAAATCGCTCAAAGCAACATTTTGATTAGTCCAAACCCAAGCACTGGTATATTCCATATTAAAGTGTTAAAAGATAATTTCCAAACAAATGATAAACTTAATTTTAGCATCACAGATATGAAAGGAAGTGAAATCAAAAACTTTAAACTTGATGCAAATAATTCTGAATACACTTTGGATATTACTCAATTTAGTACTGGCACTTATTACTTGAATGTAGAAATTAACGGCTACACAATTTTGAAAAAAGTAATCAAAAACTAAGATAAGAATGTTTCAAAAATCATTCAAATCAAAATTTCTAATATGGTTCATTGCATTAATTGTAGTGAACCATATTTTAGTTTTGGCTGAATCAAAAATAAATACTTACCAGCTAATTCAAGAAGCTAAAAAAAACAATAAACCAAGCTTAACACTTTCAAACGACTGGATTGAACTTGGGCCCAAAAGTATTGATAATAGTAAAAATTTACTTGGTTTTGGTTACGGAAGATTGAACTGTGTTAGATTCCATCCATTGAATTCTAATTTCATTATTGTAGGAAGTGCTTCAGGTGGTATCTGGTATTCAGAAAACAGAGGTAAAACTTGGCAATCAGCTGCATTTCAGGATATACCTTTTACAGGAGTTTCAGATATTCAGTTCTCAATTTCCACTCCCAATATCCTTTATGCTATTACTGGCGATGCCGATGCAAATGGGAACTTAAGTGCTTATTCAACAGGACTTATCAAAAGTACAGATGGCGGAAAAAGTTGGGCAAGTTTATTTAAATATTTACCCAAAGATTTAAAGATTTTAGAAAGATTGAGAATTAACCCTAAGAATAATGAAAATATAATAATTGCTGGAAGTAATGGAATATTAATTTCAAATGATGCTGGAATAACTTGGGATAGCTCTTTAGTTGGTAAAAAAATTAGAGATTTGGAAGCAAAAGTAAATGATTTCAAAATTCTTTTCTGTTCTTCAAAAGAGGGCGACACTACTTATGTATATAAATCAATTGATGCTGGCAAAAACTGGAACGTTATTTATAAAGCTAAAGATGTTAGACGAATTGAAATTGCTACAAGTTATGCAAATACGAGTGCAGTTTGGCTATTATTTAAATCGCCAATTAAAAAACAAAATATAATTGATGCTACTTTGCTTAAAAGCAATGATTTGGGTGATAGTTTCAAAGAAATTAATATTAACATAGATGATAAATTTGAACAAGAAGAATTTAACTTAGTGTTAAGTGTTTCCAATTACGAAGAGAACAATATTTATATTGGCAATGTAAGTTATTTCAGCACTAACGATGGTGGTGAAAATTGGGTGCATAGTAGCAATGAGTTGCATTACGATTTTCACGATATTCAGTTTAATCCTCATTTTAATGAAGTTTTTGCTTGCACCGATGGTGGTTTATATTCGAGTGTAACAAACTCTAAGAACTGGAAAACACTTAGCAATGGTATGCATATTGCTCAAATTTACAAAATTGGTAAAAGTTATTTCAATCAGGATAATATTGTTATAGCCACACACGATAATGGCTTGATAACTTATGAAAATAATAATTGGAAACAATTGTCCAATGGAGATGTATTTGGATTGAATGGAACTCAAATAATAGGCGATGATGTTTTTTATTTCGACACTCAAAGAAACTTGAGAAGTATAAATTTACAAACCAATATTGATATAACTTTATTTGATTACTCCAAGCATAACGAAAGGCGGTCTCTTATTATTCCTTTTGTGCAATTATCAGACTCTAAATTCTATTTTTCATTCGAGAATTTATATAGACTTAACCAACAAAATGTAGTTGAAAAAATTACGAACATAAACGATTTTCAGCCCACAAAGCAAATAGCTGAAATTAATAAGAAAGTATATTTAGTAAAAGATACAAGTTTGATTGCAATTGATTTGAAAACAAATTCAACTACAATTACCAAACTTGAAAAAACAGAAAATAGAATCAAATTTCTTGATTTAAAAGAACTTGGGTATATTGATTTCGACTTTACTAACAACAAAAATGATATTACTTACTACGGCAATAATTTCAAATTCAATATTACTTCAGATTTGCCTGAGGTAATAATAAACGATGCAATTTTTGTTAGGCAAATCAATTCTGTACTAATAGCCACCAATATTGGAGTGTTTAGTTTTGATATTTTTGCAAGTAACTATTCTTGGAACTTAGAGAATCAAAATATACCTTACTTGATTACAACTAATTTGACATTCGATGAAGGTTCTGGCAATCTTTATCTTGCATCTTGGGGGAATGGAGCTTGGTACAAAAATCTATACGAATGCAAAAAAACTAATATAAGCTTAAATCAATCAGGATTAAAAACAATCAGTAATGGCGATAGCTTAAAGCTATGGATAGAAAACAAAAAAGTTAATTCTAATGTTTTTTGGAATACAGGTGAAACCAATGATACAATCTCAATTTTAAAAGAAGGCAAATACTATGCAAGTGTAATTGATTCAATGAAATGTGTGAGTGTATCCAATAAAATTGAATTGAAATATAGTGGCAATGCTTCAAAAGTCAATTTAGCTTTATTAGGTAGAAATCCATTTTGCTCAAATTACAACCCAAATTTAACTTTTAGAGTTTCTGGAGATTTGATTAACAATATTAAATCAATCAAATGGAGCAATGGTTCAGTGCTTGATACACTATATAGAATAGATGCAGGACAATACTCAATTGAAATTACAGACAAAAACAACACTATATTCAAAAGCAATATACTTAATTTGGATTCTTTCCCCAAAAACAATCTAGAATTAGTTAGAGATGGGCTGAAATTGACCGCAAATAAATCTAGAAATATAGATTGGTACAAAGATGGGAAGATAATTTCCTCTATAAAAGATAGTGTTTTAATAGTCAATGAACTTGGAAATTATAATTTTGCTTATTTAGATTCAAATATTTGCTATCAATATTCTAATATAATCGTCATAGATAATGATGAAGCTGGATTTAAGATTTATCCTAATCCAGTTTCGAAAATACTCACTATTGATAACTTTTTTGAAGTTGAAAACAAAGTAAATATTGTAATCTCTGATTTGACTGGAAAAGAGTATTACAACGAAGAAATTACACACAAAGGTTTGTTTAAAAAAGAGATAAACCTTGAAAAATTGGCAATTGGGGTTTATAATCTACAGATTGTTACTAATTTACAGATTACAAAAAGCATAATTATTAAAAATTAAAAATGAAACAAGTACTCAAAGCAACATTACTTTTAATAATCTTTAGTATAACACTAAAAGCTGAAGATATTTCTGCTGAAAAAGAAATTCTCAAATCTATCGAAAATCAAGATGTATATTCCGTGAAAGGATGGAAGATAACTGCAAGAGCCAAACACTTTTGGGAAATGAGAACCTTTGGTGGCAAAAACCCAATAACTGCGGAAAACATATTAAATGCTTATAGAGTAGCTACTCAGAGTAACGTCAATAAAAACAATAGATTGCAAGCAATTGAATGGACTAAAAAAGGTCCAATAGGCAACCCAATATCTTCGAATAATAAATTTGGAATTGGAAGGATAAATTGCATTCGCTTCAGACCGAATACCAGTGAAATATGGGTTGGTAGTGCTGGTGGCGGTGTCTGGAAAACTACAAATAGCGGAACAAGCTGGCTTGAAGTTCCATACACAGATGTTCTTTCAATTTGCATTAGCGATATAGCTTTTTCAAATCAAAACAACAATATTGTCTATGTTGCAACTGGTGATTTCGATGCATCTCTTGCTTCAAGTAATCCATATTATAGTGTTGGTGTATTGAAATCTACAGATGGTGGTAATTCTTGGGCTGAACTTCCACTTAAATATGAACTAAGAAATCAACAAATCATTTCACGAATAATGATTAACCCTAATAATGACAATGAGATATTAGTTGGTGCTACAGACGGAATTCATAAATCTACAAATGCTGGACAATCATTCACTAAGGTAAGCTCTGAAGCAATTGCTGATATGGAGTTTAAACCAGGCAATCCTTCTATTATTTATGCTTCAACTACTAGCAGAGGTGGCTCAAGCGTTATACTAAAGTCAACAAACTCTGGAACATCATTCACTACTATTCAAACAATTTCGAATAGCTTTAGAACTGCTATTGCCGTAACTGCTGCAAACCCTAATAAAATTTATGCTCTATCAACTGTCAATAGTAAATATGCGCTGCAATCTGTATTAGTTTCTGAAAATGAGGGTGCTACTTTTGAAACTTTAATGGAATTAGGTAAACCTGGTTATAAAAACATACTTGGTTGGGTAGATGGGACTGATGATAAAGGTCAAGGATTTTATGATTTGACGCTTGCTGTCAATCCTAAAAATGAAGATGATGTTTATTTTGGTGGTGTAAATATTTGGAGAACTACCGATGGAGGTGGCACATTTGTTTTCACTACCCATTGGAATGGTGGCTATGGCAAACCATTTGTGCATGCCGATCATCACGATTTAATTTTCGATCCAAATTCGAATGAAATTTATGCTGGTCATGATGGCGGTATAGATAAATTCTCTGGAAATAAATGGGTGAATTTGAACGCAAATTTAGCCATAATGCAATTCTATAAAATTGATATTGACCAAACTTCTGCACCGAATATAGTTGCAGGAGCTCAGGATAATGGCTCTGCATACTTCGCGAATAATATTTGGAAAAATGTTCTTGGGGGAGACGGTATGGACTGTGCTGCCGATCCTTTGGATAAACAACGACTTTATTGTTCTATTTATTTTGGTGCAGTTTCTCGATCTACAAATGGAGGTACTAACTTTAACTTAGTTATAGATACAGCTATATTAAGAAAGAATTATGGTTCAGCTGAAGCTGGTGCTTGGGTTGCTCCAGTAGAATTAGACCCAACAAATCCCAAAAACTTATATGTAGGTTATAATAATATTTGGAAGTCTGACAATTATGGAGCAACTGGTTCATTCAAAAAGATTTCAAATTTTGGTTTTCCAATTTCAAATACTTTTAGATTGATAAGTATTTCTCCAAAAGATGGTAAGTATATTTATGCTGCTACAATTGGCACTATTTATATGACTTCAGACGGGGGTACTAACTGGAAAAATATATACAACTCTACCAGTTCTATTTCTGATATTGCTGTGGATTACAATAATCCAATGAAAATATACATTACTCAATCAAACTTTACAGGCAACGACAAAGTAATTATTTGGCAAAATGACACATTGACTAATATTTCAGGTAATTTGCCAAATGTTCCAGTAAATTGCATTGAATACCAAAATAATTCTCCAGATAGAATTTATATTGGTACAGATATAGGAGTTTATTTCTCAGATTATAATTCTGCAAAATGGATTAAAATGGAAGGTAATTTGCCAAATGTAGTAGTAACTGATTTGGAAATCAATTACCCAACAAAAACTCTATATGCTGGAACTTATGGGAAAGGAGTTTGGACTACTAAAATTAATGAATTTAACGAACCTAAAGTTGAAATTCAAGCAAATAGTGCTATTGAATTTTGCAGAGGGGATTCAGTAGTTTTAACTTCCAAAATTGATTATCCAAACTATCTTTGGTCAAATGGTGAAACTACAAAAAGCATTGTCGTAAAAGAATCTGGGCTATATTACTTAACTATTCCTAAAGATGAAATAAATTCTGCAAAAAGTGAGTTAATTAAAGTAAATGTTCTCGATAGAAATTTACTGGTTGTAAGTTCATCTCAAAATAAATCAATAATATGCGAAGGGGATTCGGTAAGACTTACAGCTAATTTTGGTTTCCAATCATATAATTGGTCTGATGGTTCGAAAAAGAGAATCTTAGATATTAAACAATCAGGCAGGTACATCCTATCTGCCAGCAACTTTAATAATTGTATTGAAGTTTCAAAAGAATATGAATTCACATTCTTACCAAAACCTCAAATTGAAGATATAAAAAATGAAAGTGGGGTGCTTACTGCACCAGAAGCAAAAGACTATAAATGGTATTTTGGCGATAGCCTAATTATTGGAGAAAATAATAGGATTCTTAATACAAGTAAAGTTGGCTCTTATAAAGTTGAATATCAAATAGAAGGTTTCTGCCCAATAATGACTTCACCGATTGTGGTAACTAAAACAGATGTTGAAACTGAATTGTTTGCAAATGAAATTCATATTTTCCCAAATCCAAACAATGGCAATTTTGAACTTGCTTTGAGTAATTCATCGAATTCAAAAGTAACCATTAAAAATATGATTGGACAAGTTGTTTTTGAAAATGAATATTCTAAAGCCAATGTTAGAATTGAATTGAGTAACTTTGCAAAAGGAATTTACTTTATTGAAGTAATTCAAAATAGCGAAGTGAAAATTAAGAAGTTGGTAATAGAATGATTGCTACATTAAATGGCAAGCTTTTGGAAAATAACAACACCAATGTGATTATAGATTGCAATGGTGTTGGCTATTTGGCTTATACTTCTATAAAAACAGCCCAAAGCATGGGTGCAATTGGAAGCAATGCATTCTTGCAAATTGAATTAATCGCCAAAGAAGATTCATTAAGTTTATATGGTTTTAGCTCAAAAGAAGAAAAAGAAGTCTTCAAACTCCTTATCGCAATTTCTGGAATAGGACCCAAAATAGCTTTGTCAATACTTTCATCTGTTTCCGCAGACGAACTAAGAAACTTAGTACTTTCTGAGAATGTTTTTATGATTCAAAAATTCCCAGGAATCGGGAAAAAAACTGCTGAACGCTTAATACTTGAGCTAAAAGATAAATTCAATAAGTTAGATTTTGGTGGCTCAAGTTCAGAACAAATTAGCAATTCAAGTCAAATAAATGAAGCAATTCAAGCAATGATTTCACTTGGCTATTCCAAACTAATTGCCGAAAAATCCATTCAATCTGTAATGAAAGAAATTAAAAATTCAGAGATTAAAACTGATATACTTATTGTGAAAGCATTAAACTTTGTGAAATGATACTTGTAATCCCAAAAATAGAGCTTAGCGCAGGTAAATGTAAGCATAAGGTTGAATCTGATTTTGATAGCAACTATATTTATTCTTATTTTGAAAATAAGCCTGAAGAATTTATAAAATTGCTTAGAAAAGAGAATGCAAAATCTGTATTAGTAATGGATTGCGATTCATTCGATGGTAATAAATTGAATATAGAATCTATTAAATATATATGTGCAAATACTGATATTCCAATTTTACTTGAAACTAAGGTAAAAACTTTGATTGAAGTGGAATTCTATTTAAAATTGGGAGTAAGTAGAATTATACATAGAGGTGTAAATTTAGATTTAATCAATGAAGTTAGTGAATACTTGCAGAACAGCAGAGTTTTGCTAAAATTAAATATTGATGAGTATATTTCCAATCAAGAATTACTAATTAACAATAATTTCAATAGAATTGTATTAGATTGCCAAGATGAAAATATAACAGAAGTACTTAATAAAATCAAAAATTTAGAAGTAAAGTCAAATGCGAGAATCACAATTTATGAAGGAATAACCAATACGAAAGATTTATTGCTTTTGAATGAACTTACCAGTATTGGCATAGATTCAGTTGTGTTGGGAGAGGTTTTTTATTCTAATACTTTCCCTTGCCAAAAAATGTGGAGAGAAATAGAAACTAAAATTGAAACAGAAAACTAGTAAGATTTTTCTTTTCTTCCTGCTCTTATAGAACTGCTATTTGCTTGAAAGTCGAAGTTACGATAAGCTTCTAACCCATTTTGGTTGATTTTCTTTTCAGCTATAAATCCTATCATTGCAGCATTATCAATACAGAAGCCTATATCTGGAGTGATAACCTCAAAGCCATTTAGATTCTCAAAATCATTCCTCAATTGAGAATTCGCTGAAACTCCACCAGAAACAACAATTGTTTTACAGTTATAATACTTTGCAGCTTTAACAGTTTTTTTAATTAACACTTCGCAAATTGCAGCTTGAGCTGAAGCACAAATATCGCTTATATCTTCTTGTGGAACATTATTCTGATATTCTTTTTGCAAGAAATAACGCACAGATGTTTTCAAACCACTAAAGCTAAAATTAAAATTCTTTTCATTTATAAGTGGTCTTGGAAAGTCAAACCGTTTAGGATTTCCTAATTTAGCAAGTTTATCAATCAAAGGGCCACCTGGATAATCCAATCCAATCATTTTACCAATTTTATCGAAAGCTTCGCCAGCCGCATCATCAATTGTAGAGCCGATAACTTCAAACTTATCGAATGATTCAACATAAAAAAGGGAAGTATGCCCTCCACTTACAACCAATCCAATAAAAGGGAAGCCAATCTCTCTGTTTTGCAAATGTCCAGAGAATAAATGTCCTTCAATATGGTTTATAGGTAGAATAGGTAAATTTTTTTGTAGAGCTAATCCTTTTGCAAAGTTTATTCCTATGGAAAGTGAACCAATAAGCCCAGGCTCATTAGTAACTGCTATTGCATCAACATCTTCAATTTCTAAATTAGCTTCCGAAAGTGCCGATTTGACAACACTTGAAATTTTATCCAAATGAGCTCTCGATGCTAATTCTGGTACTACACCGCCAAATTTTCCATGAAAATATTGGGAATGAATAATATTTGACTTTGCCTCACCATTCGATACAATCGAAGCTGAAGTTTCATCGCAGGAGCTTTCTATTGCAAGTATTGTACTAATAGCTATAAATTCCTTTTAAAAGGCTCCAAGTGGATGTAGAGTCCACCAAATCAGATGCTGGATTGTCTATCCATTTCGATATTTTCCAAATTCCTTTTTGCGTTTTGATTAAATCCAATTGTGAAGTACCCAAAAGATTTATTGATTGTTTGTTTGTTCTTGGATAGAAAGCATTATACTTTAAAATTATAGAAGAATAATTTGGGTAATCTACTTGTGAAGTTAAAGTAAGAATAAAGTTACTTTTCACATTCTTATTTATTTCTGCCACAAAGTTGTTGAAATATCTTTTTTCTTTTTCTACTGTCCAATCTTTGAAAATATCAGCATAATTTGCAATAGTGTTGTTTGAAGGAGTAAAAACATATTCAATTGAGTCTTGTAATTCTGGAAACATTGAGTAATAAATGTTTAAATCATTGTTTGTCATACTTAGCTTTAAGTTATCAATTAGGATATCAATCGAAGTAGCTGGTTTATATGAAGTATTACCTTGAGTTGGACTATCGGGAGTGCGAGTTGAAAAAGTATCACAACTAGCAATAATCAAAGAAGTAAAAATCAATATGTATAGAAATTTTAGTTTCATTTAGAATTTCACTCTCATTTCCATAGCTCTAGCTAAAGTTGCCTCGTCTGTAAATTCTAACGATGACCCTAAAGGAATTCCACTTGCGATTTTTGTAATAGCAATATTCATAGGTCGCAGAAATCTCGATATATAAAGAGATGTTGCTTCGCCTTGCATACTCGGATTAAGTGCTAAAATCACTTCATCGGTTTCCACAAGTCTTGGCAATAGTTCTTTGATTTTAATGTCGTCTGGGTTAATACCCTCAAGTGGATTTAAACAGCCGTGCAACACGTGGTAAAGCCCTTTATATTCATTTGTTTTTTCAATAGCAATCACATCATTTGGCTCTTCTACTATGCACACTTGATTCCTATTCCTATTTCCCGAAGTGCAAATCGGACAAGGGTCGTTTTCAGTATAGTTAAAGCAAATAGAGCAAAGCTTAATACTTCTCTTCATTTCCACTAAAGATTGAGCAAATTTCTCTGCATAATCCATATCTTGTTTCAACACATAAAATGCCAATCTTTGAGCTGTTTTTCTTCCCACAGATGGAAGAGTTGCGAATAAATCAATCACACGCTCTAAAGATTCAGATGAATATTTCATTTCTTGCCAAATAAATTATTGCCAAATCTAACAAATGAGATTCATTAATTTTCCCCAAAATTGAGCTCAAAAATTCAATCCTGGAATATCTGGCAAGCCAGCTTTCACTTTCGACAATTCTTCTGAATTTAAGTCTTGAATATTTCTAACTGCATTATTGAAAGCTGCTACGATTAAATCTTCCAACATTTTACTTTCTTCTAAATTTATCAATTCTTTAGCTATTTCAATTTTTTTCGTTTGAAACTCGCCATTCATAATAATTTTTACCATTCCACCACCAGATTCGCCAGAAACTTCTTTTTTGCTCAACTCTTCACGGATTTTTTGCATATTTTCCTGCATTTCTCGGACTTTGCCCATCATGCTTGATATGTCGAAACTCATATTTTCCTTTGAAATATTTTAGTAAAAGAACAACATTTTTGAACAATAAACGATAAAATACGTTAATAGTTTTGAAATAACTAAAAGTTTGTTTTTTCAATTTAAAACAAATTGATATATTACAAAACATTTCTGTGTAAATTTAATTTTAAAAGGAAACCGTGGGAATATTTTCTCGAATTACAGATATCTTTTCTTCCAATGTCAATGATGCATTAGACAAGGCAGAAGATCCTGAGAAAATGCTAAAACAGATGGTTTTAGAAATGGAAGAATCCGTTAATAAAGCCACTTTATCAATAGCTCAATCAATTGCCAATGAAAAATCATTGGAAAGAAAACTTGAAAAAGCTAGAAAAGATAGAGAAGATTGGCAACAAAAAGCTATGCAAGCTCTTGGAGCCGATAGAGAAGATTTGGCAAGAGCTGCTTTAGAAAAAAAAGCTATTACCGAAAAGAACATTGCTGATTTAGAACCAATTACGATACAAGCTAAAGAAACTTCAATAAAGCTTCGCACTCAGCTTGATATGATTAAAAATAAACTTGACGAAGCAAGACAAAGACAAAGTACTTTGATTGCCCGTTCGCAAGCTGCAAAAGCTCAGAAACAATTAGCTCAATCTGTGAGTGGTGTTGGTACTGATGCTTTCAGCAAATTCGATAAATTAGAAGCTAAAGTGGAAACAATTGAAGCAGAAGCTTCTGCTTTCGAACAATTAGCTGGCGAGAATACAAATTTAGACCAAGAGTTTAAAAAACTAAGCACTAATTCCAATGTGGACAATGAGTTACTTAAACTTAAAAGCCAAATGGGACTTTTGAACGATAACAATACAAAATAATAATTAAATTAAAATTTTATTCGGAGGAGTAAATGAGTGATGAAGTTTTTGAGTTAGACGAAGAACTTTATTTCGATGATAACCCACAAAAATTAATTGATGAAACTGTCAAGAAGATTCAAGAAATTTTAACAAAAGAATTTCCAGATTATCTTTCTTTTGGTAATTCTTCTTTCACAATTACTAGCGGTTCTACTCAAGTAATGATTACTGTGCGACCATTCACCAATAAAGATACAATTGTGGAATGTGTATCACATGTAGTAAGAGGGGCAGAAGCTAATGAGGATTTAATGAAATTCTTACTTAGAAAAAATTCAGAATTACACTTTGGTGCATTTGGAATGTTATTCGATGGAACTATAACTTTCTCACACGCAATTACTGGTGCTAATATGGATGACCAAGAGTTTGTGGCTTCGCTTAAAACAGTTGCTATGATTTCAGACCACTACGATGACATTATAGTCAAAAAAGCAGGCGGTATGAGAGCAAGCGATCATTTAGATTCTGATTTGAATTCATAAGATTTTAATTCTAGCAATATTTAAACCCTAAGCATTTCTAATTCTTAGGGTTTCTTCTTTTTAAAATGATTGTAAAAAATAACAAAGATGAATTCCAATCCTACCTTACAGATGCTTCAAATTTGCAAGGGAATGCCACTGAATTATCCATACCAGAAAGCAAAATAGAGCTACAGGAATTAATCAAGAATCTTTATTCTAAGAATATTGAGTTTACCATATCTGCTGGTGGCACAGGCACTACAGGCAGTAAAGTGCCTATGGGCGGAGTAATGATTTCAATGGAAAAACTCAATAAAGTGATAGACTTTGATATGCTCAATAAAACTATTACTCTTGAAGCTGGATATAGATTAATAGATTTACAAAACTTACTCAAAGAACATAACTTATTCTTGCCACCAAATCCAACAGAAACTTGGTCTATGATTGGAGGGAACATATCTACAAATGCCTCTGGCTCAAGAAGTTTTAAATATGGCTCTATGAGAAAATTTGTACTTTGTTTAGAGATATTACTTCCAAATGGAGAAATAATCAAACTTGATAGAACGCAAAATACTATTAATAACAATTACTTACTGCAATCAGTTGATAATGTATATTCATTTGAATTCCAAGAAAGCCAGTTGCAAAAAGTTAAGAATGCAAGCGGTTATTATTTAAAGCCCAATATGAGCTTATTGGATTTATTTATAGGTGCAGAAGGAACATTGGGGGTAATTACTGAAATTACTTATCAAGTAATTGACTTACCTCAAGTCCGCATTGGCATTGTTAGTTTTTTTGAAAAAGATGCAAATATGCTTAACTATGTTTCAAATTTAAGAATTGATTCAAAGTTCAAACCAACTCTTATTGAATACTTTGACATTAATTGCTTAAACATACTAAAAAAAGAAATCCCAAGTTTGCCAGAAAATTCTATTTCAGCTATTTGGATTGAGATAGAACTAACAAACGAAGAAATTGACCAAGCAATTGAGTACCATTTTGAAAAGATTCAAGAATGCACAATTTATTCAGATGAGACTATGCTTTTGCAAACTGAAAATGAAATGGCAAAATTTGACGCATATAGACATTCTATTCCACTTTTTGTCAATGACTTTATAACTAAGTATGGTTCGAGAAAGTTAGGTACTGATTCGGCTGTACCTTCGGAATATTTTTCTGATTATTTTGAATTTATTAAATCAAAATTAGAAGCATCGGGTCTTGAATTTGTTGTTTTTGGTCATATCGGCGATTGCCATTTACATGCAAATATTCTTGCCAAAAGTCAAACTGAATATGATTTTGGAAGAGCTATATATAAAGAATTTATGCTAAAAGCTATTGAGCTGCAAGGCACAGTTTCTGCAGAGCATGGAATTGGTAAATTAAAAAGAGAATATTTAAAGCTAATGCTTGGCGAAGAAATTTATACAATGCATAAATCAATTAAAACACTTTTCGATAGTAAAAATTTATTAAATAAAGGGAACTTATTTGACTAATTCCGCTGGAAATGCGTTTGGAATTTCCACTGAAAATTCAATGTAATTATTTTCCAAATTTCTGATATTCAATTTACCATTGTAAATTCCCATCAATTTTTTAACAATTGCAAGCCCCATACCTGAGCCCTGTTGCTCAAATACATCTCTATTGAACTGTACGTAAGCTGAAACATCTTCTGCTGTAATATTGATATTCAAATTATTGATATTAGCTACTTTGATACAAAAAATTTCATTTTCCAAATGAGTAGTAACTTTCACGAGCTGATCTTGATTTGAAAACTTATAAGCATTATCTGCTAACTCTTCGCAAATTTTCTTATAATATGATTCAGAGAAATTAATTTGTGCATCAACAATATTTATACGCAAATCAAGCTCTCTCTCGTTTTCTTCAAATCTATTTTTAAATACGTTTTCAGTTAATTCTTTCACGCTTAATATCTTCTGATTTAGTAGCTTATTGCAAGCATCTACATCGTATGAAATTATTTCTATTTCTGAATAGAGTAGATAATTTGTAACAAGTTGGCTCAATCTCTTACCAGAAATATAAATTGTTTGAAGCAATTCCTTGATTTCTGATTTATCCAATTCATCAACTTCTTGCAGCAAAAATTGAGACGAAGCTAAAATTCCATTAAGTGGAGTCCTGAGTTCGTGCGGTAAGGTCGAAGCTAAATTTGCTTTTAGAGTTTGAATCTTTGCTTCATATTTCTGATTTACTTTGCTTTGTTTCTCTAATCTCGATTTAACTGAGTTATATAAATCAAATTTATTAAATGGTTTAGTTAAATAATCATCAGCTCCTAAATCCATACCAAATCTACTATCTACTTTATCTGCTTTAGCAGTAAGGAAAATAAAAGGAATAGTTTCAGTATTTGGATTTTCTTTTAGATTTTTAATTACTTCATAGCCATTCATTCTAGGCATCATAATATCGCAAATAATTAAGTCTGGCTTATCGTCGTTGGCTCTTTGAAGCCCAACTACGCCATCTTTAGCACCAATAACTTCGTAATCTTCAATTTCCAAAAGTTCCATTAAGCTAGTTCTTAGTAGTTCTTCATCTTCAATAACTAATATTTTTTTCACATTTAACTCATTGTAATAATATATTTAACACAAATTAAATAATATTTTTTAGAAAACTTCTAAAAATTATCATTATCTAAAAATTGGATCTTCACGTTTTTCATATTGCAAATCTCTTAATTGTGATGCTTTTATGCCAAAACGTATGTAATAACCACGATTAAACCCTGTTGGATACCATCGGAAATTCAAATCCCAACAATGTAAATCTTTTATCAATCCAATTGAAGTATTAACTAATTGATTGTTTACAACATCGTAATATGCATTTGCATTTATTTTCCAGGAGTTGGTTAAATTAAAGTTAAAATCTGCATTGAGAGTGAATGAACGATTTATTAATGATTTCTGCGGCTCTCTATAGGCGAATTGAGCTCCTAAATTCAATGTCCAAGACATTGGACTTGGCATATAGCCCTCGCTGTGATCTGCAAATATATCTGCATCAATTTCTTTCAAATCTCTACGATTTTGGAATCTATCTCCAATTCCAATACTATCTTTTGGAACTTGATTATTAGATATGTTTGGCTGTGTTGTAAATCCTTTATCCGATAGAGAAGTAGAAAGGGTGAACGAAATGTCTGTAAGACGAGCTAAACCATTGCCAGCAGAAAGAGCATATTGTTTATCGTCTCTCCAATAACTCCTTCGTTGCAATGTATCATTTACAAATACTTGATTATAAGGATTGAATGTTGCATTACCAGAGAAATTAACAAAAGGCAAAGCTGGAGTTCTAAATGAAACCTGTACAGGCGAAAGTTTAAATGAATCGAGTTTCAAATTATAATTGGAGCTAAAATCCAATTGCAATATTTCAATATTCTTATCTTCAAGAGTATCGCCTTGAGCTACTTTAGCTTCAAATCTATTTTTTAAGCTTAAACCTAAATTCCCACCTGCAAACTCAGATGCGTGACTCCCACCTTCATTAATATATTTGTTGTATCTTATATCTTTATTTTGTCTAGTGTCTTTATAAGTAGAGTAGTATTCAGCAGTGAAATCAGGATTGATATTTAATGATATAACTGGCTCTAATGTATGTCTGATAGAATTTAAACTTCCCATTCTTGGGTTTAAAATTCCATAGAATCTTGTTGAAAAATTTACCCCATAACTATACCAAGCTTCACCAAATAAACCATATTCATATTCATCAACCACTCTACTATTTAGAGAATCGTACTTTCTTTCTTTAATTCTTCTGAAATAACCATTTCCACCAAATGAAATACTAGGAACAATATTGAAAAAATATAATCTTGGCAAGTTATAAATCAATTGAGGTTGAAACGATATGTGGTTTCTTTGCTCATTTGCGAAGCCAGAGTCTATTCTTGATGAGCCATCGGCAAAGTTAGTTTGCTGTATTCGATAATTTTTTGCTTGATAGAGATTTGCACTAACTCTTGAATTTATAGCAAATTCTTTATCGCCAATATCAAATAGTTTTTGATTTGGTAAATTATAGTTTGCAGTCAAACTTTGATTGTGAGCGTTTGTAATAATGTTTTGCTCTCTATTGTAGTTCAAGCCAACAGAAGTCCCACCATCATAATTTTTTGAATAAGATGCGTTAGAAGTTATGTTTTGAGTAACCCTATCGTTAATGTTATTTGAAGTATTTCTATTGAAATTAGCAGAGAAGAAATTCATATTAGCAACTAAATTCTCGTTGGGAGTTAGTTTGTGGTTGTGTGTAAATCTAAGTCTGTAGTTATCTGCAAAGTCTTCATCGGGAGTATTACGAGTTTTTCCATACTCCAAATCATAACTACCGTTATACACATCTCTCAGTACCCAATTGCTATGGTTTTTAGCTAAATAACCACCTTTGCTAAAAAAGTTAAAAGTTATTTGAGAATCAAAATAATCGGAAGCTGCCCAATAGAAACCAAAATTTTCATAAATAACACCTCTATTTCTTGAAAAAGAATAGGTAGGTACAATCAATCCTGAACTTCTACCGCTGCGAGCAGGAAAGAATAGACCAATTGGCAAAGCAAATAGCGGAATATCCTCCACATAAAACACCATTGGGTCTAGAAAGATTTTATCCTGTGCAATTAGCTTCATCTCCGATGAACCAAAGTAATAATGTGGGTGGGGTGCATCGCAAGTTGTGTAATTACCGTTTTTTACAAAAAGCTCAGTTTGTGAAACTCTTTTAATTTTCTCGCCGAAAAAGAAACCATTACTTATTTCTGTTTCGCCTAAGCCAATAGCACCTTTATTTGTTTTGAAATTAAACTTTATATTTTCGCCAACATAGGTAGTGCCTGATTCTATAAACTTAGGATAGCCAAACTTTTTACCATTTTCATTAGTGTCAGGCATTGCTTTAAGTGTTGAACTTTGAAAGTTAATCTCAATAATTTCTGCTTCCAATTTTTGAGTTTTGTAGTTAAGTTGCGATTCTCCTTTCAATCTCATATCTTTAGATTTCAAGTTTAATCGAACACTCTCATTAGCTTTATAATTTACGATTGTATCAATAGATGAAGATGATTTTTTTTTAGATTTGGAAGTGTCTAAGCTATCACTGCTAATTTTAATTGTATCAATAGCTTGGGTGCTTTGACCTAACAAATTAATTGAAAAGCAAATAGAAATAATTGCAAAAACTATGTAAAAACTATTTGCCAATTTATCAATTCAATTTAGTTGTTTTAGCATCAGATGGCACTTTAAATTTCAAAGCACCTTCTATTATTTTATTGATTGTCATTTCTTCAATCTCAAATGTCATAGTACCATTCAAGTTTGGAATATTGATTGTAATATTTGAAGCAAATAATTCATTATCAAAGAGCTTATAGTCTTTAAAACTAACAGATGTTATTAAAACACCTTCATTGTTTTTGAATTGATACTGACGCAAAGTTCCATTATCTTTATTTATTGTCAGATACTCGATTCCCTCTTTTTTTGTTTTTGCAAAAGCAGTGTAATCTTTGCCATCAACATTCTTTATTAACTTATATTCGTCAATTGGCGATGGTACTTCTGATTTCAATAAATGAATCAGTTCCTCGAATGACAAATTGATTTGAGTGAGTTTAAATAAATTTTCTGATGAAGGAGTTCCAGAAGTAACAGAATTTTCAAAAATATTATAGAATAACATTTCATCTTTGCTTGCAAATAATTTAGCCACTTGCAAACCAAATGCAGCTGAAACAGACATTTGCAATGAATCATTATTGGCTATAATTACTTTGCTATTCAAGCTAATACTGTTTTCAGGGAAACTTGTATTAATTTTTGCAATAAATTCTACGTTTTTCACGTTAATGTGAAAATTGGAATTAGTTCCTAAATTACTTTTGATTTGTTCCTTTGTGGAAGAACAAGCCGCTAAGCAAACAATACTTAAGAGAATAAGGATATTTTTCATCTTCAAAATTAAGAAATTAAGTTTATTTAGAATAACCAAACAGTTATAATTATGCTATACGTAACCAAAAGAGTAGAGTTTTCATCTTCTCACAGATTGTTCAATCCAACATTTAGTGCTGAATTGAATGAAGAAACTTTCGATAAGTGCAACAATATTAATGGTCATGGGCATAATTATGTGCTTGACGTTACAGTAGGGGGTTTGCCCGATGATGCAACTGGCTATGTAATTGATTTGAAATATTTAAAAAAACTTATTACAGATGAACTAGTTAACTTAGTTGATCATAAGCACTTAAACTACGATGTGGATTTTATTCGTGGCTATATCCCAACTGTTGAAAATTTAGCAGTTCTTTTTTGGCGAATTTTAGAAAGTAAATTAACTAATTGCAAACTACATAAAATTACTCTTTATGAAACTCCAGCAAGTTATGTAGAATACTTTGGAGACAAAGTAGAATTAAAAAGATATGAACAATTTAACTAAAGTATGGAACACAAAAATTTGAAAATTATTGAAGCAGATTACGATTTGACTGATGAAGAATTAGATTTGGAAGAACAATCATCTATTGAATTTCCAAAAGTTAACTCTATTGGCGAAGAACTTTTCGATGCAAATGGAAATTTCCCTATAAGCGAAACAGATAGAGCCGAAATGGTTGTTAATCTCGAAAAGAAAATGATTGAAGTATTAGATATTCTGAGAATTGATAGGAACGACCCAAATAGTGCTAACACACCAAAACGATTAGCAAAAATGTATATTAATGAACTTATGATAGGAAGATATACATCTGCTCCAAAGCTTACAATCTTCCCAAATAGAAAAAAAGTAAATGAGTTGATAATTTCCAAAGGGATAAACATAATGTCTTTATGTTCACATCATTGGCAGCCAATTTCAGGAACCTGTGCTATTGGATATATACCTGGTGATTATGTGATAGGTTTGTCGAAACTTACTAGAATCACAGAATGGTTCTCTCGACGTGGGCAAATTCAAGAAGAAATGGGTGAGCAAATTGCAGATTATTTGGAGAAATTACTCAAACCCAAAGCACTTGGTGTTGTTATCAAATCAAAGCATTATTGTATGATTGCCAGAGGAGTTCGTGGCGATGAGAATAAATCAGAAATGGTAACTTCCGTTATGAGAGGATATTTACTTGAAGAGTTAAATTTGAGACAGGAATTTCTTAAATTGATTAATGAAAATTAAGCAAGAACTTCCAAACTTTTCAATTGAAAAAAAACTTAAGCATTACTCAACAATTGTTGGACTCGATGAAGCTGGTAGAGGTTGTTTAGCTGGCCCGGTAGTGGCAGCTGCTGCTATTTTGACTCGCACAAAAGCTATCCAAAATCTCGGCATTAATGACTCTAAGCAAATTAGCAAATCTAAAAGAGAAGAAATTTACAGCTATTTAATTTCCAATATTGAATTTTCAATTGGTGTGGTAGAACATACTAAAATTGATGAAATCAATATCTTGCAAGCGAGCAAATTGGCAATGAGAATTTGCTTGGAAAAACTTACCAGCAATCCAGATGCACTTTTAATTGATGGAAATTTCAAAATTAATAGTAATTTTGAAGAATTTCCAATTGTAAAAGGCGATAGCAAATCTCTTTCAATTGCAGCTGCTTCTATTATTGCTAAAGTAACACGTGATAAACTAATGGAAGAAAAGTACCATTTGCTTTATCCAGATTATAACTTTGCACAGAATAAGGGCTATGGAACTGCAGCTCATAGAAAAGCAATTTTACAATTTGGTATTTGTCCAATTCATAGAAAAACATTTTTAATTAAGCTATTTAACCAACAACCTGAAATATTTTGAAATGAAATTATTTAGAAAAATACTATTTTCTTTAATGCTGATATTGCTTGTGGCTTGCGAATCAACTCAGCCTGAGAGCTATACAAGAATTAATTATTACGAAACTATTCCTATATTCGATTTAAACCCACCAGTTAATTGGACTTATTACACTGGCAGAATTTATCTTTCTAAAAATATTACTTATGATTCTCTTGGAAATAAAAATATAAAGAACAATGTAGTTGGTTTGCTTTATTCTGAAAGCAGAAGCTATTTCGATGGCGGTATGCTTCAAGTAGATAGTATTTCAATTCCACTTGTAAGTGTTGAGAAAATATATGGTTACAAAACTTACAGTGCAGATATATTTTCTTTTGGTAAAGGATATTTCTTAGACACTTCAAACTTTTCTTTTGGTGAATTTACTCATAAATTCTATCTTTCTGGTGTTTCTTATTTTCAAGGATTCAATGCTGAAGTACCTGCAATGAAAGACCAACCTACTATAACCTCTCACAGTAATCTATCTAAAATTGTTAGCACAGACTCATTGGTTGTTACTTGGGAAAGTATTGATACAAATTTGAATTACAGACTTTTAGTTTCCAATGGAAATAAAAGATTTGTTACTTATGGGGCAAACAAAGCTACAGCTGTTATACCTCAAGCTTATATGAATTACTTAGGTAAAGGAAATATTAAAATGGAGTTAGTGCTTGGGAAGTACACAACTCAAATGACAGATACTCGAAACTACAACGTTTGTGCAGTCTTTACTTCGGAAACATTGAATTTGATTTCTGAATAGTGTTTTAAGTTTTCAATTAAAACATTAGTTATTTTCTCGCTTTCTCCTTGTGCCGTGTATATGTAATCTCGATTGGCAATTCCTATTTTATCATTTAAGTTTTTGTCTTTACTTAGTTTTAAGAATATATCAAACATTTCTTCAGCAAATGAAATTGAAAATGCAGATTTTTGTTTGACCAAATTTACAGCATCTAAAGATTTGCTGAAATTTGTACCAAAGAAAATTGGTATTCCAAATCCAGCTGGCTCAGCTACAGAATGAATACCAGCACCAAATGCTCCACCTATATAAGCATAATTAGCAATTGAATATAGCTTCAATAAGTTACCAATACTATCTACTAAAACAACATCGCTTTTTAACTTATATTCACTGTTATAGCTAATAAGTAAATCACTAAATAGAAGAGAGTTAGTAAAATCAGCTGAGAGTTTGTTTACACAATTTTCGGTTGGCTCATGAGGTACTATAATTAAAATAAAATTATCTATTTTTTTCTTAATCATTGAAAAGAAATCTTTTAAAATTTCTTCATCTTCTCGCCAAGTGCTTCCCGCAATTAAAACAATCTTATCTTTGAAAATATCGCTAAATTCCAATTTGTTTTGCTTTAATTCCTCAACCTTACCAATTATTCTATCGAAGCGAGTATCAGCAGAAGTTATAACTTTTGGATTAATGTTTAAATTCTCGAAAAACTTTGTATGAGTTTCCCCTGCTGTATAAATGAAGTTAATCAAGTTTAAATTGTTCAAATAAATAGCATTTAGCAAACTATTCTGTAAGTAAAAGTCACTATTAGTCTTAGTAGCGCAAATTAAATAAGTTGGAATTTCCTTTTCCTTAAGCAATCTCAAATGATTATACCATAGATCATAACGCACAAAAACAGCTATGAGAGGATTTATTCTTGAAATAAACTCATTTGCTCTACTCTTCAAATCAAATGGCATATAGAGAATGTAATCAGCAAATTTATATAGCTTTTGATTGTTATAGCCCGATGGGGAATAAAATGATACAATTATACAAATATCAGGCATTTGCATTTTTAAATTTTCAATTATAGGCTTAGCTTGTTCAAATTCTCCCATAGATGAGGCGTGGAACCAAATTCTTTTGCTTCCATATTTAGCGGTTTCGAAATTATTCAACAATTGTTTCCAACTGTTTTCTCTATCTTTTACTTTCTTATTGAAAATCATTAATACCCGCAATACCAAGTATGCGGGTCTAATCATAAAATAATTATAGAAAAATTTGAAAATCATTTGCTTATTTACCAATAAAATTTGCTTTTCTTTTTTCTAAAAAAGCAATTGTACCTTCTTTGAAATCTTCTGAATCACAAGTGTTGCCAAAAACTCTCGATTCATAGGCAAGACCTTCCAGTGGTGACAAATCCTCAGATGCTAAAATTGTATCCACCGAAGCATATAAAGCTAATTTGCCTTTGCTTAAGATTAAGTTAATATATTCTTCAGTTTTTGTAAGCAATTCTTCGTGTGCATAAACTTGATTTACCAAACCAATGGATTTAGCTTCAGCAGCATCAATTATATTTCCCGACAAGATTAATTCCATTGCTTTTGCTCGGCCTACTATTTTTGGCAATCTTTGAGTTCCGCCATAGCCAGGAATAATTCCTAAGTTAACTTCAGGCTGACCAAACTTTGCTTTTTCTGATGCAAATCTAATATGGCATGACATAGCAAGTTCACAACCGCCACCTAAAGCAAAGCCATTTATTGCAGCAATTACTGGTTTTCTCAATTGCTCCAATCTAAGCATTACTTTTGAGCCATATTCCGAAAAAACTCTACCTGAATATTTGTCCGAGCTATTAAGTTCTTGTATATCAGCACCAGCTGCGAATGCTTTTTCGCCTGCACCAGTCAATAGCACTGCAGAAATGCTTTCCGTTTTCTCGCAAATTTCGATTGCAGCATTCAAATCATTGAATAATTGCGTGTTTAAAGCGTTCAATTTGTCTGGTCTGTTTAATGTAATTTGAGCATAACCATTTTGCTCTTCAAATAAAATTGTTTCAAAATTCATTTTTTTATCCTGTTTCTAATAAAAATGTAAATTAAAATTTTAATTTTGAATAAATATTTACTTATTTCAACAATATTGATGTTTTTAAGAATAATAGCAATACTTTTCTTCTTTGCAATAGCAAATACAGCTAATGCTCAGCTTGAAACAGTAAAAACCAAAAAATTAGCCAAAGGAGTTACTTATAAGAACTTCTATATGAAAAAGGGCAAAAAGAAAAAACTTTCCACCCACGTTGTGGAATTTGATTTAAACAAATCCGATGCCTCGTTAGAAGTGATTAAACCATACTTAAGGGCAAACGGCAGAGATAGATTACACTCATATATCCCTATATATGATTCATTGAACAACACTGAGACACTTGTTGCTATTAATGGATCTTTTTGGCAAGGGGGCACAAATTATCCTATAGGACCAACAGTTCTGAAAGGCGAACTTGTTACTATGAATAAGTATAAAAACTGGAGTGCTGCAATGTTTGAATTCGACGAAATGGAAATTGATAACTTCACATTCGATGTCCATATTTCTGGAATTGAAAACACTGAGCCTATAATTGTAAGCCAATTAAATAAAAGAACAGATACAAGCCAGATTGTGATGTACAATAAATATTTTGGTGATTCACTTGGAGAAATCAGCACCAGCGAAATACTTAAACAAGTAAAAGAAACAATAGCAGAAGCAAAAGTAAATATAGCTATGGCTGAAGATAGCACTGAAAATTTCTCTGAGCAAGATTCAATTAAACTTTACGAAGAGACTTTTAATATGTACAAAAAGTTAAACAGAGAATTCTCTTCGAAAAAGTATATTTTTGAATATATTGATGATCCAAGCATTAATGAACCAATAAGAATTAAGTTTGTTAAAACTGTTGAATTTGGACACGTTGCTATTCCTAAAAAAGGTTTTGTTATAACTGGCGATTTAAGTAGCTTTGAACAAAGTATCATCAAAAGCAAAAAACTGTTTTTGGAAACTCAAACAGTTCCTCAGTCTGCTTCTAAATTTGATTTTGGACTTTCTGGCATACCAAGATTAGTTCGCAATGGAATCGCAAAGCATGAAGCTGCAAATGAAGGCTCTAAATCGAAAAGGTTTATTAATGGTGAGCTACCTCGAACTGCAATTGGCACAAATAGAAATAAATCAAAATTCTATTTAGTTACAGTGGAAGCCACTCAAAAAAGCAAAAGAATTTTTGGAGCAACACTCGATAACATGGCAAAATTAATGAAAGCAATTGGCTGCTATAATGCTATGAATCTCGATGGTGGTGGCTCTTCAGCTATGTTTATAGAAGGAGCAAATGTCAATATTCCAAGTCGCCCCGATTTTTCAAGAAAATTGTCCGTTATGCTTGGCATAGTTCGTAAAAGAAAATAGTTCTTAAGGCGTTAATAAAATTTGATTTTCAATTCAAAAAAAAATAGTTTTAAATTAATGAAAGTTTTAAAGATACTTGGTTTTGCAATTTGCTTGATTCTTATCGCCTTTATTACAGTCGGTTTCTTTTTGCCTGATAGAGTACATGTCGAAAGATCAATTAATATCTTTGCACCACAGAAGTTAATTTATAATGAAATAAGTGGGTTCAAAAATTTCAATATTTGGTCGCCTTGGCATGCTGATGATCCTACCGCAAAATATACGTATAACGGACCAAGCAATGGAGTTGGGGCTAAAATGATTTGGGAAGGCGACCCAAAAAAAGTTGGAAGTGGGATGCAAGAAATTATTGAAGCAAACAACTTAGATTATATTAAGACCAAACTTATTTTTGGAGATGATGGTAGTGGCTTTGCAACATGGCATTTATTGCCCAATGGCAATGGAGTTAAAGTTGTTTGGGCTATGGATAGTGATTTCCATGGAAATTTATTTGCTCGCTATTTCGGTATGTTTTTCGATAATATGATTGGGGATGATTATGAACAAGGTCTTTCTGGTCTGAAATTAATGTTAGAAAAACAAGCTTATATGCAAACTCATTCAAATGTGAAGTGATAATACAAAATCACTTAACTAATCTAGTTTTAGAAGATACCAATCACAAAAGAATTAACTGAAAATGATTTCTGAAAATTACAATATACACAGATTAAACACTTTTCATATCGATGTAAGTACTAAATATTACATAGAAATAAATGCTTTATCCGATATTAATGATTTAGTCGGTTCAAGTCAATTTACAAAAGAAAAATTACTCATAATAGGCGGTGGTTCTAATCTTTTATTCAGAAATAATTTCGATGGAATTATTGCAAATATTAAACTATTAGGAATTGAGGTAGTTAAAGAAGATAGCGATTCTGTAACTTTAAAAGTATCAGCTGGGGAAACTTGGCATAATTTCATAGAATATACTGTTGAAAATAGTTACTTTGGTCTTGAGAATTTAGCACTTATTCCAGGCAAAGTTGGAGCTGCACCAGTTCAGAATATTGGAGCTTATGGCATTGAGCAAGAAATTGCTTTTATTAATCTTGAAGGATATAATTTAGAAACAAAATCTTTTCAAACTTTAAGTAAAGAAGAATGTAAGTTCAGTTATAGAAATTCTATTTTCAAAAATGAATTACAAGATAAGTTTATTATTACCTCAGTTACTTATCAACTTTCTAAAATTCCAAACTTCAGTTTGAACTATACTGAAATTATTGATGAAATAGAGAAAGACAAGTTAGAACTTAATCAAAAGAGTATCTTTGATTCAATAGTGAAAATAAGAACAAGAAAACTTCCTAATCCTGAGTTAGTTGGCAATTGTGGTAGCTTCTTTAAAAATCCGATTGTAAGCAAATTACAGCTTGAAAAAGTGTTAGAAACAAATTCTGATTGTAAATACTTTGAAACTGATTTAGAAAACGAATTTAAAATATCGGCTGGTTGGCTAATAGAAAGCGTTGGTTGGAAAGGGAAAAGCTATTTGACCACAGATGCTGCAGTGTCAGAGAATCACGCTTTAGTGCTTATAAACAAAGGGAATGCAAAGGGAAGTGATTTGTTTCAATTATCCGAACAAATAATTTCGGATGTAAAATCTAAATACGAAGTTGAATTAGAAAGAGAGGTCAATATCGTTTGATATTGACCTCTTTCTATTATTTTAATAAATCTTCCAAAGGAAAGTAAGTGCTACCGATGCTTGATTAGCACCACCACCAAATGATAAAATATCATTAGTAGCTAAGTATAAATCCATAAATGAGAAGTAGTTATAGCCAATACCGCCAGATAATCTGAATTTACCAGTCAAGTCATTTCCCGCTCCAAGCATAAGTCTTGGTAACCAGCTAACAGGGTAAATATCCAAACCAACTGATATTCTTGGTGTTGTAGAATTTGTAGCAAAGTCATTAAATCCTTGAGCATAATCCAAAGTAACTGTAGTGTTTGAATTCCAATCAAGCAAAGAATCTACTGGCATTGCCAAACCAATACGGAAAGCTGAAGGCAATCTGCCAGCAATTTCACCAACAGATTTTGAACTAGTATTCACATTTTTAGTCAAAGAGTCAAGTTCACCTTGGTTTGTCAAATCAGTGATTGCAAAGTTTTTATTCATTTTATGTTCTTCAGCATTGCCAGACCAATTAAATGAACCAATATCAGTGATAGAAACACCAAATTTTAAACCACTTTTCAATTCACCAGCTATACCAATGTCTGCTCCAATTCCACTTCCTGCTGCCTCTGGCATTGCAGAGAAACCAAATTCTTCATTAGTGTTTGATGTGTCAAATGGATTCATACTTCTGAAACCTTTTGAAAAAGCTGTTTGAGCAGTACCATTAAAACTTCCTGTGATTTTATGATCTACAGAAGTTGAAAGTGAAGAATTGCTCGATTGCATATTAATGAAAGAAAATCCCATATAGTATTTGGCTGTGATACCAGCAGACAAATATCTTAAATTTTGAGATTTCTTATTAATTATTTGCCTTGCATAGCTTAAGCCAAATGTTCTAATATAGCTAGATTGTGCTTGCAAATTATCAAATTTATAAGTCTCATTAACATTATTACCTTGCAAAAGCAATTTAACCATTTCTTGAGGTAAAGTAATACCTCCAAAAATATTATCAGAAACTGATAAAGAGATTGCTCCAACTTCTTTGCTAATCATCATACCAATTGAGAACAAATCTACATTTACACTTCCAACGAATTTGCCATCGGAATTAAATGCATTAATCAAGTTTGATTTGTCCAAATCAGTTAAATATTTTGCAGTATCGCCACCAAAATATGTCTTTACATCATCAATTGATAATGTATTAGTAGAAACATTTGCAGATAAAGATGGAAATGAAAACTGTAAAAAACTAGAATCTGTTCTTTGTATCATTGTTGCTGGGTTTTTGCCTATGCCAAGTATTCCTTGGTTCAAAGCAGATCCAGAATTTCCCAAACCAACAGTACGTGCATCACCAGAGCCAAAACTTCCAAATTTAGCAAAAGCTGGGAATGACAAAAGCACCATCAAAACGAATGTAAATTGTGTTATTCTTTTCATATTTCTTTTTATTTATCCAAGTTAATGTGGTACTTAATTTGAGCATAAGCCTTAATTTTCATTTGCATATCAGGGCTTACATAGTTTTTAATATCTGCCCTTGATGGCTGAGTTGTACTTGCTACAGTTTTAAGAATTACAAATTTTGCATCAGCTAATTTCAATATTTCTTCACCAGTTAATTCAATTTTCTTAGAAGGGTTAGGGCCTGAAGGAGTTACTTGATTATCGTTTGTAAACTGTCCACCAGATGCATTAGCTGTTTTTGTAAACAAAGTTTGGTATGTACCATCTGCAAAATCAATTGTAAAGTCAGTATTGATAGGAATGTAATTTGTAATTTCATAAATCAATCTTGCGAATTTACCATTTCGAATTTCTTTTCTTACATTATCATCAATACCTAAAGCTAATGTGTCAGTTGTGGTTAATTGATTCAAATCAACATAGCTTAGTGCTTCAACAGCTACTGTAATGCGAATTGTATCATCAACTGTAGCTGTTCCTTTTTCTACATTTGGATTGACAATTATACCAGATTCTAAAGTAATTGAATCGGGTAAGAAAGTTAAGAATTCAGCAATGTTACTATTGTCGTTATTAAACTTTCTAAAGAATTTACCTTTTCTAATTGTAAAATCACCAAAATTTGTATTCCCAGTTTTAGATGTTAAATTAATTTTTGAACCATCAGAAGCTCTTTTTCCAATTACTTTTACATCTTTCATAACTACATCAAAGACAGAGTTTGGAAATCTAGTTACATAATCAGCATTCAAATTTAAAGCAGCGTTACTCAAAGTGAATTTATCTCTAAAATTAGTAACATCTTTTGTTAAAGGCAATGAAACAGACTTAGAGATAGGGTTTAAAGTTTTTGTTGGTATAACGCCAGAAACTAAATAGAATTTAGTGTTTTTGATATTAATCTTAATATCTAAGGCTTGACCTGGAGTTTGTCCACTCATTTTAAGGGTAAGCATTAATTGGGCAGAACTTGCTTGATTGCGACTTGAATAAACTGAGTTATCAAGAATTGCAGTGAAAATTTTTTGAGAGTTTGCAGGCACAATGCCTCCTGTTTCTCTTGCATTGCCATTCGCATCTGTAAAACCAGGCAGTTTCAAATTAAAGTTAACATCGCTTGTAGCTTTGCTATCTATAATTATCTCTAACACACCTTGTGTAACATAGGCAGAATCAATCGAAGACCCGCTTTGAATATCTACAAATGCCGTAGTATCTATTGTAGATACAAAAAAAGCTAAATTGTCGTAACTTGCATTCAATTGATCCTGCAAAAAATCGCCAATTTGAAAGTCTTGGACATAATTATCCGAAAGAACTTTGTATAAAAATTTACCTTTTTCTAAAGGAGACTCTTCTGTAAGTAAATTTTTATTAGTTTTCACAATATCTCTAAGCACATAATTCTTCTCTGTGATTGGCACGTTTAAATCAGCGTCCCATTGGGGGGCAGTGAAATTTGTCGGCAAATCACAAGATGTGAAGATGATACTAATTGAGAAAATGGAGAGAAGGAGTAGTTTTTTAATCATTGATTCATAAATATTAATGATACACTTTCTGCAATATAAGAATTTTATTTTTTGAAATCAATGTTAACTTATAAAATATTGACATTAATCGAAAAATGACATAGAAACAGAAAAACGCATATATCTGCCAAGTAGGGGAGAAATTGGCATAACATAATGACCAGAATCGAAAATATTTTGGAAACTTAGTTTTAAACTTGCATTGCCAAGTTTGGTAATCAAGTTAATGTCTCCACCATTCCATTGCAAATTGCTTGGAAACTCTTGTATGTAATATTGGTGAAGTAATGGCATAAAAGCATAACCAAATTTTTGGTAGGAAACTCTATTTGTGAAGTCAATGTGCATTTGGCTTTTGCCAACTATTAAAGTATATCTGGGTGCAAACATTATTTCAGCTAAGGGCAAGTATTTTAGAGTGCCAAATTCTAAATTTGCAGCCATTGATAATGAGAAATTAATATTATCAGTCTCTGCAAAAACTTTACTTACTAAGTTTGATTGGTAATCAACCTTAACGCCTGAGTTTGCAATTCCTGACACATCTTCAGCTTTTAAATTTGCCACAAAGCCATTTATATTCTTTATTGGCAAATAGTTTACATAGTTTATAAATTGTCTAAAATAAGCTTCAATTGCAAATTTACTATTTTCCGTTTCTAATTTATACTGAGCCAAACCGAGAAAATTTTTACTCACATTATCACTGAATAAATAGTTGTTCTGCATGGAATATGAAACATCGAAATTTAAATTGCTTTGTGCAAAATCAATTGAATAATTCCCACCAAAGCCAATCATAAGTTTGCCATAATCTATTTTCACATTACCATTAAGTATAATACTATTAAGCTTGATTTGATTTGAAATGAAAAAGTTTAAATAATTGTTAGCTGCACCATATTCATTTTTGTCAATACTTACTAAACTTACATTTGCTATAAGATTGTTCTGATAATCATTATTTACTTTTGACACTAATTCAAATTTACCAGCAATTGTTGATTCTGAAAATATTTGTAATTCAGGCAAAAGTGTATCTATTGCTAATTCACTTCCTCTGGTGTGCCTATAGTCAATCTTATTATAAGTTAGATTTATTTTAACTTCATTGCTAGGATTGAGAAATTCATTGGCAGTGAGCATTAAGGTATTTCGAAAACTTCTATCAAGAAAGTTCTCATAAACTGGCAATGCTAATATTCTATCTATTAAATTAGTAGAAGCTTTATCTATACCACCATTAGAATTTATTGATGAGTTATTGAATAAATAATCTACTTGCAAATATCTCAAACTATCCCTTTGCCATCTCAAGCCAATATTTACATTCCACATTTCGCTAGAGTTATTTGTATATTCACCACTATGTTTATCGCCTCGAACATTCATATTGAAATTCAAATTTTCATCTAAATTATGAGTGTAAAGTGCTTCAATTCCAATAAAATCTCTTCCTGCATCGCTATACCAAAAGCGAGTGATAGGAGATTTGGCATTGAAAATTCTTTTTTGGAAATTAATAGCCGAGCCATTAGTACCAAATAACGCATTGGCAGCAGAGCCCCTCAGTAATATTGCATTATCGAAATACTCAGAATTGATAGAATTCAAATTAGCATTACCATATAAATTCTCTCTCAATCCAATAGAATTGATACCCATAGTCGAATAGCCAGCTTGTTCACCATTTAAAATAAGTTGTTCAAATTGGTTAAATCCAGACTGCTTTAATGTATAGAAATTAGTTTCATAGCGAAGCAATTCTATAAGTGTAGAATAGTTGTATTTACCCAAGCTATATTTTGTGATTGATTTGCTCGATTGGTTTGCAAAGTCATCAATAGAGCCAATTTGATAATTCACTTTATAGATTATTGCTTTATAAGAAGTATCAGAAGTAGTTGTCCCGCTTGGCTGGGATAGAGTAGCAGAGCTAATAATCTGAGCCGATAAATATAAGTTAAGTGCAAAAAACAAAAAAACGCCAATAAATATTGGTTTAAATTTATTGGCGTTTAATGTAAAAACAAAATTCATATTTAAATATCTAAAGAAGATTGTGCTGTTGGTTCAATATTATCTTCATCATCAATCATTTCTTCTTCTTTGCTTACGATTGTAATATCTGCTATTTTATCGTTTTCGCCCAATTTAATCAAACGCACACCTTGTGTGTTTCTTCCAATTGTACGAATATCAGCAACTGCTTGACGAATCAATATTCCGTTGGTTGTGATTACAACTAAGTCTTGCTCATCTCTGCAAGGCATTATGCTAATGACTTTACCTGTTTTATCGGTAACGTTCATTGAGATAACTCCTTTAGCACCACGTTTAGTTAAACGGAAATCTTCGAATTTTGTTCGTTTTCCGTAACCATTTTTTCCAACCACAAGTACTTGCTGCTCTGGATCGTTGATTGCAAGCATAGAAATAACGAAATCACCTTTACCTAAGTTGATACCACGCACTCCCATTGCACTTCGTCCCATAGGGCGGACGTCACTTTCAATAAATCTACAAGCTAAGCCATTTGAAGTACCAATGATTATTTCAAATTTACCATTAGTAACTGTAGCTCCCACCATTTTGTCTTCGCCAGTCAAATTGATGGCAATGATTCCAGTTTGGCGTACGTTAGAGAAGCTGTTTAATGCAGTTTTCTTAATTGTACCAGATTTTGTACACATTACTATGTATTGGTCAGGCTCGTTGAAATCCCTAACTGTGATATAAGCAGTAACGTTTTCATCTTGTTGTTTTTGAATAACATTAGCAATTGATTTGCCTTTCGATTGTCTTGAAAGTTCTGGCAAATCATACACTTTTATTCTATAAACCCTACCTTGATCGGTAAAGAATAAAATGTAATCGTGGTTTGAAGCTTGGAAAATATGCTCTACGAAGTCCTCATCATTAGTACCAGAAGCGGTTAAGCCCCTGCCACCTTTTTTCTGCTTGCGGTAAGTAGAAACTTTAGTTCTTTTGATTAAACCATTGTGAGAAATAGTGATAATCATATCTTCATCGGCTATCATATCTTCCATAGAAAAATCTTTGGAATCATAGATGATAGCAGTACGGCGTTCATCGCCATACTTTTCTTTAATTGCTAAAAGCTCTTCGCTAATAATTTGCATTTGTAGCTCTTTGCTTGCAAGTATTAAAGTTAATTTTTCAATTAATTTCAATAACTGTTGATATTCTTCTTTGATTTTGTCTATTTCCAGACCAGTCAATCTTTGCAATCTCATTTCTAAGATAGCTTTTGATTGAAGCTCTGAAAGACCATAACGCTCTTGCAAATTGATGCTTGCAATTGCTCCATCTTTCGATGCTTTAATAATTTTGATAACTTCATCAATATCATTAAGAGCAATTACCAAACCTTCTAAAATGTGGGCTCTTTTCTGAGCTGTTTCAAGTTCGAATTGGCTTCGGCGAATGATTACTTCGTTTCTGTGTTGGAGGAAATATTCCATCATTTCTTTCAACTTCAAAACTCTTGGTCTGCCATTTACTAATGCAAGCATTATCACACCAAAGGTAACTTGCAATTGAGTGTGTTTATAAAGATTGTTTAAAATCACACTTGGAATAGCATCTCTTTTGACCTCAATCACTATTCGCATTCCGTCTCTATCAGACTCGTCTCTAAGCTCTGAAATACCTTCAACAACTTTGTTTTTTACCAAATCATCAATTTTTTCAACTAAGGTAGCTTTGTTTACTTGGTAAGGTAATTCAGTAATGATAATTGTTTGTTTTGTGCCAGATTGGTTTTCTTCAATTTCTGCTTTAGCACGAACGCAAATTTTTCCACGTCCAGTTTCATAAGCTTCACGCACACCACTATAGCCATAAATCAGACCACCAGTAGGGAAGTCAGGGGCTTTAACGATTTTAATTAATTCTTCAATTTCAACTTCAGGATTCTTGATTAATTCCTGAAGAGCAGTTATAATATCAGTCAAGTTATGAGGTGGAATGTTTGTAGCCATACCAACAGCAATTCCACTGGCTCCATTGATTAATAGAGTTGGTAATTGAGAAGGCAAAACAGTTGGCTCTTCTAAAGACTCATCGAAATTTGGACGAAAATCAACAGTATTCTTGTCAATATCAGCTAAAATTGTCAAAGAAATTGGAGCTAAACGAGTTTCTGTATAACGCATTGCCGCAGCAGGATCGCCATCGACTGAACCAAAATTACCTTGACCATCTACCAATGGATAGCGTAAAGACCAGCTTTGAGCTAACCTAACCATAGCCTCATAAACAGAACTATCGCCATGGGGATGGTACTTACCAAGAACTTCCCCAACCAAACGAGCGGATTTCTTGTGAGCTCTATTAGGTGCTAAACCTAACTCTTGCATAGCATACAAAACACGTCTGTGTACTGGTTTCAAACCATCACGAACATCTGGCAAAGCACGAGAAACAATCACCGACATAGAATAATCTAAGTAGGAGCTTTGCATCTCATCTTCTAATAAAGTCTGAATTATCTTCTGATTTTCAAAAAGGTTCATTTTTTTCAAATAATGTTATTTTTCTAAAGCACAAATTTACGAAATTCAAGCGAAAAATGTATTTAAATTTCCCAAAGCAAAGCCCAATGTTGACAAGTTTTGATTGAACAATAGAAAAGAAAAGTTAAGCAAATAAGAATTTTTTCCGTATTTTAGACAAGAAAGAATATGAACTAAAA
>CAZYXG010000016.1:0-42522 GCA_964650885.1 uncultured Hyphomicrobiales bacterium | reverse complement strand
ACACTATCTTCTGGTAAAAACTCTATAGATACTGAATTAATACAGTACCTATTGCCAGTTGGCTGTGGACCATCATTGAACAAATGACCAAGGTGTCCGCCACACTTTTTGCATACAACTTCGGTGCGAACCATACCATGGCTTCTATCTACGATTTCCAGAACTTTGCTACTGTCTATTATATCATAGAATGAAGGCCAGCCGCAATGCGAATCGAATTTAGTCCCAGAAGCGAATAGTTCATTGCCACAGGCAGCGCAAGTATATCTACCTTTGGCTTGATGAATATTGTATTTTCCTGTGAAAGGACGCTCAGTACCTTTGCCTCTCAGAACTTCATATTGCTCAGGAGTTAGAATTTTCTTCCATTCTTCTTCTGATTTTGCGATTTCATATTTTTCGTTGGACATTTTCTTTACCTCGTTTATATCTTCTAAATTTATAATTCCAGAAGAGATTAGCTCTGTGAAAACCACTAATATCAATAGAATAGACACTGTGGAGAAAATAAATATTTTGTTTCTCATAAACAACTTCTGTTATGAATAATTAATTATGACGTATGAATAAATAAATACTTATAAATATTGATAAAATTAGTAAATTTGTAAAAAGTAAAATGAGCAAAACCAATGAAAAAATTAAACTTTATGATCCTGCTTTTCCTTGCCTTTGCGAGCATGGGAGCAATTGCCAATCCCACAGAGAATTTGGCAAATGAGCAGAAATTCGACAATGCAAACAAGTTCTATAAAAATGGCGATTTCAAATCATCCTTGGGGCAGTACCTCGAGATTTACAATACAAAAGAAACTAGCGAACTTGATTTCAATATTGGGAATTGTTATTTCAGAGAAAGAGATTTCGCCAAGGCAATTCTATTCTATGAGAGAGCTAAACTTTTAACTCCAAACGATATAGAAATTGAGCAGAATTTGCAAATAACTCAATTGAAAATTCAAGACAAAATTGAAGCAATTCCAGAATTTCAATTAATAGAATATTTAATTAATATTAGGGATTCGTTTGCGGCAAATGCTTGGGCTTTGCTAACTTTCGTTAGTGCGTGGCTTGTGGCAATATTGTTTTTCTTATTTTATTTAACCCATGGGCAATTACGCAAATTATCATTCTTTGGTATAATACTTTTATTATTCGCTTTTTCATTTAATTTCAGTATGGCATCTTGGCGAAATCAATTCGAGCAAACTCGCAATAAAGCAATAATCACAAGCATTTCTATATATATGAAATCGGCGGCGACGGACTCTTCGCAAAACTTGATACTGATTCACTCTGGAACAAAAGTAGAAATTACAGAAGAAAATGGAGACTATGTGCGAGTGAGGATTGTAAATGGAAATATAGGGTGGATTAACAAAAAAGATATTGAATTAATATAGTTAACCTACTTTCTAATTGTTATTAACCTCTGAAACAAAACAACTTATTGAAAAGTAGCTAAATTAGCTACTTTATTCTTCTTGCATTGTTTCAAAACTTATTTTAACTGGCGTATAATTGGCAATGTTTATGACATCAAAGTTGACTGGACATCATTAACCGCTTTTTGCAAACCTCTAAAACACCTATCCCATCTAACTCTGGCATTTGCAAATCAAGCAAAACCACATCAATTTGGTGTCCCTGTTGAGCATATTCCATAAACGCCAAACCATTTTGAAATCCTTTGCAATTAATGTTTTGACCTAGTCCATTGCTATAATCAGGTAATGTTAATTATATTAATTCTATAATTGAATTTCGTAAAATATCATCATCATCTACTATTGAAATATTTATTGAATACATATAACTTTCAAAAATTACATATACTTACACTATTCTAATTTAATAAAAATTTAGGATAATAGCAATAAATATTATCTACACTTTCAGAAATTGAACAAAATTACTAAAGATAATTTAAAATTAGATTTAAGAAACCCAAAAGATGACATACTAATTGAACTTTGTGAAGACGAAAACCAAACTCCTGAAGAATATTTGTTGCCAAGTGAGCACATTCCATTTTATATTGACAATGAAATAGTTTATACATCTACAAATAAAGATGGATTAAAAATATACAAAGTAAAACTTAAATGATTAGAAAGCAATACGAAAAAGGTATTCATCATTTCGAGAAGGTGAAGTAAGAGAAAGTTATTTAAGCGGAAACTACTCTTTAAGGGTGGCTTTTTTATTTTATTCTTTAAGTCTTTGTAAATTAAGAAAAAAATGTTATTTTGGTATAAAATTATTCACAATTATTAAGGATTATCTATGAGTGTTTTGAAAAAAGTATTGATAGGTTTAGCAATAGTTATTGCTATTCCTTTTGTTATAGCAGCTTTTGTGAAAGGAGAATATAAAGTTCTTCGTGAGATTACTATCAATAGGCCAAAACAAGATGTATTTAATTACATAAAGTTTATGAAAAATCAGGAAAATTATAGCAAATGGGATACAATGGATCCTGCAATGAAAAAATCCTATAGTGGAACTGACGGCACGATTGGATTTGTTTCTGCTTGGGAAAGCAAAAAAGATGATGTAGGAGTTGGAGAGCAAGAAATTAAAAAAATTACCGAAGGCGAAAGAGTTGATTTTGAAATTAGATTTAAAGAGCCTTTTGAAGCCACAGACGCTGCTTTTATGACTACAGAAACATTGTCGGACTCTCAAACAAAAGTACAATGGGGATTTGAAGGGAAAATGAAATATCCAATGAACTTAATGATGCTATTTATGGATTTCGAAAAAATTATAGGTGGTGATGTAGAAACAGGTCTTAGCCGACTAAAAGTAGTATTAGAGAAATAATTCAAAATATATATTTGAATGAATGGGCGGGTTCTCCTGCCCATTTTTATATTCGGTCAACAATATACTTTTTACAGCTGCGTCAGTTAGTTAACGCAACAACTAATAAAGGAAATACTTATGAATTCAGTTCTTCACATAGCGGAAACACGTGGGATAGCAAACTTTGGCTGGCTAAACTCTCGACATACTTTTAGCTTTGGTCATTACAGCAATCCTTCAAGAACTAATTTTGGGAGTTTGCGTGTGCTAAACGATGATATTATTGCAGGTGGCACTGGATTCGATACCCACCCACATGCTAATATGGAAATTATTTCGATTCCCATTTCTGGTGCATTGCAGCATAAGGATAGTATGGGTACTCTCCAAGTAATTAGAGATAATGAAGTGCAGATTATGTCGGCTGGCACTGGGGTTTACCATTCGGAATATAATTATTTACCCGATGGCGAAACTAATTTTTTGCAAATATGGGTTATGCCAAAAGAGCAAAATATTGAGCCACACTATGACCAAAAAAAGTTTGAGAATGAAGATATTATGAATAAATTCAAAACAGTAGTTTCGCCAGAAGGTGCTGATGCTCTATGGATTAACCAAGATGCGTATTTTAATTTAGGTTATTTTGCTGAAGAAACTACAACAACATTGAAGCTAAACATTGCTAGCCAAGGAGTATATTTCTTTATAATAGAAGGAAGTGCCCAAATAGCAGATAATCAGTTAGAAAAAAGAGATGGCTTAGGAGTTTGGGATATAGAAAATGGCGAAATTAATTTAACTATTTCTCCAAAAACTAAAATCTTAGCAATAGAAGTCCCAATGGTTTAGAGGTTTAATTCTTGCCTAAATATAAATTGACTGATGCGATAAACTAAATTAAAAGACGGGTAATCACTCACTTATTTGTGGATTAGCTTTAGTGATAGATTGAAAATTGAAACTAAAAATAACAATTTACGTAAGAAGTTATTTAAGAAAAACTCTTCCAAAATTATTGATTAAAATATTGTAAGTAAGTTTTAGGCGATTAATAGGTGTAATTTAATATGAATACAAACAAATGAAAATACATACAACTAATTATAAAAATACTTTTATTGAAGTTGCGGTCGATTGCCCAACGAAATTAGCAGAAATACCACCTGTAAAGGGTGAGAAAATAACTGTGGCAAATATTCAATTTGATATGGTTGGGGAGTGCATAACGACCAAAACGAAAAGATGGCAATATTTGCAGTACACAGTGGAGAATATGATAATCTTTCCAAAGATAAATCATTGAAAGTATTAAAAGCAATGAAATCAAGTAAATAAATAATATGAATACATTAACATTAAAACAAGTAGCATATAGATTGCTAAGCACATTATTAACAGCTATTGTGCTGTTTCACTTTTGCATTATATTTAAACTTATTCCATATAATATTGCTTGGGGTGGTAGATTAGAAAATGACAATCAAATGTATGTTTTTGAGGCCGTATCAATTTTAATTAATTCGATACTAATAGTGGTCTTATTTCTAAAAAATAAAAAAATCACTCAGCGAATATCGGATAGAATCTTAAATGTAATACTTTGGTTCTATTTATCTGTATTTTTGCTTAATACAATCGGTAATATCTTTGCAAAAACTAACTTCGAGAAATTCTTTGCAATTCTAACTTTTTTGTTTTCTCTATTAATTTGGGTAATTCTGAAAAAAGACAAACAAAATGTAGCAGGCATAAGTATTTAACAAAACAGTAGTTTTGCAATAATATCAAATATACAATTTTATATTGTGTCTTTAATAAGAAGTACTACCTCATCCCATTGAAAAATCGAATAATTATTTCCAATGAAACAGCAATAAAGTTATAAAACAAATGAAATAGTAACCACCTATTTGTTCTTCACTGGAAAAGGCGGACTGGGGAAGACATACTCTAACTGCTTTAGAAATTGAGAAAACTCCACTATCTATAATGCTATAGATTCTTTTCGTAGGTTTTCTGCATTTTGTAAATCTTTCACTAGATTAGATTGTTAAATTTGTTATTTTTGTTGACATATAAAACTAACTAATTCAATTCTATTCCGTTTATATTAGAAATAAGCAGTTATGTTATTTACACATTATTAACTAATGCTAAATTAGATAAATATTATCTAATATCATTTTAATCTATTTAATTTGCAAAACGCACACAAAATATTAGATAAGTTGTTGGATTATTACAAGATAACCACAGATAAAGAATTGGCTATTAGATTAGACATTTCAATTGACAAGATGTATTCTTGGCGAAAAAGGAATAGAGTAGATATACAGGAAATCCTCCCAATAATCATAAAAGAGAAAATAGATTTAAACTGGTTATTGGGAAATGTGCTAGAGAACAAAGATATTGTAAGAACTTTCGCAGTTAAAGAAAATGAAATTGCGTATAATCGCATTCAGATATTTGAACTTGCAGACGAGCTTAACCAATTTAAATCACAAGTTAATAAAGATGATAGCCAAATAGCAACATTACTAGATAAGATTGAAAAGTTAATGATTGACAAGATAAAAGCAGAAGCCGAAAGAGATATTCTGTTAGATATAGTTAAAGGGAAAATGAAATAGGCATATTTTGTGCCAATATTAAACAATTAATTGGAGTTTACCAATGAAAAAACTTACCTTTTTAATGCTTTTTATAGCAATAACTACTTCGCTATTCAGTCAAGAAAAGACTTGGCAAAACAAATCAATTGCTTTAGGAATAGGACAGCCATATGGTATCGCTGGTGTAAAAACAGAAATGACTACCTTTAGCCAAAACGTTATATTTGAAGCTGGTGCAGGCTATAATTTTGTTGATGATATTGTTTTTAATTTTGGTGTTGTTTATAATAAAAATATTGCATCTTGGCTCGACTTAAACGCTGGTGTGATGTATGGAGCAAATCAAGTATTAGAAGTTTCCACAATTGACGGCAATAAAAGTGTTACTTCTTACGGTGCTTCATTACATATCGGCTGGGATATACTGCTTTCTAATCATATTGCAATTGAGATAGGAAATGCAATAATTCTAACCAGAAGTAACGATTATAAGAACTTGCTAAGTTTAACCAATACTAAACCTAGTGATATAACATTACAATTAGGTGTGAAATATAATTTTTAAGAATGAATAAGGATATAAGTGAATGAGCGGGAAGAATATAAAAGTTTATCACAACTACCGCTCAAATATTGGTACATTTGAGGTTAAAATCCTAAAATCAAAATCCTACAAACCTAAAGAAATAAAAAAAGATAATAGAAAAAAGATTACCCCAGAGTTTTACCCAGAATTTCAATAGATTATGTCAAAATCTCCACACGGCGGAACAATAATAGTTAGGAAACTACAATCAGGTAGTTTCCTTTACTTCCGCCGATATAAAGACCGCAGAAAATATTCAACTGGGTTATTAGACACTCCGCAGAATAGGAAAGTAGTTGAAAAAGTATTAGAAAAATCATATATTGACTATTTGAATAATTCAAACCAAATCTTTCAAAAAGAAACTCCGAATATAGATTTCTCTATTAACTAACTTCGAGAAATTCTTTGCAATTCTAACTTTTTTGTTTTCTCTATTAATTTGGGTAATTCTGAAAAAAGACAAACAAAATGTAGCAGGCATAAGTATTTAACAAAACAGTAGTTTTGCAATAATATCAAATATACAATTTTATATTGTGTCTTTAATAAGAAGTACTACCTCATCCCATTCAAAAATGTATATGAATTATGTTTTAGATAAGAATGTGAATGTTTTACAGTTTATGCAAATTGTGAGGATAAAAGATAAAGATGACACAAAATCATTATTTGAAAAAAGAAATTTCAAAAATGATAGATATACTTGAAACTTAAATACTCTTGTGCCCAAAATAAAAAACATTTAAGGATAATTAAGGACGTTAGAGAATTCGAAAGTAATTTCGTCGCAAAACCCAATAAACACTAGACAAAAAAAAGCCCTTAAACGTAGTGTTCAAGGGCTTTCCACTTTAGAGCCGCTTGTCGGACTCGAACCAACGACCTGCTGATTACAAATCAGCTGCTCTACCAGCTGAGCTAAAGCGGCAGCTGCACTCAAAAAGTGAATACAAAAATAGGGGTTTTTCAAATTCTATGCAAGAGAAAAATGGTTTTCTGACTAAAAATACTTAAAATAACTTTAAAATTCTTTCTTTTTGCTTTGGAATAATGTGTCGAATATATAGTCCCAAAGTGGGCTACTCACACCGAAACCTCGCTCTGGCTCTTGGAAATGATGCTTCATGTGGTGTTTCTTTAGTTGGATCATAAATTTATTTTTGAATGCGAAGTGATGCATTGCATAATGGCTGATATCATAGACCAAATAGCCAGAAAAAAACCCAGAGGCAAATGAATAACAATTATTTTTGCCTAAAACTAAATAGAACAATGCAAAAAACATTGAACCAAGTATCAAACTTATACCAGGTGGCATAACTAATCTAAATGAATCGTTTGGGTAATCGTGATGCACACCATGGAACAACCAATGAAATCGTTTGCCTAAATCAGTTTTAGGTTCATAATGAAAAACGAATCTATGAAGCACATATTCGATAAAAGACCAAAAGAACAAACCTGCTACTATAAATAGCAAAGTAAGCAAAAGAGTTAAGTGTGAATTGAAAAGTAAGAAAGTAATGATTGGAACAAAAGCTATTATTGGCATTGTCCAATGAGTTTTTGATAAAAATTCAATAACATCACTTTTAAACATTCGGACGCTTTTGTCCTTATTAGATATAAAATGTTTTACCATAAAAAAATTGGTTAGTAATATTCACAAAGACAAAATTATCAAAAAATATTTTAAATTTACATTTGAAAAGTAGAATAAATTTCTCTAATTTTGTTCAAAATTATTTTTAGGTACAGCTAAATATGTTAACACAATCAATAGAAGACTACTTAAAAGCTATTTATAAGCTAGAAACCTTAGGTAAAGTGAGTATCAGCGATATTTCTTCGGAGCTATCGGTTGCCCCTTCTTCAGTTACCAAAATGGTGCATAGACTTGTTACCCTTAATTTAGTTAGCCATAATTCCCATAAGGAAGTAATTCTAACTGAACACGGACATAAAGCAGCGTTAAATGTTTTGAGAAGACATCGCCTGCTTGAAACATTCTTAGTGGAAGTGATGCAATATACTTGGGACGAAGTACATGAAGAAGCTTGCAATTTGGAACACTTCATTTCTAAAAAGTTTGAGGATAAAATTGCTGATATGCTTGGCAATCCAGCATTCGATCCACACGGCGACCCAATACCTAATAAAGACGGCGAAATAGCTGAGCTAAATGATATTCGTTTGACTTCAATTGACTCTAATATAGCGGTTATAGTAACACGAATTGAAAAAGATAAACAGGATTTGTTGATTTATTTGGCGGACTTGGGCATAACGCCACTCAAGAAAATGCTGGTGCTTGGGCAAGATAAATTCGGTGGCTCAATTAAATTGAATATTGGCGGAGTAGAACAGCAAATAGGTCCAGATGCTGCTAAGTATGTCTATGTATCGCTCGATGATTAATAAAAAAGCAAATGTGTGCAACTTCAACATTGCACACAATCTTCTTTTTATCAAATTTTAAAACACAATAGCTTCAGCCACTTTATTTGCTTTTTCTTGCCCTTTGAGTATCTCAACAATTGTAAGTGCGAACTGAATTGCAGTCCCAGCTCCACGGCTTGTAACTAAATTTTTATCTATAACAACTGGATTATCCATATAATTAAAATCCATAAGCTGTGTTTTCACGCTTGGGTGCGATGTTATGGCAGTAGTTAATGGAATAATTTTATGCTCAGCCAATAGTAATGGTGCTGCACAAATTGCTCCAAGTAATCTGTCACTTTTGAATTGTCGCTTAATCAATTCCACGATAACTTCATTTTCAGATAGATTTTTCACTCCAGTGGAACCACCTGGAATAATCACTCCATCGAACTCGTCATTTATGTCCAGTTCTTCTATAAGAATATCTGGCAAGATTCGGACATTGTTGCTACATTTAATAATATCGAATTCGCCGACTATTATCACATCCAGACCAGCTCTACGCAATAAATCTGCTATAATTACGGCTTCCATTTCTTCAGTTCCTTGCGAAACTGGTATCAAAATTGATTTACTCATTTATGTTAATTCTAAGAAAAAGTATTAATAGTTGACAAAATGAAACTACAAAATTGTAATTTTCGTTTGTAAGTTTGGTAAAATTAGTAAATTTATCTACTAGTTTTGCCGATAAAATTGAAAATGTATTAGAAAATTAATTCTATTCGGAGAATATAAACTATGTCACTCAAAAATACCATAAAAGAAGCTGAACTTTGGCTAGATAGAGGTGATGAGTTTATTAAGCAAGAAAACTTTGATAAAGCTCTGGAATGTTATACCCGTTCAATAAGTATTAATCCACGTGCAGCGTTTGCTTATTTCAAAAGAGGCAGTGCTTATGAGACAATTGGCAAGCTTCAAGAATCTCTGAATGATTACAACAATACTATCTTAATCAACCCAAATTTTTCGTTTGCACATTTCAGACGTGGCAGTTTACATTTCGACGATAATCAGCTCGATAAAGCAATTATGGACTTCACAAATGCCATAGAGTTAAATGAAGAATTCTCATTTGCATATTATAAGCGTGGCCTGGCAAGAGCTATGCTCAAATATAACGATGCAGCAATGGAAGATTTTAGCAAATGTATTGAACTGAACCCAACTTATATATTAGCTTATTTAAACAGAGCTAATAAATATTTTGAGCTAAAGAAATATGAAGACGCAATTCAAGATTACACAAAAGTTGTACAGATTGACCCTAAACATGAGAGAGCATTTATTTCGCGTGGTATAGCTCTTGGAAATCTATTGCAATATAAAGAAGCACTTTCTGATTATTCTAAAGCTATTCAAATTAATCCCAATTCTATAGTTGCTTTAAATTATAGAGGTTTGATTTATAGCAAAATGAAGGAATATCAAAAAGCAAGAGATGATTTTGCTAGGGTTATTAAGCTCAAACCTGGTATGCACGAAGTACATAACAATAGAGGAATTGCAAACTACGCTATTAAAAACTATTCCGATGCGGTTGAGGACTTTTCAATTGCACTTTCTCTTCATCCCAATCAGCCAAATATTTATTTCAATAGAGCTAATGCATACTATAATATGCGTAACTTTACAGAAGCACTTGCCGATTATGAACAGGCAATTGATTTGGAACCAAGAATGACCTCTGCTTACTTTGGAAAAGGCAATGCTAATGTTGCTTTGCAACGCTATAAAGATGCGATTAGAGACTTTAGCAAGGCTATTGCTGTGGATGTAAAATTCACTCAAGCTTATGTGGGAAGAGGGAACGCATATCTTAAAATGAAGTTCCCACAAAAAGCTTTAGATGATTTTTCTTTAGCTATAGAAATATCGCCAGATAATCCTCAAGTTTATTTGAATAGAGGTACAGCTTATAAAACTGAAAATCAAATTGAAAAAGCTGCAAAAGACTTCAATATATTCTTGAAATTAAGCAAGCCAAGTGTAATCACTAAGAAAATTAGAGATTGGTTCGATAAAGTAGATAAAGTACCAGAATTTTAATTGGCTATTACGGTTCTAACTTTTATAGAGCATTCCGATCCAGAAAGTGAACTATTGCTTTTTGGATTGATGCTTATTTTGGTACTGTAAGCTCCCATAGTCGCAATATATTCTTTCAATGCTTGTGATCTTATATCAAACATCTCCTCGCCAAGTAATAACTCTAATTCTATCGTACGATTGAATCTAATTAGTGTTTTCAAATCGTCTAAACCCTTTTTACCTTGTGCGGACATAGTAGCCGTGGAATTGTCAAATAAATTGAATTTCTTGATTTCCAATCCTTTTTCAATTTTCTTAACTTTGAAATTCATTATTTGTTCGTTGTAAGCATCTTTATGGTCTTGAGTTCTAATTTCGATTTCTTCTCTAAGCACATCTTTTGAAACAAACGTAACAAGATATTTAGTGTTTGTAGAAAGAGCTTGTTCATATTTGCCTTGCATTGCTTGCACTTTTATTTTGGGTGAAGCATCTGCTTTGAATTCAATGTCTATATTCATTGGTTCACCTGAAACACTGGTTGTCACAGTGCCTTTAAGCAAAGTAGTTCTGCCATCGTTTGCATTAGCATTAATAGTAATCATCAAAATAAGCAGAAATAATAGTGAAAATTTTTTCATTTTGGGCATTAAAAATTGGTTTAACAATAACTTAAGAACGAAATTTGTATTAAATTTGTTTGTCTTATAATTACAATTTAATCTAAAATTAATCTAAATTTTAAAGAAATGTGTAGTTTGCAAAAAATTGTTGTATACTCTTTGTATTGGGACCCTAAAAATGTTAAAAAATGAATTTGCTGATTATTTAATAACAAAGAATCTAGATTTGCCAGGAATTGAAGCGCAGCTGAAAATGGCACCAAAATTTCAAGGTTTAAATTTTCGTAGTTTCAAGCCCAAAGCTGATGCCAAGTCATCGGCAGTATTGATTCTGATAGTTGGAGAAAGTAATAATTTCGATATTCTATTCACATTAAGAAGCGAAAAGCTAAGGAATCACAACGGACAAATTTCATTTCCTGGCGGAAAAACCGATTCAAATGAAACTCCAACCGAAACTGCATTGCGAGAAACTTGTGAGGAAGTAGGAATTGAAAAAAATCATATTACAATAGTAACTCAGCTTACCGAACTTTATGTCCCTCCCTCCAATTCAATTATTAGACCAATAGTAGGTTATATTAATAGCCTACCCAATTTAATAATCAACGAAGATGAAGTGCAAGAAGCTTTCTTTGTGAAAATTGATGAATTTTATAATGTTGAAAACTATAAAGTTACAAATAGATTTTTGCAAGAACAGGAAATTGAAACCCCCGAATGGTTAATACACAAAAAAACACCACTTTGGGGAGCTACTGCAATTATTATGAGTGAGTTTTTGGAACTCCACAGATTGTTTAAATCAAATAAAATTTAGAAATGCAATCTATACTATATAAACTGAATTACGATATAGTTTGGATTACAATTGCTAAAAAATTAACATAAATAAAGAATATCATTATAAAAACCAGTACTTTCACAAAAAGATAATCCTGTAAATTGGGTTATTAATTCTGTAATATTCTACTTAAAAATGTATATAAACTGTAATTTTTAACTGATTTATCTCAATTATTTGCAAAATGTTAATAAATTTTTAATTTATTGTTAATATTATTTGGATAATATTATATAATTATTTAATTTTGAGTGTGTTAAAACTGGTGTGTAATAATTAATTAAAGAACCATTATGATAAAAAACCTAGATTCAGTTACATCTCAATTAAAAGAGTTGTCAACTACGATCAATTCTTTCAAATCTGAAGCAGTGCAAGTAAGATTGATTGAATTATTATTAAGCGGCAAATCAATTGCTGCTTCTGATATAACTCCATCTGCTAAAACTTCAGTTCCTGCTGTAGTAAAAGTAAAAGATGGACGTGGCAGACCTAAAAAAGTTAACAATGTAGCCGCTCCAAAAGCTGCTCCAGTTGCTAAAGTTGCTGCTGCTCCTGCTGTTGTAAAAGCAAAAGATGGACGTGGCAGACCTAAAAAAATTAACAATGTAGCTGCTCCAAAAGCTGCTCCAGCTGTTGCTGTAAAAGTTGCTGCTGCTAAGCCAGCAAAAGCTGCTAAAGTAACAAAAGCTGCTAAACCAGCTAAAGTAGCAAAAGCTGCTGCTCCTAAAGTAGCAAAAGTAGCTGCTCCTAAAGTATCTAAAGTTGCTGGTGAATCTCGTGGTAGAGGAAGAGCTTCTTTGAATGGCAAGCCAGGTGCTTCTAAAGTTTTGAATTCTTTATTGGGTACAAAATTTTTCAATCAAAAACGTACTATGACTGATATTTTGAAACATTGTGCTGAAAAAATGAATTCTCCATTCAAAAGCAATGAAGTTTCTGGCATCTTAACTAAATTAGTTAGAGATGAAAAATTAATCAGAGAAAAAAGTGCAAAAACTGGTAACTTTGAGTATAACTTGAAAGCTTCTTAATTGAACTTTAAAGTTTAAAAAAATAGAAAGCCGTTTACTACTTGTGGACGGCTTTTTTTATGTTAAATAATTATGAAGATGGATAATGAACAATTTACTTTTACTGCACGGTGCCTTGGGTAGTAATGCTCAATTCAAAGAACTTGAAGAAATATTAGCTGGCTTTTATAACGTATTCTCTTTATCATTTGCAGGGCATGGCAGACAGCAATTCCCAGAAGAAGAATTCTCTATACCGCTTTTCGCAAATCAAGTGATAAATTATTTGGATATCAATAATATTGCTACTATTGATATATTTGGTTATAGTATGGGTGGTTATGTGGCAATATATTTAGCTCTGTATTTCCCAGAAAGAATAAACAAAATATTTACTTTTGCTACTAAGTTTGATTGGAGCGAGGAAAGTGCAAAAAAAGAAAGTAGCATGCTTAATTCTGTTGTTATAGAAGAAAAAGTGCCTGCTTATGCTGAGCAATTAAAAGCAATGCATGGAGAATCAAATTGGAAAACCTTACTTGATAAAACTTCTGAAATGATGCTGCAAATGGCAAAAAAGAATTTATTAGATAATAATTCTTTGACTACTATTAATCATAAAGTAATGATTGGAATAGGTGATAAGGATCGAATGGTAAGCCTCGAGGAGACAATTTCTGTATTTAGAGCTTTGCAAAGATCAACATTGATAGTATTCCCAAATACTGCACATCCATTCGATAGAATTGATTTGCAAAGATTAAGTGCGGAAATAAAAAAGTACTTTATTAGTTAGTTTTTGTGATAGACTTAATGAAAGATTTGAATGATAAATCTTGATTAGCTGGCTCAATCGCTTCAAGTATGGCAGTTTCCTTTTTTATTTTAGCGGCCACTTTATCAATTTTGCCATCGCCAAAAGAAACTGTTTTAGTTTTAATGTTTTGATTAACTTTTTGTTCTTCCATTTGAAGTAATTGACTAAAATCGTTTTTAGTATTAATTTCTTCAGTAATAGATTCGTTATTGATTGTAGTGTTGAACTGTGGAACTGATTGCGATAAATCAGCTAATGTATTAATAGAACCCTCGGTTACTCCCAAAAGTAAATCTCTATCGCCCACTTTCACAATAAACAAATGGCTTTTGGGCATTAAAGATAACTTTCCAGTTACCTTCATTTCGGTTGTATTATTATTTCTAGTCAGCTTGCTTGAGTATTTTCGGAGAAAGTAAAACAATACTCCAATCCCACCCACGCAAAGAGCCAAAAGAGAAAAAGCTTTTAATATAGTAGCGTCCATCATTCTTCGCAATTAGTTTGCTAAATCAATAATTATTTTTTCATACCACGCAATCTTTCCGAAGGATCCACTAAAGTAGTTATCCTTATACCGAAGTGTTTATCAATAACAACCACCTCGCCTTCAGCTACTTTCTTTCCGTTAATTAAAACGTCAACTGGTTCAGATACTAATTTGTCGAATTCAACAACCGATCCACGTCCCAATCTTAAAATATCTCTGATAAGCATATTAGTACGTCCCAATTCAATTGAAACTGGTAATTGCAAATCATAGAGTAGCTCTAATTTCGGATCCAATGGTGAATAAATTGTACTGCCCGAGCTAAATTCCATATTTGGAAAATCTGGGCTATCCATAGAATTACTATTTGAATCCCCACCAAAGTTAGCGCCTGTATCTTCCAGTCCGCCACCTGATATCAGGGCATCTATTTCTTCTTGAGTCATTGTCATAACTCAATCTCCATTAATTTAATTTCTAATTTATTTCTTTATTTCTTCTTTGAATGCCAAATCCTGTTCGACTAAGTCTTCATCGTTTAGCAATCTAGTAACTCTTACGGCTTTTTTACCTTCCACAGAGCCAGGTCTGCCAGCTAATTTTCTTTTGCCAGCAATAATAATTTCAATTTCCTGATTGACTCTGCTATTTAGTTTAATAACATCGCCTTCTTTCAGCTCCAATACCTCTGCCACAGATAAAGCCGTTTTGCCAAGTTCGGCAGTAATTGGCAAATAAGTGCTAGACATTTGCTGAGTAATAATCTCCAAATTCTCTTTCATTCTAGCACGGGATTGCTTTACTGTTGTGGAAGTAACCAATTGTTTGTTCAATTTAGCTAAAACTTCTTCAAGTGCGAATGTAGGAAAACAAAGATTCATCAAGAAAGTATGTACACCAATAATTACATCGAATGAAACCACCACAACAATCTCTGAAGAAGGAGCAATTTGCACGAAATCGGCTTCCATTTCCAATCGAGAGTATTTAAAGTTAATCTCAGCTATTGATTTCCACGCATTTTTCAAATCGGATAAGGAGTGTTCGATTATTCCACGCACAACAGCTTGTTCAATCGGTGTAATATTTCTTGGTTTTGGCTGTATTTCGGCAGCACCCCCCAGTAACCTTTCTACTAATGTCAGTGCAAGTTGGGGACTAATTTCCATAATTCCATTCCCATCGGTACCTTCTATATCAAATACATAAAGGCAACTTGGGTTTGAAACTGATAGAATAAATTCAGAATAGAACAACTGATCCACAGAAGTAACCGAAATTGAAACTACTGTTTGCAATTTAGATACTAGATAATAACCAAATACCTCCGCAAAACTATCATGAACGTTTTGTAGAGTTCTTACTTGGTTTTTAGATATCCTATTTGGTCGGCGGAAGTCATAGTTAGTAACGTCTCCCTTATGCAGGGTTTTGGATAAGACCTCATCTACATCCACACGTCCACTTGTCATCTCCGACAGTAGGCTATCTATCTCATTCTGCGATAATACATCAGCCATAATACACCGTAATTCATTCTATTGCTAAGCTAAAACTCTTATAGTTAGCAATAAATTAATTTATTTTTTTTTATCAACCCTGAAGAATGAATTCATTCAGAATAATTTCTCTTAAAAATATTTGCCTCTCTTTGAAAATTGGTCTTAGCTTATCTCTGAAGATAACTTCTAAATTTGGTCTTTTTGCTTGAATTTCTTCTACAGACATTTGACCAATTTCATTGATAATTGTTGACTTCACTTTCGCAATTAGCTTTCTCATATACTCACTATCAGGTTTGGCATCCACTTCATTTAAATGAACTTTTTCTCTATAAATACAGCCAACAGAGATTACTAAGAACTTACCAGAGTTTTTAGGATTGGTTGTTATTCTACCAAGTTCAAGGAATTTTCTTTCTTTTTCGTTTGCAAAAAATTCTTTTTCTGCATCTTCATCGCCATGGCCATCGCTTTCTTCACTATCTTCAGCGTGTTTCACAGCAGCAATTTTGCTTTTTTTATCGTGACCTTCGTCGCCACTGCTATTGAAAACAAATTTAACCAACACAATAATGATAGCCACATTGAGAATAAGTGCTCCCACACCAATCCCAATATACATCATCATCTTGTTGCCGCCTTTCTTATCTTTTCCAGATTGTTCTGGCTCTTGCAGCCCGTCTTCTAAGTTATCGAATTCATCAGCCATTTTTATTCTCTCATTTTTAAAATATTCACAAAGTTGTTATTCAAATTAGCACTATGTGTAGAATAATATTCGACACTTTTTGATTAAAAGTTTAATTTTAGCCAATTTGCTATCACTTTGATGCATTTCTTATAGATAGTTAAATAACTGTGCCAAGATTAGTTTTCTTAGCTAACTAAAATCAAAATTGCAAAGTACTGATTGCAATTGTAGGGTTAATTGGATTGGTAAAGAAATTATTTTATGAGTGCAGCAGCACACTTAACTAAAATAGAATAAAGTACTTAACTTAGAATCAAATCTTGGTTTGTTATAACTATGGATTATTTGGAATTGTAAAAAAGAAAGAGCTTCCTTTGTCAAGATTATTCTCCACCCAAATTTTACCGCCGTGTTTTTCTATATACTCTTTGCAAAGCATCAAGCCCAAGCCAGTGCTTGGCTCTCCAGCAGTACCAATTCGAGACGATTTGGAATCAATCTCAAAGAGACTAACTATCATTTCTTCTGGTATTCCAATCCCATTGTCTGCAACACAAATTTCCTCATAACCATTATTGGTTTTTGAGCTAATTATAACTTCGCCTCTTTCTGGTGTAAATTTCACTGCGTTCGAAATTAAATTGCGTAGCACAACATCGAGCATTTGGCTATCAGCTTTAATATTAACAATATTTGGTATATTGTTTGTCAATTTTATTGATTTCAGTTCTGCTTTTGAAAAAATTAGTTCAAGATTCTTATTCACTTTATCAAACAGAGAAATATGTTCAAGAGTGAATTCAACCAAACCTCTTTGCATTCTAGACCATTCCAAAAGATTTTCAAGCAACTTAAATAGGTTATTGGCAGAATGATTTAGCTGAGAAGTCAAATATTTTAGATCCTCAGTAGATAATTCTTCCAATTCATCTTTTATAATATCGGTCAAACCTATAAAGCCAGAGAATGGGCTTCTTAGGTCGTGGGCTATAATTGAGAAAAATTTATCCTTTTGTCGAATAATATCTTGCAATTTATTATTTGTAGTTTCCACTTGCGACAAAGTTAGATTTAACTCATTTTGAACCTTTTTGCTTTGTGTAATATCTTTTATAGACATTACCATACCTACTATAAAATTATTCTTTGATTTCACTGGCGAATAAACAATTTCAAACCAATCTTCTACCTCAAATTCATTTGACTTAAAAGTTTCAAGTTCTATTCTTTCGCCTTTGTAAACTCTATCTAATATAGATTTAATGTATTCATATCTTTCGTTGGGGAAAAAGTCAAATATGTTTCTACCTTGAATTAACTCTTTCTTGTGTTGCTTGGCTGTGAAAAAATAAGCTGGAGTATTGAAAGTAAGTATATCCGAATTCAAATCAAAAAGGATATAACCAATTTCTGTGCTTTCAAAAACAGTTCTTAGGTTTGCTTCTGAATTTAGCAAAGCTTCTTCAATTTCTCTTTCTTTTGTTATGTTTTCGCAAACTATGCTTATAATTACTTCATTAGTTGAGTTTTTCATTGAAGTAGCTGAAATTGACAACCAAATCACTTCATTGGATTTCGTAACTGAGTCTATTACTAAGTTATATAATCTCCCCAAACTATTTCTACATACGTTTAAGAAGCTTTCAACTTTATTGATATTTTCATTTTTAAATAATTGCAAGAAAGAATTACCAATTATTTCATCTTTTGTAAATCCTAACTCTGAAGTACCCTTAACATTAATAGATATAATAATTCCTTCATTGTCCAATGTGATATTAATAAGTGGATTTTTGTCGAATAAAATTCTATGCTGTGCTTCGCTTACTTGCAAAGCCAAATCTAAGAGTTTTCTATCGTGAATATCTTGGAAAGTACCATATATTCTATTTCTCTTTCCGTCAATATAATCGAGTTTTCCATTTGCTCGTACCCAGCGATGATTTCCTTTTGCAGTTACTATCTGTAATTCCAAATCCCAAGGAACACCATTCTTAACTCCATCTTCAACTGCTTTAGCAATATTTTCTCTATCCTCTCCTTCTTTATAAAAATTTATTGCTGTTTCTAACACAGGAATAAAATCTAATGGTACTTCGTGTATTTCTTTTGTAATATCGGACCAACTTAATTGATTATTGGTTAAATCTAATTCCCAGCCGCCAACTTTTGCCAAATTATTTGTATCTTCAAGTTGCTCTTTCGAAAGTTGCAGTTCTTTCAAAATATTAACTTGCTCGGTGATATCTCTGAAACTTGAAACCCTTCCAACTATATTATTATCAATCACTTGAGGAATAGTATATCTTTCTATTACTTTTCCATCAATTAATTCAAACCTATCAAAAGTGACAGAATTTAAATTCCCAATAATTTCTAATGATTTTTTTGAATATTCAGCTTTATCTTTTACTTTAGAAAGAATAGCTGCTCTATCAAGTTTATTATCTTTAATAATCAATAAGTTTTCTTGATTTGCTCCCCATATTTCCAATACTCTATCATTATATAAAGTTACATTCCCTTCCAAATCTACTACCAAAATTCCATCGGCAGTGGAATTGAGAGTAGCTTGAATGAGTGATAAAGATTCTTTCAATAATTTATTCTGTTTCTTAGTGCCAGAAACATCAAGGAAACCAGAGAATATCATTTTCTCATTGTTGATTTCAATTAGTTCGCTTGAAATAACTATATCTAATACATTACCTTTTAAATCATGGATTTGCAAATCATAGTTATATACTTTTATTTCATTTAATACTTTTTCAAGTAGTGTTTTTCTGTTTTCTGGATTAACATAAAAATTTGGTGTTGCATTGCCAATTAGCTCTTCAACTGGAATATTTAATAATTTCCCAAGTTCTTTATTTGCCATCACGATCTTACCGCTAATTGCACTAGAAAGGAACATAGGAATAGGAGCACTGGCAAATAGAGTGTTCAGCACTGCTTCATTTTCTTTTATTGCATCAGCTTGTTTTCTATTAAATGTCACATCTTCGGAAACACATAAAATGAAATCAACTTCTCCGCTGATGTTATTCAAAATTGGAACTTTCTTTGAGTTCAAATAAATTGAATTACCAGATTTTAATTCCACAAAGTTATCTGGCAAATTTAAGATTATATTGTGTTTGGACACTTCTAAATCTTCTAAGTAATACCTATCTGCTTTTTCTTTTCCCCAAAGATCAAAGGCATTTTTCCCTAAAATATCGTTTTTATCCAAACCATAAATTTCTTCAGCTTTTTTATTCCATAAAGTAAATCGCAAGTCATTTTTAGCATCTTTAATAAATACGGCAACTGGAAGATTTTCAATAATATTATTATAAAATGATTTTTGTTTTTGAATTTCTTTTGATTTCTCAATAATAATTTGTTCGTTTATTTTTGATTCGGAGATATCCGTCACAAATCCTTCGAATGCTACAATTTCGCCTTTTTCATTTAAAACACATTCACCTCTATCCCAAACCCATTTTATTCTTTTATCTTTTGAGACTATTCGATATTCATTATCGTAGGAATTTTTAGCTTTTACTGCATTTCTACGTGATTCAAACACTTTATGTTTGTCGTCCTGATGTAAAATGCTAGCAAAAAATTCTGGATTCTCTAGGAAAGTTAATGGTTCATAGCCAGTAACTTTTTTTATGCCATCGCTAATTAATTCAGGTGTTTCATGATTGTCATTTTTTAATCTGTATGCAAAGCCAGGAAGATTGTTTATTAAAGAGTTTAAGAATCTTTGACTTTCAATAAGTTTAATTTCATTTAACTTATTGTTAGTAACGTCAATTGTCAAGCCGTCCCATTGAATAAGTCCATTAGAAAGTTTTTTCTGCTGAGATCTTGTGTGAGCCCATTTGACTTTCCCATTTACTTTTATGCGATACGTATATTCAAAGTCTTTTTCATAAACTCTAGCAAATGCTAATTCCTCTAGAAAACCCGCCAAATCCAATGAATGAATAGATTGGTATGATATGTTGGGATCATTAATAATCTCTTCTGGAGAATGACCAAATAAATCTTTAGCGCCAGCACTCATAAATGTAACTTCAGCTATATTGTTGTTTGAGTCAACTAAATACTGAAAAATTGAGGCATTAGGGAAGTTATTGGTAATATTTACAATTCTAGTCTGTGCTTCATTGATTTGGGTTTCTTTTTGCTTTAGTTCGGTTATGTCTCTATTTATTGAAAGTATTGCTTTTCTACCATTATATTCAATTACAGAAGCACTTACCAGTAAGGTTAATTCTTTTTTGTTTTTATTGAATTGAACAGTTTCAAAATTGATAAATTCATTTTTTGAAACTGTTTCTTTGATGTGTTCTTCACCAAACTCAATATTTTTAGTTAATTTTTTTAAACTAAGTTGTAGAAATTCTTCTTTGGTAAAACCATAAATTTCACAAGCTTTATTGTTGACTTCTAAAACCTGTTCAGTGTTTGGCTCGAAAATAATTATAGCATCAATTACTTGCTCAAATAGCAATCTATACTTTGTTTCAGACTTTTGAGAATGAAATGCTATGAGATTCACACTCTTTACTTCTTTTGCCAAAACTAGCAGAAGTAGTACTTCTTTTTTATCGTTCAAGATTGGGGTAAGAGTAATCTCGGTAAGTAGCAGCTTGCCTTTTAATTCAATATTTTCTTCAAATACTAATTGTTTTTTGGATTCTACTGCAAGATTGAATTTGTCTAAAATCGCATTAATTTTTGCTGAATCAAATACATCTAGTATGTCTTTGTTCAATAGAGTAGTTCTATCTTTGCCAATACTTTTTAGATAAGATTGATTTGCACCAACAAATCTAAATTGATTGTTCGGCATTGCACTTAGCAAATACATTAAATCATCTGTATTTTCAAAAAGTAAACTTTGATAAGAACTTACATCAAATTCCAGTTCACTTTTTAAAGCAGTGAAATCAGCTCCCAAACGCAATAATTCCAACTCTTTTTTCAAAGAATCAATTTCATTTTGCTTTTCTGTAAGTAATGCTTCCAATTTGTTTGGATTTGTACTTATTGATTTCATTTGCTAATATCGAAATTATGAGTACTCATTCTACAAAATTACATTAAGAAAATCACGTAACCAAATGAAAAATATTGAAATTATGTTTTGAATATAAATTTCAATATTCTATGCTTATTTTTTCTATTTTTTGCAATTTAATCATAAATCTCTAAAAAATAAATGTTTATTGATAATTATAGAAAGAAAAGTAATAATTATACAAATCAATAAAAGCCGAGCTAATATTGTGGAAATTGCAATTTGCAAAAAACTTACACTTAAAACAAAAATAAGAAATTTGTTATGGCAAAGAACTTTTTGTAAATTTCGATGGCCATAGTTGTTTAAACAACTGACGACATTAAAAAGATTTATTTTAATTTGAAAAATTAATTAAATATATTTTCTGACAAGTTCACTATCGCTAAAATGAATTTTCTTCGTACCTATCACTTGATAGTCTTCGTGTCCTTTTCCAGCTATTAAAAGTATATCGCCAATAGTAGTTTTGGCAATTGCAAATTCGATAGCCTCTTTTCTATCAATTTTAGAAGAATAGTTATTGTTGCAAGCACCCTCTTCCACATCTTTAATAATTTGGGCGGGGTCTTCGGTGCGAGGGTTATCACTAGTAATGATTGTGAAATCTGCCAAACTTGTAGCTATACGAGCCATTTCTGGTCGTTTGGATTTATCTCTATCGCCACCGCAGCCAAACACTACGAACAATTTACCTTCTGAATCAAGCAAATCCTTGCAAGTTGTCAATGCTTTTTCTAAGGCATCTGGAGTGTGGGCATAATCCACCACTGCCACTGCTTTATTAGAAAGAATGTATCGTTCCATTCTGCCAGGGGCACCTATTGTTTGGGCAAGTCCTTGGGCTATATGCGAAAACTCAATTCCTAATTTCAATGCAAGAACAGCCACCAGTGCAGTATTCTCAACATTAAATCTGCCAATTAACTTAGTAGATAAATTATAAATGTTACCATTTTCTTCAATTGAAAATGAAGTGGATTCTTTGCTTAACAAAATGTTTCGGCATGCAATATTACCTTTAATTGAGCTAAAGCCAATTGAAAATTTCTCAGCCTGTGTGTCATTTAGCATTAGTTCAGCATAGCTGTCATCGGAATTAACAACAGCGATTGCACCAATTTGTAGCATATCGAAAAGTATTTTCTTAGCTTTAGCATATTCTGCCATAGTTTTATGGAAATCCAGATGGTCGTGTGAAAGATTAGTGAATATAGCCCCTGCAAACTTAATTGCTGCCACTCGCTTCAGCACCAAAGAATGCGATGAAACTTCCATCACAACAGTCTCAATTCCTGATTTGCGAATTTCATCGAGCAATTCAAATAGCTCAAGTGATTCGGGAGTAGTATGGGTAGCTTCAATAAATCTATCTGCAATGTAAATACCAGTAGTTCCAATTATTGCAATACTCTTGCCAGCCGCGTCCCAAATAGCTTTTGCTAAGAATGTGCAAGTAGTTTTCCCATTAGTGCCTGTAATTCCAATCACTTGCAAATGCTCAGCGGGGAAGTCATAGAATGCATTGGCAAGCTCGCCCAATGCCAAACGAGAGTCCTCTACTTGAATGAACGCAACATTGGTAAAATCAGCATAATTAGAGGGTAGCACTTCGCAAACTATAGCAATAGAACCCAATTCAATAGCTTTGGCAATGTAGCTATGTCCATCGAAATTGTCACCTTTTATGGCTACGAAAAGGCAATCAGCTACTATTTTTCGGGAATCATAGACTATGCAAGAGATTTCACTCTCAAGAGAGCCAAATACTTTTAATGAATGTAATTTCTTTGTAAGTTTGGATAAAGTTTTCATTTTTGTGAAATAAGTGATGTAAACCAATTTACAAAAATAAAAAAAAGATACAAAACAATTAAAATTTGTTTGCTATTTCCCAACATCTCCCACCCCTTTTTCTTTCAAAAGTAGTTATTTATTCCTTATTTTGCTTTCCAAATATTCACAAATACTGAAACTTATGTCTGCTCTATATTTAATTGATGGTATGTCGCTTGTTTTCCGTGCCTACCATGCTATGGCAAAAAGCAACCTCACTTCCGCTACTGGTGAACCTACTGGTGCTGTTTTTGCTTTTGCTAACATACTAACAACTTTACTCGAGAAACATAAACCAGAAAAGATTGCTGTTGTTTTCGATACTTCGGAGCCAACTTTTAGGCATAAGTTATATACCGAATATAAGGCAAATCGTGCTGAATTTCCTGAGGAATTAGTTCCGCAATTGGGCAGAATTAAAACGCTACTGCATTATATGGGTATCCGCCAAGTGGAGCTGCATGGCTATGAAGCAGACGATATAATTGGTACTTTAGCAAAGCAAGCAGCTGGGCATGGAGTTAATGTTTTTTGTGTTACTTCTGATAAGGATTTCTATCAATTGGTTGATGAGCATATTAAGATTTTGAAGCCAAGCCGCACTGGTCCAGATTTGGAAATGGTAGATTACCCAGAGGTATTTGAAAAATTTGGGGTGAAACCAAACCAAGTTGTTGATGTGCAAGCTCTGATTGGCGATGCGGTGGATAATGTTCCAGGAGTGAAAGGAGTAGGCGAAATGTATGCTAAGCCATTGATTCAAGAGTATGGAAGCTTGGAAGGACTTTATGAAAATATAGATAAAGTGGAAAAGAAAGCAGTCAAAGAAAAACTTATAGCAAATAAGGAAATGGCGTTTCTTTCTAAGCAACTTGTTACGATGGATTTGAATGTACCGATAGACGAAACTCATTTGGATTGTGATTTGCAATCACCAAATGGCAATATGCTTAGTGAGTTTTTCACTGAAATGGGTTTCAGAACTTTGAAAGTGAAATGGGCAGAACGCTCTGGCAATCTATCTTTAACGATGGAAAGTGAGTTAGCCGAAGAAGAAAACAAAGTAGATAACATTTCGGATATGCAGCACGATTATAAATTGGTTGACGATTGGAGTGGCTTCGATTCAATGTTTAAGGATTTAGTTCAGTTTAAAATACTTTCTTTCGATTTGGAAACAAGTTCGCTTGATAGAAATAATTGTGAGATAGTGGGAGTAGCACTTTCGGCAAAAGAATATACTGGGTATTATATTGCGACTGTTGATGGTGGAGCTGTGCAAGGAGATGATTTGTTTTCTATCCCACAGGAAGTAATAAATTATAAAGCTTTGCCAATTAAAGATGTCCTTGAAAAATTAAAACCAATATTGGAAGACCAAGCTATAGGCAAATGCGGTCAGAATTGTAAATTTGATACGTATATTTTAAAAAGATTTGGTGTTGAAGTTTCGCCGATAGAGTTCGATTCAATGCTTGCATCCTATGTACTGAACCCAGACAGCAAGCATAATATGGACGATATGTCTGAGAAATGGTTGAATTATAGACCAATTTCTATTAAGTCATTGATTGGCGAGAAAAAATCAACTCAAAAATCTATGAAAGATTTGGATCCAAAAGAGATTTCAAACTATGCTTGCGAAGACTCCGATGTGGCTTTAAGGCTGCGTAATAAATTAATTGCAGAATTAGAAAAAACTGGACAAACTCCACTTGCAAGAAATTTAGAATTTCCACTTGTAGAAGTTTTGACAAGAATGGAATCGGCTGGAATTGCAATAGATTCAATAGCATTGAAAGAAATATCAAATAAAATAGAAATTACTGCAAGGGAACTGACTGAGAAAATATACGAAGAAGCGGGGCAGAGTTTCAATATAGACTCTCCAAAGCAATTGGGACAAATATTATTTGAGAAAATGCAGATTCCACCTGTGAAGCAGACTAAAACTGGACAATCAACCGATGTGGAAGTGCTAACTCAATTGTCTTATTCATTTCCAATTGCTGCAAATGTTTTGGAATATCGCAGCTTGGTTAAACTGAAATCAACTTATATTGATGCATTGCCAAAATTAGTAAATAAAAAGACAAATAGAATTCATACTACATATAATCAAACAGTTGCTTCAACTGGGCGACTTTCCTCTACAGATCCAAATTTGCAGAATATCCCAATAAGAACAGAATTAGGTAAAGAAGTTCGCAGGGCTTTTGTTTCAGGCAATCCAAATTCAGTCATATTATCGGCAGATTATTCTCAAATAGAACTAAGAATCATGGCTCACATTTGCAACGATGATACATTAGTAGAAGCATTTAGAAATGGTTTGGATATTCACGCAGCTACTGCGGCTGTGCTTTATGACAAGAAACAAGAAGAAGTAACTTCGGATATGCGAAGAGTTGCTAAGACTGTAAATTTTGGTATTATGTATGGTTTGGGTGCTTTTGGTTTAGCCCAAAGGTTGAGCATATCTCGCAGCGAAGCAAAGAATATAATTGACACTTATTTCGAGAAATATTCTGGCATTCGCAAGTATATTGATTTGACAGTGGAATTTACAGCAAAACATGGCTATGCTGAAACTCTTTGTGGTCGCAGAAGATATTTTCCAGAAATATTAAGTTCGAATAGAACTGTGAAACAACAAGCTGAAAGAGCTGCAATCAATATGCCTATACAGGGTACAGCTTCAGATATGATGAAAATTGCAATGATTTCAATTGATAATGAATTGCGACAAAGGAAGATGAAATCAATAATGATGTTGCAGGTACACGATGAGCTTGTGTTTGAAGTTCCAGCTGAAGAAGTGGAAGAGCTAAGACTGCTAGTCAAAGAACTAATGGAAGGTTCATTGCCATTGGGCAGGGTACCAGTATTAGTAGAAACAGGAGTTGGTAAAAATTGGTTCGAAGCGCATTAAGTATAGAAATAAGTTTAATAAGAAGCATTATAATATATTAATATTATAATGCTTCTTCATTTCAAAAGTATATCTAAATCTTCTTGAGTAACTATGTGGAATTCTTCATTTGTAAATTCAGTTGGAACTCTATAACTTTTCAGCTTAGAGCCAGCTTTCCATTTGAATTCAAATAACTTTAATCTAGTATTTTCTACTTCTACTAAATCCACTTCTTTTTTGTGGTAGTTCCTCCAAAAGTAATATTGCCTATGTTTACCGTTGTTTTGGGTTTGCTTCATTCTTTCCAAGATTGCGAAGTTTTCCCAAAGTTGTCCTACATCATTTCTGTTTTCAATTATATTGAAATTATTAATTAATGCATTTCTAATTCCAACATCATAGAAATAAATTTTATCCATTTTTGCAATTTCATTTCTTTGATTTGAGCTGTAAGCTTTCAATCGAAAAATGATGAAGCATTTTTCTAATAAGTCAATATATCTTTCTACTGTATGTTTAGAAATTTTCAATAAATTTGCAATTTCATTCAAAGAAACAAGTTGACCCATTTGGTAAGCTAATGCTTGGAGCAATTTATCTAACATATCAGGTCTCTTTAAATCTCCTAACATAAGGATATCCTTATAAAGGTAACTTTCTTTAATGCCACTTAAAGTTTGATATGCGAAATCTGGTTTAGTTACTATTTCAGGGTAATTGCCATATACTAATCGTTGCGGCAAATCCTTTTTCATCTGTAGCTGAGTTCTATGAATTTCATCTAAAGCCAAAGGGAATAGTAGAATTTCAAAGTATCTGCCGCAATTTTAAGAATTAAACCTACATCTTGCAATCGCTGTGCTTCATCAAAAATTACGGTTTTATAAGTGCCAAAAGCAGAACGCAGTTTGTTTGCACTCTGTCCCTCAAGCGATTGTCTTGCTTCTGCTTCATCGCAATTGAACCATAAGTATTCATCTCCATTAGCTTCAGCTATCATTCGAGCAAGAGTAGTCTTTCCAACTTGTCTTGGTCCATATAATAACAATATCTTTCCTGGCTGCAACAATGTGTTTGCATAAGGAATTATAGTTCTATTAAAATCAAAGTTTGTCATAATAATCTTCTATCTATATGGAATGTATAATTAGAAACTGCCTAAATTAACGTGAAATATGGAGGCTAACTGCCTATATTAACGCAATAATACCAAAAATATATTACAAACTTGTGAAAAATAAAGAAATAAAACAAACTATAAATTCAATGAAATTATAATAATACCTTGAAAAATTTAGATGCTTACAGTGAATTGGAAATAACGAGTAGATTTAGCTTCAATAAAGAAATTGTATTTGGATGATGCAAGAATGAAAGAAAGTATTTGGAATGGCAGAAGCTACCAAAAAGGGATGGCGATTCAATAAACTAAAAAGTATAGATTAGTACAAAGGTATTTGCACATAAAATTAGGGGAAGTTCAACCAAGTGTAATAACTTAACTGAAAAATATTTAGCATTATCCAATTGAAATAGTAGAATGTACATAATATACATTCCTTTATTTAATTATATAAATAATTGCTAACACATAGCTATATAGAATAGCTAGTGTAATTAGTTTGAGTTTAAGTAGTAATAATATTATTATTACTACTTTATCCTCTGATTAATTGTAAAAATCCATTTGGATTTTGATTAGCTTGAGCTAATGAAGTTAATGATGATTGTTGCAAGAATTGTGATTTAATCAATGACAATTGTTCTTTAGCAACATCAGCATCTTCCAATCTAGAAATTGCAGCGTTATAGTTAGTGATTTGTATGCTCAAAAGGTTATCTTGAGAATCTAATCTATTTGAAATACCGCCCAAATAAGCCGCAGCTTTATTCACATTGTTTAAAGCATTTGCCAAACTAAATAATGTTGTACCTATAACAGATTCAGCGAAAATACCCAAATCAGTTGCACTAACTGAATCTAAAGAAGTTAAGTTTAAATTCGTTATACCAGCAAAACTACTTGTATTTAAAGAGTTAACATTAAAGTTTCTGCTTTCAACATTCATATCAGAATTATTGAAAGTCATATCTACTGCAAGAGTAATTAAACTACTTGCATTGTTAGTTCCAATAAAGAAATTAGAGCTATATGTACCATCAAGCAATTGGCGTCCACCAAATACAGTAGAGTCTACTACAGTTTGAATTTGTTGAGCCATTCTAAAGGCAGCTTTAGCTAAAGCGACTTTCTCATCGGTACCCATAGCACCAGAAGAAGCTGTTGCAGCTTGTTCTTTAATCAAAGTTACCAAATCATTGATGTTCTCATAAGCATCCATAGAAATGTTTGTAACATTCTTTGCATCGCCAACTGTTTTTGCTGCTGATTTCAATGAACCATTTCTTGCAGCCAAAGCTTTAGAAGTTATGTATCCAGCAACATCATCTGCTGCTGAGTTTATTCTTTTTCCAGTAGATAATCTAAGCTGACGCAAAGAGATATCCATACTTGCAGAGCTTAATGAATTATAAGCATTTTCTGCTGGAATGTTCGCACGTATGCGCGATAATACACCTGTTGCAAATGGCATATCACACCTTTAACATAATTAGTTAAAAATTTAGTTAATTGTAATTGTTCAAAAAACCAGAGCTTATCTTTGCAATAATTGCAAGAAAGATTGAGGATTTTGATTAGCTTGAGCCAATGAAGTCAATGATGCATTTTGCAAGAATTGAGCTTTCACTAAACTTAATTGTTCTTTAGCCACATCTGAATCTTCGATTCTAGAAATTGCAGCGTTATAGTTAGTAATCTGGCTATTCAACAAACTTTCTTGTGAATCCAAACGATTAACAACACCACCGACATAAGAAGCAACTTTACTAACGTTATCAATTGCTCTATCCAGAGACAATAAAGTCATACCAATAGCAGAATAAGCAAAAATACCTAAGTTGCTAGAGTTAACATCGTTAAACAGTCTCATATCCAATCCAGTAATACCGCCGAAGCTAGTCACTGAAGCAGAATTAGTATTAAAATCACCACTTGCTACGTTGAAATCAAGATTTCCAGTGGTTAAATCTAACGCCAAAGTAATCAAGTTACTTGTTGCATTAGTACCAATTACGAAATCAGCAGAGAAAGTACCATCTATTAACTGACGACCACCAAATACAGTTGAATCAACCACTGTTTGGATTTGTTGAACCATTCTAAAAGCTGCTTTTGCAAGTGCTATTTTCTCATCTGTACCCATTGCTCCAGAAGCTGCAGTAGCTGCTGAATTTTTAATACTGTTGAGCAAGTCACCAATATTTTCCAATGCATCCATAATGATGTAAGAAGAGTTCTGAGCGTCTCCCACTGCTTTCAGGGCTGCTTTCAATGAGCCGTTTCTAGCAGAGAGTGCTCTCGATGTAATGTAGCCGGCAACATCATCTGAAGCGTTATTAATACGCTTTCCAGTTGAAAGTCTAAGCTGTCTAAGTGACATTTCTTTATTCGAAACCTCAAGCGCGTTGTAGGCATTCTCAGCAGAAATATTCGTTCGAATTCTGGCGTTTCCACCAACAGCATAAGCCATTATTCACCTCCGTGTGAATTTGAGTAAATCCTAAAATTTTGTTTTTTCAGTATTTGTAAAAGTAACATATAGAATTAACCAAAATGTTAAATTCATAATTTGCATAACACAAGGTACGTGCCAAATTGGAATATGGGCAATCATACTATTGTGTTTTACTGTTCTATTTAGTGTGAATGAAAATATACTTCTCATCACTCAAATACATTATGAAATTTAATGCCAAACTAATTTGGTGATAGTTTGGAATCTGCGAATAGTTAGTAATGGAGAAGGATTAGGGGCGTGCCAAAATATTTGAGTGGGGATTTTAAGCTGAAAAAATTGTCTATAAGTAGCCGAATGTTAAAATTGTGTTTGGCTAAAAAATGCGAGTTGCATAATATTCGACACTTTAAATACAAAGTATATTTGAAAATAAAAAATAATTGCTATGTGTTCTTTGAAAATAGGAATTAGCTTGTATCTAAATGTGGTTAATATTCAACTATGTCGAAAGGAAATTCTCTACAATAATAGCCATCTGGCTCTATTTCATAAGAAAGGTTTGGCTATTTTGTTTATATTTACATTCAAATATTTTGTAAAAATCAAAAAGTATAAATTAAGAGCAATGAGAGAGTACAATATAGCTATAGTTGGAGCAACTGGATTAGTTGGCCGCACAATGATTAAAGTATTGGAAGAAAGAAACTTCCCAGTGGCTAATCTTAAACTGTTAGCATCAGCAAGATCAGTAGGTACTAAGATTTCATTCAAAGGGAAAGAGTATATAGTCGAAGAGCTAACTGAAAATTCTTTTAAAGAAATGGATATAGCTTTGTTTTCTGCTGGTGGCGAAATGAGTAAAATCTATGCACCATTTGCTCAAAAGGATAAATGTATAGCTATAGACAATAGCAGCTATTGGAGATTAGATTCAAATACTCCTCTTGTTGTGCCCGAAGTAAACCCTAATCATTTAAAAAATCACAACTATATAATAGCGAACCCAAATTGCTCTACAATTCAATTGTTAGTTATACTTAAAGCCATCAAAGAAAAATATGGATTAGAAAGAGTTGTTTGCTCTACATATCAGTCTATTTCAGGTGCAGGACAAAAAGGTTTGGACAAATTGAATTTCGAACTGGAAAACACAGACAACAAACAAGGCAAACATAGAATTGCTTTCAATGCAATGTTTCATACAATTGGAGCAAGTGGCATTAGCGAAGAAGAAACAAAAATGATAAAAGAAAGCAGAAAAATGCTTGATATGCCAGATTTGAAAATAAGTGTTACTTGTGTACGTTTGCCAATTCTTGGTGGACACGCAGAAACTGTAAACATTACCACCAACAAAGCTTTTGAAATCAATGAAGTAAGGGCTTTACTTGCAGAAACTGAAAATGTGATTGTGATAGATAATCCAGAAAATGAAGAATATCCCACTCCTGCTTTAGCACAAGATAAAGACGAAGTTTTTGTTGGAAGAATTAGAAGAGATGACTCTGCTGAAAACTCTATGAACTTATGGGTGGTGGCAGATAATTTAAGAAAAGGTGCAGCAACTAATGCTGTTCAAATAGCTGAAAAACTAATCGAGATGAAATTAGTCTAATTGAAAACCACAACTTACATATATAGTCTTCTATTTTTATTGCTTTCTGTCACTACTCTCAATGCAGAAAATGAAACAGATACCAAATTAAAACAATCTTGGAGATGGCACGAGTTTAATCAGACTAAAGGATTGCCATCAAATAGAATTCTACAAATGTTGGAGTCTAATTCTGGCACTATTTACACTCTAACTGATAAGGGCTTTGCTTGGTATAATGGATACCATTGGCATAAAGTTAATACTAACTTCAACATAAATTATACAATTCTAAATTCTATTCAAAGTGACAATGTAGGCGGACTGACATTTAGTTTTGAAAATGTTTTTTATAAAGTTGAAAAAAATGATATTACACAAATAGACATAAAATTAGATACAGCAAATTTTGATTATACAAGGCCTTATTTCTATTTGGAAAATGTAGTCTTTGTTAATAAAACTTCAAAAAAGGAAAGTATATCTGTTCCTACTGTGATTCAAAATGGTAAAGAAAAATCACTTGCGAGTTTTTGTAACTTTAATGAAGCAAAGTATGGCATACTGACGGAATATTTCGTTTCTAAAAATACAATATTTATTGCTACTCAAAACAATTTATACTATTATAATGGAAAAGAATCTTTTAAAGTATTTGATAAGGATATGCCCAAAATATGGATCCCAAATATTTATTCTACTGCGAAAGGTGTAACATACATATTAGTTAGTTACCCATCTTCTATGAAAAGTGTATGGAGATACGACCCACTAAATAAATCACTAATAGAAACAAATATTAACCACGAAGTATTTTTAACTGCCACTGCCGATAAGAAACAGAATTTTTATTTTGCTATGCGTAATGGGGAAATTTCCTATTTTGATTCAGAAGGGAATTACCAAAATGTAGGATATGTAAATCAATATTTAAATGACGTTAAATTCTTTTTCTTTGATAACATGGATAATCTATGGGTAGCAAGCGATGATAGAATTTACCTTTGCAATTTGAATGAGAGAAGATGGGACTATAATGATAATTTGCAAGAATTGACAAATTCCTCAGTAAATCAAATAGTTAGGTCTAAATTCGACAATACTCTATGGATAGCAGGTGGAGATGGAGTTTATAACGTAAAAGATAGCAAAGTTATAAAATCTTTTAAAAAAATTGGTAACATTGAATTAAAAGGAATTACTGCTCTTCAAGAAGATTCCAAAGGAAGAATATGGATTGGTAGTGGTAGTTTCTTCGATTTTAGTTATTACTATGAAAATGGTAAATGGAATTTATTTGGTGCGGACAAGGGATTCCCAACAAGTGGTATTCATAATATTAAAAAAGATAGACAAGGACGACTTTGGTTTTTAACTATTGATAGAAGTTTATTCGGTGGTGGTGCTGGTGCTATTTGTGTAGATAATTTAGAAATTGTAAGGAAATTTGATGAGACTAATGGCCTAAACAATGCAAGAGTTTATAGCTTTTTGGAAGATTCTAAAGGTGCATATTGGTTTGGTACTTATCAAGGTTTACAAAAATATAATAATGGAGATTGGATTAATTGGTCTTCGGAAAATGTAAAAAAAATACATTCAGTAAAAGCATTGGCTGAAGATAAAGAAGGAAAGATATGGTTTGGGGGAGACAAAGGCTCGCTTAGATATATTTTAAATGATAAATTATTTTCACCAAATATTTTCAATGATAAAATAAACATAGTAAATAATCTAATAGTTGACGACATAAATAGACTTTGGATTCTTTCTAAAGGTCTATTTTTATATTCAAATAATAATAAAGATTTGTTAGTTTCATACACAAAAAATGCAGGTTATAGAGGAAATTTTGCATGGTCATTACTTTACGAGAAAGACAGTTTGCTGATTGGAAGTTTTGGCAATGGCTATACAACAATGTACTTGAATTATAATAACGATAAATTCCCTAAAATAATAATTACCGATAAAGCTCAAAATGGCGATAAATTCGATATTAAGATAGCTGCGATGAGCTATTACAACAGGCAGAACTCTGAAGATATATTAATAAGATATAAATTAGATGATACTCAATGGAGCGAGTGGAGTACAATCCGAAACATCACACTAAAGAATTTATCATTCGGAAAACATATAATAACTTTTCAAGCTGCAAACTTTTTTGGAGAAGTTAGTAAAACTGATTACACTAAAGAATTTATTGTTGTCGCACCATTCTACTTAAGTCCCGATTATATAGTGCCAATCTTTATTTTGCTTTCTATATTGGTATGGAGTACATACAACAACTATAAAAGAAAGAAAGAAGCAAGAATACAAATATTAGAGCTAAATATTTCACTTGAAAACAAAGTGATTGAGCAAACTGCGGAACTTACTTCAGCTTATGAGAATTTACAAGTAATTCAGTATCAAACTTCCGATGCACTTGAAGAAGAAAAAATGCTGAACGAAATGAAGTCTGCATTTATTTCATCGGTTTCACACGAATACCGCACTCCGCTGACTGTAATACTATCTTCTACATACTTGATAGAGAAGTTTGTCGAAACAAATAAAGCGGAAAGAATACTTGATACTTTACTAAAAATTAGGTCTTCTGTATCTACTCTAACAAAGTTCGTTGACGACTCACTTACAATGACCTCAGTCAAAAAAGCTGATGAAGAAACTCGAATAGAAGAATTTAGCTTAAATAGAGTTATAACCAATTCATTAGAAGAAATTCCAAATAAAGATCCACTTGTTAAAATTATTTATCCTCTAAATATTGACTTTAAATTACATACAAATTATTCAATGTTGAAGAATATATTGTATGCAATTTTGTCCAATAGTATTAAGTTCAACAAAAATCATAATACTATTAATATTGAATTTATTTCAAATCCAAGCACCATCTCAATTCGAATTATAGATAAAGGAATTGGAATGACGGCTGAGGATATGGAAAAAATGTACACTCCTTTTTATAGAAGTAAAAATGTGATTGGGCTAATAGAAGGTACTGGATTGGGGCTTTCTATAGCTCAAAGAAGTGCCGATGAAATTGGTGCTAGAATTGAATGCCAATCCAAATTAAACGAAGGCACTTCTTTTACAGTAGTATTATCAAAATAAATACATCTCCGCCCAAATAATTTCTAAATAGTTTTACATATAATCTACTAAATTATTTCCAAATAAGATTTAGCAACAGTTTATTTAGCCATATTTTCATTTACCCATAGTTTGCATCATAATTTTTCACAAATTCTGGAGCAGTTATGTGGATGGAAATCCTAAAAGAAGGTAAATTCAAAGATGCCAATGGCATTGAAAGAGAATTTACGGCAGAGCAACTTGAAGCAATAGCTTCACAATACAACCAATCTATTATTAGAGATAAAACCAAGCAAGCACCAATAGTTATTGGGCATCCCGAAGCAGATTCGCCAGCACACGGTTGGGTGGAGTCGCTATCTCGCTATGGCAAAAAGCTACTAGCAAAAGTAAAAGAAGTATCGAAAGATTTAGCTGAAGATGTGAAGCAGGGCAAGTATAAAAATGTATCAGTTTCACTATATCCCGATTTGTCGCTACGCCATATAGGAGTGCTTGGCGGTGCAAGACCAGCTGTGTCAGGGCTAGAGCATATTAGTTTTAGCGAAGAGCCAGAGGTAAATACTATTAATAACAATACAGATGAGGAACAAAGTAACGAGGCAAAAATTATTGCTAAATACGAAAAACAAATAACTGAATTGCAATCGCAAGTAGAAATTCTCAATAAATATGATTTGCAAAACTATGTAGCAAATTTCTGTGAGGCACTTCAATCAAAAGGTATAATTGGAATTGACAACGAAGATATAAAAGAGCTAAGCAAGTGTTTATTGGATATGTTAGCTATCGAACAAAATAGTAATGCTGTAATAAACTTTTCTGAAGCAGAAAGCAATTCCAATATAATGAAAGCTATGAATATACTTAGCAAAATGAGACCAGAACCCAATTTAGAACCTCTAAAACTTAACCGTAAAAATAAGACTCAAAAACAAAATCCAACTTTCGATTTTTCTGAGAATCCAAGATTGCAAAAACACGAAAGAGCTCTCGAGTTTATGCAGTCCAACTCAGGCATAAGCTATGAAGAAGCTATAACGAAAGTTGATTAATTAATTATACAACAATTATAAAATGGAGTAATTATGTCCGCATCAAGATTGGACGATTTGCGAATGGTTGACCCAATTCTAACCACAATCGCACAGGAATATACAAACGATATATTCATCAGAGATTCACTTTTTCCTAATGTGAAAGTTTCTAAATTAAAAGGTAAAGTGCCTGTTTTCAATAAAGAGTCCTTCATCACTCGAGAAACATTGCGTGGAACTAGAGCAAAATCAAACAGGATAAATCCTGGTGAATTTGATTTAGTTGCATTTGAAACAAAAGAGCGTGATGTAGAGATGTCTATTGACTATTTGGAAGAAGAAGAAACAGCTGAGTTTTTAAACTATGAAACAAAAGTTACTAAACAGCTCATAGACATTCTTTCACTTGGAAAAGAAAAAGAAGCCGCCGATTTGGCACAAGACACAAGTTTATACGCCAGCGATATGAAAAGAGCAATTCTAATCGGTGAAGCTTTCGATGATTATTCGATTACAACATTAGACCCGCTTACATATATTAGAGCTGGTATGGACACAATTCGCAGTAAAATTGCAAAATTCCCAAACACTATGGTAATGGGTATTACTAGCTATAGAGCTTTAATTAACCATCCGAAAATATTGGCAAGAGTTAAAAATAGTGGAGTCAATAAACTCAATGCAGCATTTTTGAGTGAGCTATTAGAAATTCCGAATATTTCAGTGGGTACAGGAGTATATTCAAACGATGGCAATACATTCGCTGATATTTGGAACGACAATATAATACTTGCTTATGTAGATAGCAACGATGCAGCAAAACGCTCTGAATATAACCCTAGCTATGGCTATACATTCCAAAGAGAAGGAAAACCAGAAGTGGATACCTATTTCGAGAATGGCGGAAAGCTACGAATTATTCGTAATACTGATAACTACGGGATTAAAGTAACTGCACAAGATGCAGCTTATATTATTTCAAATACAAATCATTTAACATAAAGGAATTTTAAAATGGCAAAATCAAAAAACACACATCAGCCAGTTTTATATATAACTAAAAAAGCAGTAGCAGATTTGCCTGCTAATAGATTTGTTTCCTATTTTGGCGGTGTACCAACGAATGAAACAAAAACTCTTGGTATAAATGACATTAAGTTTCTCAATGGAGAAAGTGCTGGCATACAAGTACTTGGCACTGCAATAATTGAAACAGTAACTGCACTTACAATTGGAGACGCAGTAACTACAGATGGCACAGGCAAAGCAAAATTAGCTGCTGGAGCAATGCCAATCAATGGAAGAGTGGTAGTTGGGACAACTGCGGCTGGATTTGCGACTATTTTATTAGTTAGTTAATAGGAGATTTTAATGAGTTATTCCACCGATGCGGATTTGCTAAAAGAATTTAGCACGGCAGAATTGGCAAAACTCACTGGAGACATTACTGGCACAACAGTGGACTATGATAGAGTGAACCTTGCCCGATTTAAAGCTGATACGATGATAAACAGCTATTTAATTGGGCGGGTAGCTTATGTGAGTCCACTGCCAGTTTCTCCAATGATGAATTTAGTTTCGTTAGAGCTAACAATTGTTTTTCTATTCGAGATTGCTTATGCCAAGCGAATTATGCCAAGCACTATACTTTACCGCAAACAAAACGCAATTAATATTTTAAATCAATTCCAAAATGGAAAACTTAACTTCGTAAACCCAAGTGGAGAATATGAACACATCACCCCATATATCGCAAATAAAAACGAATCAAATCGCTCACTCACAACTGATGAATTGGACGAATATGATGCACTATATTAATAACTTCATTATTCGCTATGGGCTTTGGCTCAGCTTACTTTCTATTTTAATACTACTTTTCAAACCAGGACTACCAGAGATTCGCACATTTATATTAATAACAGGATTTGAGCTGATAGCTATTATGCTATCGGGACTGGCAGTATATTTATTCACTGAAATTAAATTCACAGACGAGATAAAATATGAAAAAAAAGAATATATCCATACACTTGGCTTCATTTTTCTGGGTGTGCATATTGCTGTTGGGCTCACAGTGCTTGGTGTCTATATCGCTCAATTCACAAACTAAGTACAATCTAAAATGTGATATTGATTTAATTAATAAATCAAAACAAGTGCTTATGGCTCAAGTGGGAGTTAAAGAGAATTCGGCAAATGATTCCCCAATGATTAGGAAATACTTAGCATCAGTTGGGATTAACTATCCTGCACCATACTGTGCGGCTGGACAATACTACTCATTTGCAGAAGCTGCGAGAATGTTGCAATTACAACAAAATGATATTCCAATTGCAAAAACTGCACTAGCAAATGCAAATTTTATCTATGCTCTAAGAAATGGTAAGCCAACTAATTATACTGCAAATGACAATGACTTAATTATATGGCGAAAGAGAAATGGTATATTCGGACATATTGAAAGAGTTATTGGAGTAGGTTTGTGTGGCTGGGTGCGAACAGTTGGGTTTAATACTTCAAATGGTAATGCAAGAGATGGAGATGGAGTTTATATTCGGAAAAGAAATATTTACCACCCATTGCAAAGAATGACTATTCGTGGATTAATAGGATTCAGTGGAGCAAAAAAATGACAGAAGAAGTGCAAGACCTCGTGATGGTATCGGACCTTGAAACAGATTGGATACTACTAAATATTGATAAAATAGAAAACATTCGCAGAAAATATAGAGCCCGATCTTTGCAAATTTGGTGGAGAGAAGTGACTGGATTGGCAAATGGTGAGGTGAAGTTATACGCTACTAACGATGAATCAGTACAGAGCTTATTGCAAACAATACCTGTGACGAACTACGATAATACTGACAATGCACCATTGATATTACTGGATAATAGCTTTAAGTATATCAAAGCGAAATTCATAAAAAATAGCATTACTGGCGGCAGACTTAACTTACACATCACCTATGATTAGCCGAAGGATATAATGAAAACAATTGATATATTTGTAATTGCAATAATAGTTGCATTACTAACATTACTTTTGAATAGAAAAGTAAACGATGTTTTTCCAATTGAAATTAAGCGAGACACAATAGTGAAATTAGTTGAAAGAAATCCAACAATTATTGATAAAAAACGAGCTTCAATTAATATCAGAAAAGATACTCTAATTCAAACCAAACCATTCACTGCAAAGATAGATACTATTTACAAATATGACACAATAAGCTTGAGTTATGATTTCCCAGAGAACACTTTTTCGATGACATATTCTCACAAACAAGACACAATTAGAACTATTCAAGAAAAACAAATTATAGAAAAAGAAAGTAAATGGTACGAAGTTCCATTGTATATTTTATCAGGTGGGGCAATCGCTGAAATAATTAGGAGTATATTCAAATGATAAATGAATTAGTATTTAATTCGCTCACAAAAAAAAGAGATAACAAGTTCTTCAATAAACTTGGTGATTTGCCAAACCCCGATAGAATTATTCGCCGCAAAGGGAATTATAGCGATTTGAGAGAACTCAAAAACGACCCACACGTTTGGGCCTGTGTGCAATCCAGAAAAAGTGGAACTTTGGCAAAAGAATATAGTTTAGTATCTAACAATATCAGCACAAACATAGAAAAGTTTATAGCCGATCAGTTAGATAGAATTGATATGGATAAGCTCAAAAGCGATATACTTGAATCCAGATTATTCGGTTTTCAAGTGTTGGAAATTTATTGGCAAAAAATTGATAGCAAATTAGAAATTGAAAAAATTATTCCAAGAGAGCAAGAGAACTTCACTTTCGATTCTGATGACAAGCTAAAGCTGAAAGACTTTGGCAAGTCACTCGATATTCCATTATACAAAGTGCTAAATTGTAGATATGAAGCAAGCGACACAAACCCTTATGGGACTGCACTTTTAAGCAAATGCTATTGGTCGGTGAAGTTCAAAACTTCGGCTCTAAAATACTGGGCTGTTATGACTGAGAAATATGGAATGCCAGTGCTTCTTGGTAAGTACAATCGAGGTACAAACCGAGAAGAGGCTGAAAAGCTTGCGAATAGTTTGTTTGATTTGGTTCAGGATTCTGTGATAGTAGCCCCTTCGGATATTGATTTGCAGCTGTTTGAGCCAAACAGGCAAAGCTCTACTGATTTATATTTTGAAATGATAAAGCATTGCAATACTGAAATTTCCAAAGTACTGCTATCGCAAACTCTGACAACCGAGGTCGGAGCAGGTTCTTATGCCGCATCGCAAACGCATTTGGAAGTACGAAACGATATACTACTGGCTGATAGTAAAGCAATCGAAACCACGATTAGCAAGTTAATTCAATATCTTATTGAGCTCAACTTTGGCAAACAAACTGGGACATTAAAATACAAATGTAAAGAATAAGAAGGCAGGGAAACCTGCCTTTGTTTTAATCATATATAAAACATATCACTCGAAACTAACCCACTCTTTCAGCGATTCGGAGCTTGCCACTTCTGGCACGGTAATTTCTTATTAATTCTTCGTCGCCTGCTTCCATTGGTTTCTTAGTTAAGATTTTTAATCTTGGTTCAGAGTCTTTTGCAGTGAATTGTTTGAATGTGGATTTCACTATTCTGTCTTCTAAAGAATGATATGAAATCACAACAATTCGACCGCCAATTTCAAGATTTGGCACTATATTTTCTAATGCAGATTTAAGAACATCGAGTTCGGAATTAACGGCTATGCGAATAGCTTGAAAAACTCTAGAAAGGGCTTTAAAAAGTAAATGTTGTGGAACAGATTGTTCAATTGCGATTCTAAGATCGAAGGTAGTATTCAGAGTGTTAGCACGCCGCCGTTCAACTATGCGACGCGCTATAACTCTAGAAAAAGGCTCTTCTCCAAATTCACGAATGGCTCTTTCGAGTTGCTCGGGACTGGCGGAATGCAAAAAGTCTTTTGCTGTGGGTCCTTCCACTCCAAATCTCATATCGAGATTGGAATCGACACGATAACTGATCCCCCGATTGTTAGTGTCGAGCTGTTTGGAAGATACACCAAGATCCAGCAATATTCCTTTTACTTTGCCCTGTGTTTCTTTTATGCTGTATGCCCGACTAAAACATTGATTGAATAATTCAAGTCTTGGTTCAGTACCAGAGACTTCTGCCGATAGTAGAGATTTAGCGTTCTCAATCGCATCGGGATCTTTATCGAAGGCTAAGAGTTTTCCCCCAACTTTTAGTCTTCGCAGGATCTCGGAAGTGTGACCACCTCCGCCAAGCGTTCCATCAATGTAATAGTATTTTCCTGTTTGGTTTTCTTTATCCTGATTTTCCATTAGTGCATCTACCGACTCTTTCAAAAGTACTGGCAAATGATAATCATAATTTTCCTGGGTTTCCCTTTGAAATTTTGGCTTAATAGATTTTCTTTTTTTGCTCATATTTAGCCTATTTGATTATCGCACTTTGTTTGGAAAAAAACACACCAAACTACATTTTCTAATTTCAGACACTACCCATAACTTTCTCAGCAACTGATTCGTAAGTTTCGGTTTCTTTCGCCAAGTAAGCATCGAATTGAGCAGGTTCCCAAAATTCAATTCTATCTACCATACCAACTATTGTTACTTTAGTATCAATTTTTGCATAGTCCAAAAGTTTCTTAGGTATGGAAATTCGCTGTTGTGCATCGAGTGTTACTTCCTCGCTCCACATCAAAAGCATTCGCAAGAAATAACGGTTCTTTTCGTCATATTGATTGAGCGATTCAAACTTTTCTTCGTACTTTTTCCATTCGTCCAGTGGGTAAGCCCAAACGCAATTATCCGTGCCGCGGGTAACAACAAACGTATCATTGGCTTCCAGCGAAAGGCATTTTCGCATTTTGGAAGGAATGTTTACACGTCCTTTGTTATCTATTGAAAAGGTTTCTTGTCCTTTTAAAAACGGCATTTACAATTTGCCCCACTTTCTACCACAACTGAATGCAATAAACCGTTTTTCTGCAAAAGAAAATTATTTATTTTACATTATTCCCGACTAATCTTTCCACCTTGAAAAAAATACAGTATTAACGCAGGGTTTGACAATTTAAAAATAATTTTACTGTTATTATTTTATTTAGTTCTTTTTCTTAAATCAGTGTTTAGGGGGCTTATTTCTGCACAAAATTTGGAATACTGTATAAATATACAGTATATTTGTATAGTCAAAATGAACTAAATTTGAAAGAATTATGCAAACAACTGCAGCCAAAAAATTGCCACTTACAAAAAAGCAAAGCGATGTACTTTTGTTCTTAAAGAAATATTTCGTTAGTGAGAATTTCCCACCAACGATTAAAGAGATTGCTGATAATTTCAAAATGAAATCTCAGAATCAAGTGCAAGAGATTTTGCTGGTACTCGAAAAAAAGGGATACATTGAAAGGAAAACAAAAGGTACTTCTCGTGGCATTAAAATATTAGATGAGAATATAACATCAAAAGCAAACAGTGAAACGCAGATTTCGACAAAGAAGAATTTGGATATTCCAATAATTGGCAAAGGAAATGCCGAGAATTACATTTCTGTTTTTCTGAATAATGCTGGCAAAATTGAAATATCGGAAAAGATGTTTAAAGTGATTCCTCAATTTGCTTCAAGAGTTGAGGATTCAGGTTTGACAAAATTAGGAATAATGGAAGGGGATTTGGCGTTTATAAAGCAAAGCCGAGAAATCGAAAATGGGAAAATTGTAATAGCTTTAGTTAATGAAGAAAAGCTTATACGTTTATATCATAAGCGAAATGAAAACGAAATTGAACTTTCTGCCACTCAAGCAAACTTCCCCAAAATCAAATTCCACCCAACAGACCCAACTATTTATATTCTGGGCGAAGTAGTGGGTGTTGTGAGGGAATATT
>CAZYXG010000015.1:15120-44160 GCA_964650885.1 uncultured Hyphomicrobiales bacterium | reverse complement strand
ATTAGATTTCCACCTGCGCTAGCAGCTGGTGCTGGGGCTTCAACAACTGGAGCTGGTACTGGAGCAGCGGCAACTGGAGCAGCGGCAACTGGAGCAGCGGCAACTGGAGCAGCGGCTTCAACAACTGGAGCTGGAGCTGTGGCTGGAGCTGGTGCAGATGCAGCAGCAGATGCTTCAGTTTCAATTTCAGCAATTTTAGTTCCAACTAAAACTGTTTCTTCTTCTTTTGCAAAATGTGCTGTAAGCACTCCCGCCACTGGCGATGGTACTTCAGTATCAACTTTATCAGTAGAAATTTCAAGAATCATTTCATCTCTTTCTACTGTTTCGCCAACTTGTTTTAACCATTTAATGATTGTGCCTTCTTGTAGGGATTCACCCATTTTCGGCATTACTACTTCAACTTTCATTGAAAGAACTCCAATTAAATATATGTTTTTTATTATTTTCAGTAATTATGAATGCAATTTACTAAAAGATTAACTATTATACACCAAAAATGATGTTTAAATTGCTTTAAATAACAGGTGTTACGTAACGTTTGTTATGTTTATTTTTTAGGAAATGCAAAAAGTATGTCGTCAAGTTTGGGATTTAGTTCTACAGAATTTATCTTTACAGACGATATTTGGTTAGCACCGAGATATTGCTCAATCTTGTGGGCTATCGTGAAATCACCTACTTTTTTCTGATTGGAGAAATTCACTTTAAGCAATTCTTTCTTATCCTTATTTCCAATTTGAGATTCAATTCTATCCAAAAAATAAGTTTCATTATCAATATAAAAAATCAATGTAATGTCTGTTTTGGTTACCATTTTAATTTTGAAATGGTTTCTGTTATTGATTTTCTCCAATCCCATCAATTGTAATGATTTTTTGCGAGTTTTATATTCCAATAGTGGGCCAATGGTAAGTGCATCTTTCTGTCTCGCAATTTGTTCTTTCATGGCTGGCACCATACTTTCTGGCATAATCTGTGCTTTTTCGTTTCTCATTTGGCTTTGAGTCCAATACTTTTTGCCATCGGTAGCCATTATTTCTTTTTTGCCACTAATAATTTGCTCCACTCTAAACTTATCTCCTTTGAAGTAAATATTAGTAGGAACTTCACTTTTTTGCATTGGGTTAAAATTCAAAGTGCTAAACTTCCAAGAAGTAATACTTTTTATTTTTTCTTTACCGCTATGCAATTTGTTGAATTTATCAATAACAGTTTCAGCTGTTTCCTTTTGGGCATTGAGAGAAACAACAAAAAGAAAAATTAATAAGAAACGGATTCCTTGGATTTTCATATTACTTCAAGCTTTCTAAATTATTAATTTTCTCTAAGCTCTCTCTAAATTCTCTTGGACTTAAGCCAAAGTCTTCAGCTTTCATATCTTCTTGTTTTTTGCCAGCAATCAAGCTTTTAATCAAAAGCAATTCGCCTTTAGAAAATGATTGCGAATTCAAAATATAGTCCTCGAATGCTTCCCACGCTACTGGAATAATTTGCTTAACTATTTCTGCCATTGCTTCACCATAAACTCTAATTTCATATTGAGCGTGGCTATCAATTCTCAATCGTAAGAAATGAAATAGGTTATGCAAATCTATTTTCCAATACCATTCTGTATAATTAGATAAAGGTAGATTAATTCTAGCCAATTCCCTTGCGAAACCTTTACCTAATAAGTCTTGGTATTCTTCAAACAAATGGTTCTGCGTTTTATCTAATATGTTTCTAATTTCAATAGCCTCAGCTTCTGGGAATTCTTCTTCGCTTCTGCCTTGCATATTCATAGTGCTTTGAGGACGAATTTGAGCCATATCTGGCAAATAGAATTCGTCTTTCATTTCAGAATAACGTCCACTATATTCATTCACATTTGCTGTACGATGGCGAATCCATTGGCGAGCTACAAATATTGGTAGCTTAATATGGAATTTAAACTCAACCATTTCAAAAGGAGTAGTGTGCTTATGGCGAAGCAAATAGCGGATTAACCCCCTATCTTCTAATATACTCTTTGTGCCTTTGCCATAAGAAACTCTTGCTGCTTGCACTATACTTGAGTCATCACCCATCACGTCAACCAACCGAACAAAGCCATAGTCGAGGCAAGGTATTTCCAATTTCAAAGCTGGATTTTCATTTTGTAGATTTTGCAGAGACATCGTAATTAATTTTCGTTTTTTTATAAATTTAGAATGCAAGTTATCAAATTTTCTGTAATTTCTTTCAAACTTAGCAATTATAAATTTTGGTTTCTTACTTGATTTTTACTTAATTTGAAACTCTTAACGTTTAACAAACGTATAAATGAGAAAAGAAACCAAATGTTCATTTCCTCAACAAACTTAGAAATTATGAACCCTAGATACATTTTAGGAATTGCGATTATTTGTTTTGCAATTCTATTACTACTTACAAATCTTAGCATCATTCCATTTGGCATTGTAGAAATTATGGGCTCATTTTGGCCTTTGTTAATAATTGCAATTGGTGTCAACATTCTCGCTAAAGGGAAGAAGAATAGTTTCTTGCCTGGTACTATAACAATCTTGGTGGGAGCTGTTTGTTTAATTGAAGAATTAAATATTTTTCCTTGGAGCTTTTGGGATATATTTTGGCCATTGCTTTTAATCCTAATTGGCTCATACTTTATATTTGGCAAAAACACTAAAGAACCAAAAGTGAGGATTAATTTCAATGAAGATTGCAACGATAACTCAAATTTTACAAAAGACAATCCCGATTTTGTTGCCTTTGGCTCAAACTCAGACACTTCAAATGGCGATGTTTTAAATATAAACGTAGTTTTTGCTGGCACAGAAAGACGTATTTTATCGCAAAACTTCAAAGGTGGTAAAGTTGTTACTATGTTTGGTGGAGTGAAATTAGATTTAAGAGAAGCATTACTTGCAGAAGTCAATGAGCTGGAAATTGTTTGTTTGTTTGGTGGTGTTGAATTATATGTGCCTAACAATTGGAAAATAGAAGCTGCTGGCAATCCAATTTTCGGTGGATTTGAAGATAAAACTAGATTCATTGTTTATTCAGAAAATACTTTAAACAAACCAAGTGTTTTCTATGTTGACTTCAATGTAGTTTTCGGTGGAATAGTAGTTAGGAATTAACAATTCAATCGTTATAAAAATCAAAAAGGTTGGCTCTAATAACTAGAACCAACCTTTTTTAATTTAAATTAAATTGACTGAACTTATTCGTGTACTTTTGTCAGTGGCAATGTCAACATAACAATGTTTCCATCTGTTCCAAGAGTTTCCACATTCATAGTTCCGTTCATTCTTCGGATGTTCGATTCAACAATAGCCAAATCAAGTAATATATCTCGTTTGTCAAATTTCAAAGCATCAATTATGTGGTTCTTATTTTCTTTGTAAACTTTGATTAATTCTTCAACCAAAGCATTTTCAGAACCTATAATTTGAATCTCTGTAGCACCTTCATAAGGGTTCTCATTTACCATAATATCAAAATTACATTCAACCAATCCAGAAGAAAGAGCATCGTAAACTTTTACAAGTGCTTCTGAAACTATATTGCTATCTGCAACAATACGTGCTGGTTTGCCAGAGTCATCATAATTAACTTTTATGACAACACCACTAGTAATATTTAGAGGTATCTTTTCGTAAGCCATATCTTTGATATGCTCGAATGTAGTTGTCATAATATTCACATTCGATTGTGCATCTTCTTGTTGGCTTCTATCCACTAAATCCGATACGAAAGTAAATAACTCGTCAGTTGATTCTTCCGCCAAACCAATAAATGAGTCCAACTCTTCCTCAGTTTCATAAACTTTACCCGATACCAACTGTAAGTAACCTACGATACCTGTTAAGGAGTTACGTATCTGGTGACCTAGTTTTGTCATAAAGTATGATTTAGATTCAGAAGCTTCTCTAGCGAATTGCTCTGCAAGCATAATTTGTTTATTTCTTAGAGCAGCTTGTTGCTCAGCAAGTTTTTCAAGAGTTACGTCTCTACCAATTGAATAAATTAAATTATCAACTTTGGAAACAGTAAAGCTCCAATTCACCCATCTCATTTCGCCAGCAGTATTTTTCATTTGCAAATCTACTCTTTCAGTAAATTCAGATTCTGTGTTGTTTTGCAAATTATTAAAGAACTGATATCCAACTTCATCAAAGAATAAATTATTAATAGTCGTATCAACCATATCATTGTGGTCTATACCAAAGATTTTAAAGGAAGCTGGGTTCATTGACTTCCAAGTTCCATTCAAATCTAACATTGCAATTACGTCTTGTGAAGAATCCACAATACGTCTTTGATCTCTAGTAATACGTTCAGCTAAATCAACCGCTCTTGCTCTACTAGTAATTACTGACATCACAAAGCCAAACAGAACAAAAGAAGTTATTAGCGAACCAGCAAAAGCCAAATTTGGCAAATGAACTTGCATAGCTCCGCCAAAGTCTGGTACAGTTGCAAATTTCAAAGTAAGACTTCTATTAGCTAAATTAAATTTCTGACTTTCAGTCAAAACTGGTACAAAGCCAGTTTTCAACAAACTTGAATTGAACGATGAATAAATATTGTTAGCTTTCCCATTTGCTTCATCTTCAATTTGTACAATTATAGTAGAATCAGATGCAATACCTTTTGAGAATATCCCATCGAAGAATTTCTTAGAATCTATTTCCATTATAATAAAAGCAGAGAAATTTTTCTTTCTATCTTCAACAGTTTCTTTAGGCATATCTTTCAAAAATACTGGTGCTGCCAAATGGAAACCCAAAGTATCCTTACGAATATTATGGAATTCCGATGAAATAACAATACCTTCTTCAATTGATTTTTCAATATTCTTAGAAAAATATTCATTCTCGCCAAAGTCATAACCACTTTTGTCCGCATTAGCTTCCAAAGGATATACAAATTCAACTGGATAAACTGGATCTTTATGGTTATCGGGGTGTAGTACAAAGTCGAAGTAACCTTGCGATTTAGTACCATAAGTAAATTCATTCAAATTTGCTCTGGTAACTCTTCGGGAATAATTTATATTAATTATAGATTTATTAGTAGATACAGGCACAGATGAATTCAATTCAAAACTACCTCTATCCAAATATGTTTTCTCGAAAAGTGCCTGCATTGAAGTAACAATTTGCAAGTCGCTTTGGTATGTTTGGTTCAATCTTGTAAGCACTGAATTTGCAGCTTTATCGAAGCTAGCATGCAAATCATTTTCTACATTTTTTTGTACAAAACTGCGCACAAAGACACTACCAATTATAGTGATAATTAAGAGTATATATGCAGGGTAAGTTTTTGCGAAATTAAAAAATATACTTTTGCCTTCTTTAGAAGCATCTTTCATTACCTTTTCGTAAGAAGACGCATTAGCTTTATTTTGTGCCATTTTATTTTCTGTAATTAAGTTAAGGAAAATTTAAAGGGATTTAAATTAACTTGCTGCCTTCGCATCGAAGACTGCTTTAACTTCAGAAACAAATGTTGCTGTATTGACAGGTTTGGCTATGTATGAATCAAAGCCCAATTGCATAAATCGCTCTCTGTCATTGGCTTGAGCGAATCCTGTAACTGCAATTATTGGAGCATTTACTACATTTGGTAAATCTCTCACCATAGATATTAGTTCTGTTCCATTCAAATCTGGAAGCAGAATATCCATTATTATGCCCGATATTTGATTTTCTTTCAGCCATTCTACTGCCGAAAAGCCATCAGCAAAGTCAACCGTCTCAAATCCAGCTTTCTTTAAAATTGTGCAAAACAGCCTTCTAATAGGCGTGTTGTCTTCAATTACACATATTGGTTTCATTTCATTAGACATAATTTTACCAAAGTAAATATTAATTAAACTTTTTTAAAATATAAGTTACAAAATAAAGATTAAAAAATAAAAGTGAAAATCAAAAATTTACGTTAACAATTAAAAAAAATTATTTTTTCTTGATGTTAATTTCAATTCTTCTATTCATTCTTCTTCCTTCTTCTGTATCGTTTGTTGCTTTTGCTTTGGTTGCTCCCTCACCTCTGGCAAATATTTTTTCTCTGCTAACCCCTTTGCTTATCAAGTATCTTTTAGCATTATTTGCTCTATCTTCAGAACGTTTTTTCAATTCTATTGGCGTTCCCCTGTTGTCTGAATATCCAATAATTTCCACAAATGAGTTAGGATTTAACTTTAATTGTTCTGCATAGGCGTTAAGTTGATCTTTCATCTTCTGGCTCAAAGTTACAGATTCGCCAGTTGGGAATGAATAAGCTAATGGCTTTCCAACTTCAATTTTGTCAACTTTGGGTTTATCAACTAATTTTGGGGCATCTTTTTTAGTTGTATCTTTTGCCATTTCTTTTGCAAATACTGGCTCTTCACTCACTTGCTCACCAGCATTTAAATCAGGGACATAAGTTAAGTTAGCTGTTTCCACAAGCTCTTGCTTTTGGAAACCAGAGAATGAAACTCCATCATCAATTTGTGCCGTAACCAATACACTTGTTGGCACAACTCCTGTTGTATCCAATCTAAGTGTGTCTGCACGTTTGCTATCTCTGCTGTATTTAAGTGCCACTCCAAATCGTAGAGAAGTATTATTCAAAGTAGATTTTGTAATTGCATCAGGGTCTTTCCCAAATATCTCCGAACCAAAGCTTAAGTTTATATATGGTTGAAGCATAAACCTATTACCTTGGTTTATATCTGCAAAATAAATGTCTTTACCAATTCCCAAATTAACGCAGACTCTTGTGCTGACTACGTTTAAATAATTCAAATCTAATTTTCGTAAATCTTCAATTGCTGCACTGTTTTTAATAGAAGTAATGTGCTGTTTGGTATTGGAGCTATAAGTTTCAAAATCCAAACCACCAGAAAAAAAGAATTCGTCGAATAGATTATATCGCAATAAACCTGAAATTGTATAATAATTTGTAGTAGTTTTAGCACTTATAAATTGTGAACTGTTTTCAATTGTGAAAGGGTCGCTTTCTGCGTTAAAATATCGTTGTTCATAGTTTCCCTTTAATGTAAAACCATAACGTGCATCGGGTGGATTATATTCTATCAACATTCCTGTAGAATATCCAAGTCCATACCTACCAGTTAGTGGTATTTCTGGGTTTGTGGAATCAACTGGAAAAATTGTGGTTGGAACTACTGGTAAATACAAACTACCAAAGTATAGCGAGGCCATACCATTAACACTGATACCAAACCAGAAGTCTCCTGCGGTTCGGCTTACTCTTAGTGTGTCGCCATTTTCTTGTAGTTCTAAATCGTACAAGTCGCCAAAACCCTTCTGTGAAAACAGATTGGTAGGCAATAATATGGCAATCAAACTAAGCAAAAGATAATATTTTTGTAGTGGTTTGCTCAATTGAATATGCAAAATAGTTAACTAATTATTAAAAAGTAGCTAAAACTTGAAATTAAACAAATATTTTTTCTTTCGGGGAGGAGACGAAAGGAATATTCGTGATATGTAATTCTTAAATTATCTTATCATTTGCAACCTTAAACTTGCATTTGAAGTCTCTACCGTTGGGTCATCTATAGGCAATGCAAAAAATCTCATGTCATATAGCCCTTGGGTAGCAAACTGCGGCATATATAAGTCAAATATATAAGTACCAATATTTTTTCTTTCATTTTCCATCAATGTCATCAATTCTTTACCATTCAAATCATAGACCTTAACTGTAAGAGTTACATTATCTTTAACTGTGTATTCAACTTGTGTGGTGCGTTCAAATGGGTTTGGAGTTGCCGATGCCGACTCAATAGTAGCATTCGGAACAAGCATTACCCTATGAGCCAAATCAATAAAGTCTTTCACTTCAAAATCGTAATATGACAGCTTATAAACGTAATTCAAAGCTCTCCTTTGTGCAGTATCTCTTAAAGAATATGATGTATAACCTGGTCCATTCAAAGCTTTCATTTTTGAATCATTTGCTTGAGTTTGTGGATTAGTTCTTTTATAGTAGGCGACTGTGTCATTAAACGCAACACCAGAATAATCTTTCTTTCCATAAGGCAAAGTAGCTCTTGTTATTAAGAAACCTTCATTGTTATACTGCGATTGCAATTCCCAATCGAGCTTCACATTAAAACCACCTACATATCTGGCACTGAAATAAATCAATCTCATTCCAGGTTTAGGAGTAGGCTCATTCAAAAATTTTCCTTGCACTCCAAGCGGATTTAAAAAGTCTTTATTGTCATCAGGCACAAACATCACTTCGCCATTGTCGGTTAAGTCAATGTCTGTTTTGTAGGCAATTGCTTGCATTCTCCAGAGAGGAGTAGACCATATTACTCTCAATCCATTTGTATCATTTAGCACCTTTATGGGCAAAGTATCGCCATCGGTACGGGTAAGTTTGAACTTGCCAATGTTGATAATTGTATCTTTAGGAATTGGAATTGAGTTTGCAAATTCTTCTGGTCCCAAATAATAAATAATCATTCTTTTGGGATCTACTTGAGTAAGCACAGTATATTTATTAATTGGAAGTGGTGCAGGTTTGTTTATTTCAAATGGAACTTCAGAATCACCAATGTATTCAAATTTCAAATTGTTCTTATCGAAATAAAAAGAGGTGTCGTTCAAACTAATAGAATAAGTAGAATTTGCCCATCGAGACCAACTGTCCGATACTCGCTGCATAGTAAGTTCAAATTCAATCTCGGTCAAACTGATTCTATACATATTCACTATTTTAACAACCGATGCAGTATCGGTATCAATTTGTGCATAGCTATTGAGCTGACACAAAAAAAAAGTAAGCATTATAAAAATTAGTTTTTTCATTTTATTTGATTGAACCCAATCTAGTTCTATTATTCCAACTTATATTGAAATCTTTAGTTGTGATAATACCGTCAAGATTATAATCTTCTGTCAAATAGCCTTGGGTATAAGATCCAGATGTCATAAAGTCCCAAACAGCACTTTTATCAAAATCGGTAATCATATCCATACCATTATCAACACCAAATAAATTAAGCCCAGTGAAGTAATTACTTCTTAGCTTATTGTTATTGGGGTCGCTAAAATTTCCAGCTGCAGCTGCATATACTTTCTTTTTATTCAAATCAAAGCCAACGTGCTTGATTGATTGATTTCCACCCCAAACAAAACTTGGAGAAGTGAAATCAAATAAAGCACTCTGCCCTTCCAAAGTGAACTGCAAAGTATTTTGGCTCATTAAAGTAATGTGGTTTCTATGTCTAATTGCTACGTAATATTGCGTTTTCCCTGAAGTGTCTATCGGATTTCTATTAGTGTCTTGAGTGAATTGTTGAGAAATTGAAACATCGGAAATACCATCTAAATCAACCAATCTTCCATCTTTTCTCAAAAAGCAAGTTCTAAAAAATCGTCTGTCTGCATTTATAGCTTTATCTCTAAACTCTACAACTACCCAATCCACTACATTCTTAGGAATACTAGTAACAAAATGTAATGCTCTATTAGTATCTAATATGTAAGGGTAAATAGCTGGTGGAGTCAAAGGTATCATATTGCTATCTCGCAAATCTGTGTACATAGCATCATTAGCAAGAGAGCCATATTTATAAGGACCTTCTAAAATAACTTTAGCCATTATTTCTAAAGTTGTTTGAGCAGGAGCACCAACACCAAATTCACCAAATGAGCCATTAAAGCCCAAATCAGCAGTAGTTTGTTGCCAATTCCCGCTAATAGGAAGTAAAGAAGATGTTTTATTATCTTTCCAAGCAATACCATTCCAGTATTGGAAAGTAAGCTTATCTTTTTTCAATTCTAGAGCTGAAGAAACTTCATTTGTAAGTGCATTGCTACCAGCGTCATATCTCCAGCCAAATCTTGTTTCCAAAATTCCACTAGCCAAAGCTAAATCTTTTCTATTTATGCCTTCTGCAATTGTGTCAGCACTTATTTCTAATTGCCTCTGCACTCTAAATATACCTTTGCGTATCAAATCATCGTAAGCTATATTTGGCTTTATGTTCATACTCAATCTTTTTAAATTGCCAGTATTAGCAGCGGCATCAAAAAATCTAAGCGATGTATATTTATTGTTGAAAAGTAATGTTTTAGTTGGGTCGAAATTAATCCTAGTCATTCTGCCGTGAACTTCAGAAGTATCTTGAAGATACTCTGGGTCAACTTGCGAATTAATCACAAGTTCTTTTTCATTAATAACTGTGTCTGCATCTCTTTGGTATGTATAAAGTGCAGATTTAACTGTTAGCTTGTTATTAACTGTAGCAGAGTTAGATAGCTTCACTCCGTTATCGTTCATCACATTCAAATCATTAATCTTATCAGTTTGAATTTGAGGTATCTCATTGCCTGAAGCAATTAGTGGTTCGGTTGACCCACCAATATAAAACAAATCAACTTTAGTAGGCATATTTGGTTCAGATTTAATTGAACCCAAAGCAGTACGAGTGATTGTGCCAGTTGCAAAAGAAAGTGTTGTGCTACTTCCTAAAAGAGAACTTCCGCCAATCGTAATATTAGCTGAAGGAGAATTTCTTAATTCTCCATTAGTTAAGATTAAGTGGTTTATTTTAAGTCCATCTTTATTTGTATTTCCTGCCGTAGTGTCATAGATGTCTGCACCAAAAGTATTGTTAAGTTCAAGTATGTTCGCATTTCCAGTACCCATTAATTTTTGGGCTCTATCAATGCTTTGCTCTAGCATAAACTTGCTTCCAGTAAAGTCTGGGTTAATCATTCCATTATGATTCATAGAATCTTTAATAATGAACGAGATATTATTTCTTCCCTCAGGCCAAGTTATTATAGAACTTCCATCTGAATAGAACATATTTCTAGCTTCAATATTTTCATCACGATTTAATATTTTCTTGCCATTGCCAAGGAATTTCACAGAAAAGTAACTTGCATTTTCAATTGGTTTATTGTTTCCGCTACCTTTGTTTTCATAGATAACTTCACCATTTATAGATTTTTGATTAAAATTTAAATTACCAAGAGCATAAATAGTTCCTTCGTTTTCAATTTGTCCAGTACTTTGCATCAATGTTTGGTCATTTATATTAATTCTGCTTCCAAGAGTATTTTTTATAACTCCCACAGTTTCATTTGTCATTCCGCCATTATTAAAATTGATAGTCCCCAAATTCAAAATAGTACCGCTATTGGAACTAGCTTGAGAATTTGCATCAACCAACGTCGAAAGGCAAAAAGCAAGAATTAATAATATGTTTTTTGTGTAGTGCATTTATACTGAAAGTTTGGAAAATTATTTTATAATTTCAAACAAAAGAAAAGTTTTAACAATGCCTCCCCTCTTTTTATAGAGGGGAGGATTATTAAAGAGTACTGTTATGGATTTTTACCAACATTAACAATTGATCCTGGTGCAGTTCCAATGTAACCACCAGTTTTAACATTCCACTTATTAGGAACATTCAATGTTTGACCATTAAGTAAGTAGAATCCACCATATTCAGTAGATGGGTTTCCACCAGATCCAATCAAATCATTTTGAGTATTTGCATTTAATGTAGTCGCAGTCAAGGCATTACTTGTATTTAACCAAGTTCCAATTGTCATATTTCCAGTAGAAGCTACACCTGGTTGCGCTATTGGATTGATGTAATAAGTTTCACTACCGTTACCACCTAAAATAACTGATGCATTTCCTTGGCTATCATCGATAGTAATATTTGATGCTAATATATTACCAGATCTTTCATCAGTTGGGAAATTATTGTCGATTGGTCTTGGAAAACCAGCCCAAACAGTGTGACGGATTAAAGTTTGATCACCAGTAGCTGGTTCAACACCCTCGTCCCATGTAGCAGGATTAGACCAACGACCGTGAGCAATTGTAGTCAAGAGAGCTGGACCAGAACGGAACAACAATTCATTTGAAGACATAAACCATTTATCGCCAATCCCATCAACATTTGTAGTAGTTGAAGTGAAGCCAGCTAAGAATACTGATCCAAAGCTATTTGCAGTTGCTCCAACTCTTGTGTAAGAATTTGATGTAGCCATTTTTTCATAAGAAGCAGATGTACCTTCATAGAAACGAAGCATATTTTCATCATAAGTTGCATCCCATCCACCATTACCACCTGAAAGAACAGGAAGTCCTGTTTCTGCAAGTTGATAACCAGCTTTCATAGTCCATGTAGCAGAACCATCATAAGCCAAAGTTAATCTACGTTTAACATCTGTCAAAGTAGAAGTTAAGTTATTCTGAGTATATGTAGGCCAAGTATTTGGCTGAGCATTTACTTCAAAATAAGTAGAAGTTGGCAAATTAGTAGTAAATGATGCAGATGTGGCTGCATTATTTAATACATAAGGAGTGCTTAATGCAAATGCACTTAATGAATTAGATACTCTATATCGTCCAACAACCTCTGTTAAAGCAGCGTAAGTTGGATTTTTAGAAGCATCTAAGTTTGTCAAAGTGTTGCTAGCCATATTGATATTTCCACCTGTGAAAGTCATACTTCCTTGAGTATAAACATCACCATCAGGTTTTTTAGTAGCCGAACCAGATGTAGCTAAATTACCATAAGGCTTAGCCCAGTTAGAAGAAACCATTGTTTGTGTGCCAGAAGCATTATCATCATTATAGATAACAGTTGAAGCCACATCGAAATTCATATTCAAACGGTCTGTTTTGTTGTTTGTGAAAACACCAGCATTAACATAAAGCAATGAACTTGCTGCTAAATTAATATTACCATTGTTATCAAGAGATAATGTATTGCTTGAGCCATTCACGCTATAAGTAGCAGTTGAAGCAGCAACTAAGAAACCATTATTGACATTTGTTAAAGCATTGCTCATAGAAGCAGAAACTCCAGTACCAATTGAGAATGTACCAGAATCAGTAACATTACCAACAATGAAAGTACCAGAAGCAACATTTGCAAGACCATTGTTATTCACAGCCAAAGTACCAAATACATTTGTTAATGTATTGCTTGCAATAGTTACAAAAGTATTTGAAGCAACTGAAGCACCAGCTAAGATATTCTTAGCACCAGCATTTTGGAAAACTAAATTTCTATAGTTCTCGCCACCAGTAATAGTTTGTGAGTTGCTACCATCATAAATAAATGTAGCAGAGGCACCAGTATAATCTCTCGTTCCAATTGCTCCAGATGGAGTGTATGTTCCACTTACATAAGTTCCACCAGTGAAACTTTGTGAGAAACCACCAGTAGCAGCAACATAAAGTGATTGATACCAACGAGGTTGTACAATTTGTACAACGCTAGTCAAAGTAGAACCTGAGTTAGAGTATGAAGCATACCCTGGGATTCTAAACAATGAAGAAGAACCTGGAGCAGTTGTTCCATTTGGATCTCCATCGCCAACCAAATCTGTAAACGAGCAACTCGTTCCAGCAAAATTGATTGTACCCGAATTTGAAAATACAGAAGGATCTGCAAATTGAGCTTGAGTTAACCCATTCATAAACTTACCATTATCCGAGATAAAGTTAATTTGTCCCGCATTTATGAAAGTTGATGATGCATTAATCGAAAATGTTTGCGCCAAGAGATTCGACGAAAACAGCGCCATGATGGCGACAAGAATTAATGTAGTGTTTTTGAGAGTCTTCACGACTTCCTCCTTTAAATGATAATAATAACGACTTTTTTTTAACTTCTAATTCAAAAATACGTTTTTAAAACAGCTAAACTATAAGTAGTATTACTGAATTATTACGTAATCAATTGAAAAACATAACTTTTTATATAAAAAGTACGAATTTCACCACAATAACAAAAATGTATTTTGGAGCATTCTTTTAACTATTTCGTTGAACTAGTTAATTTATTTTGTTTTCCATAAAACTCTAATACACTTTTAATAACAACAATTACAGAGTTCTCTGTTTAGCTACAATCAAAAAGTGTGCCAATCCAATTTCTTTTGTTTTTATGCTGCTTAGTGAGGATTTCAAAGTTTAGAAATTGGAAGCTAACCTTGAAATATGTATAGAAGAACTAATTTAGTAACTCAATGTTGCAAATTTATGAATTTTTTTTCACATTTTTATTGACTTCCGACATTTATTTGTCCATCATTTCTCAATTTTGCATTATTTATTGACTTGATACTGCCTCTCACATTCAGGGCATTCACTCCAACACTATTTATAAATTCTGCATTATTGATAATATTCAAATCTTTTCTTATAAGCAAAGGAGCATTAACAAACTTCTGCCCTGCCCCAGTGAGATTAACAAATGACAACCCGCTAGTCAAATTTGTAGGCAAACTGCTGATTGTTTGGCTATTGCCATAAAACTCAATTGTGCTATTCAAGTCTAAGTTATATGTAGCGTAATTATTTACAGAATTCAATAAACTGTTAGTGCCGCCCAGTCTTAACATAGTGCCTGTATATTGACTATAAGTGCCAGAGCTTAATGATTCAAGTTTATTTGTACCTAAATCAAAAGTACCTTGCACAAAACTAAAAGTATTCGAAACTGTAGTACTATTTGCTAAAGTAACTACTCCACCAAGTGTTCCCGAGTTATTATTAATTGTCAACCCAATTATGTTCGATGGCAAACCATCGCCAGTAGTTTGACTTGTATTACCATTATATACATAGAATCCCTGTGGAGTAAATGATCTACTGCCAGGCGTATTGACAGTTGTTACTATATTTCCAAGAGTACTAGAACTAGTTATACCAAATTGTGAGCCAATTTCCAAAGTTGATTGAGGATACATTTCAAAGTATTGTAAATTCAACGTAAATGTACTTGTGGATAGAGTTGCTGTTTTTAAACTATTTCCACCTAAAGCAACACCACTTATTAATGAAGTATTTGAAGCCAAAGTAATTCTATGATTATTAGCTCCATTTAGCCCACCACCTATAACGACTGAATCCTGAATTAAATTCGGGAATAAACCAGCACCGAAAACAGCTCCTGAGTGGGCTGCATTAGCAGTCCAGCTATTTGGATCGTTCCAAGAACCACTTTGTCTGCTATAAAATAATCGCTTGTAAGAATTCAACTGTGCCAATGCCCAATCCCCTGTCAATAGAGCAGGATTAGTATTAGTGTTTGTTGTAAACTGATTTAGCAAATGATTATATGAAGATGATTGCTGAATAGTCCAAGAGCTTGACGATCCTTCTCCAGGATTTCCCCATTGTCCAATTTTATCGGATAATGCTTCAGTCCCAAATATATCCGAATTAGCATATTGGAATGTCATAGTTCCTGATATACTTGTAGTAACATTATTAATAGACCAGTATTTACCAATATAATCTACTGCTACTGGATTCATAGATAAGTGAGCAAACGTTGCACTTGGGTTTGAACCATTTGCCGCTTTTACTCCCATCAACCCAGTAGTTCCAGAAGCATTTGACAAATATGAAGCAATTGAAACTTTATCCAACCCATCAGTCAAAGTTCCAACAGGGAAAGTATATGTTGCACTTGGAGCTATAGTCAAATTCAAATAACTACCTGTTGCACTAGTTCTGAAATATCTCTGAGGTGCAGATTCTGTAGTTGAGAAATCTAGTAAGCCAGTTGATTGATTGCTATTTAATAATGTCAAATTATTTGTCCCGAGTTCAAATACTTGTTTATTATTATTTCCAGGATTCATAAAATCGAAGAATGAAGTTACAGTGGTTGATGTGTTATTCAAAACTACTCCCAATCCTGCACCTCTATTCATTAATATAGAACAAGCTTGGAAGCCACCCGCACCAGTCAATACCTGATTTACTGTTCCAGAGCCACTAAATATTACAGGCGGACAAATTGGATTGCCATTCAAATCAATTGACAAATTCAAGAATGTATTCGAATAAATATTTCCTAGCGAATTCAATGTAAATGAATTGCTTGGAGCTCTCAAGCTACCTGAATTAACAACTAAGTCTTGATTCAATGTAAGAGTATTTGAAGGGAATGAAACTATACCATTTGCTCCGCTTCCAGTATTACTAATTGTAGCACTACCAATAGTGATAGGGAAACCAGTTCCAAATTTCTGAGCTTGATCTCCAGAGAACAAATAATTGAATGTTGGGCTAAATGTCATAGAAGATTGAGTAAATCTAAACAATGACGTTGCCGTATCAGAATCAATTCCAAGTGTAGATTTATTCTCAAACACTCCACTTTGCAAATACATTGCAGATGTACCGTAAGAGCTTTGTCTTATGAACTTATTATCATCATCAATTAATAACCTGCCGCCAGAAGAAATATTCAAATAAGAAACTTCTGGGAAAGTATTGAGAGTAACAGTGTTATTGCTCTGAATCACAACGCTATCTCGCACTTCCAATTCATAACCAGCAGGGTTTTGCCAATCTGAATTTGGATAGATGCCCGATGGTGCAGGAATTGTGCCTGCTGCATCGAATGCCCAAGTAGAATTATTGCTCCAAGAGCCGCTTGAAACAGAATAGAATACTCGTTTAGCTTTTGCACCTATAAAGAAATCGCCTAAACCATCCCAAGTTTTAGATGTTTCGCTATTACCAACACTATTAATAGGCAAGTTCCAAGAAAGTTGATTTCCTTTCTTTTCAGTCCAAGTGTATGATTCAGTTGTGTTATACCTACGAACAACTAAGTCAGTGAAAGTGATAGAATTTTTTTCTGGAGTTGTGATTCCAAATGTAGTGCTAGGTCTGCGATTTCCCAATTGGAAAATATTATCAGCAGAACTAACAGACCAATATCTATTGATTTTTCTATTAATATCAAATCTATTGCCTGTGAATGGTTCATCGGCAACAGGTGTCTGTACTATCATATCCACATAACCAGCAGTACCAGAGCCATTAGTTAGTTCTAAAGTGGCAGGCGAATATGTCGTAGAATTCCCAACTTCATAGAGAAGAGTTCCAGAACTTGCAGAATAATTCCTTGCTAATTTACCATCAACATAACCTGATGTGGCAGCATTTGTTCTTATAATACTTGCATTATCAAATACAATTACTTTCCTATCGCCCAATCTTGTGTTGATTCTTCCAGTACTATCAAACTTAAGTTGATTTGTAACTCTTACTGTATTAGTGGACGAAGACAAACCTGTTGTTCCACGATAAAGCTCCACATTTCCATCTTTCAATGTCAATTTGTGTAATGGCAACCCTCTTTGGTTCCCAACAGAAATAGTTTTAGAAGATGGCCCATCGAATATTATTTCGTGTTCAGTAGAATCCCAGTTTGTAAACTCACCTAAAATTAAAGCTTTTCCAATTAATATTGGAGCAGATGTTTTCGCAGCAAATCTACCTTGTTTTATATAAAGCGAGTCTTCTATAAATAAATTATTTGAACTATTATTAAATTCAAAAATATTATTTCCATTTGTACCTTTCAATTCCGAAATTACAGTCCTAACATTATCTGGAAAACCAGGTCCTGTTCCGACTTGTTTACTAGTATTGTTAAATACATATCTCGCCAAACCAAATGTACGGTTCGTGAATCTTAACAGACCTGAACTTGTTGAATTTAAAAAGCAAATATATGGTTCTATTTCAATAGTACAACCATCATCAATAGCAAATATATCACCAGTAATACCTTTCAACTGTCCTCTAATATCGAAAGTTCCTGGATTACCTAAATAATTTTCTAAATACAATGCTCTAATAGTTGGAGAAGTGAAATTGTCTGGTAAAGTAATTTTTTTATTATTACCTATTTTAACAATATCAGAACCAAGCTGTGGATATGTAACAGCAGTTATAGTACTTGTATAATCTGAATTCGACCAGCAGCTTGGGTCGTCCCAATTACCGTTTTTAATAGAATAATAAGTCAAACCTGATGGTTCGGAAACAGCGTAATCTCCAAATGTACTATTTAATTTTGCCGTTAGCAAGCCAGGAGTTTTTGCATCATTTTTTAATGTAGTCCAAGTTCCAGAACCAGGACAATTTGCATAAGGTGTTGGACACGGTAGCATCCATTGGAATTGCTCTAAAAATCCATTTAGTGCACCATTACGAATATCAAGAGGATTGTTATAACCAAGCCCTAATTTGAAAGTTTGATTATTCGCTAAGGCAAATCCTTCCGTTGTTAAATTCCAATATGCTGGAACTGTTTTGGTCAAAGATATAAAGTTAAAATCCAATTTAGGATGATCCAAAGGATAATTTGCACCAGTTAGAATACCTGGTGTAGCACCTGAATTAGTGGTAGTTACTACAATCGGTCGGTACAAGTTAATGTTTGCTCCACCGACAGGGAACGTTACAACCGATGGCAGATTTGTTATATACCTTTTAACTTTTCCATGAACGTGCCCTAAACCAGAACGATAAACATCTGGATTACTTCCACCTGATGGAGATAACTCCACAAATCGTGAGAACGAACCAGATGAAGCATCAATATATGCACTATTATTAGAAGCAAAGTCGAGTCTGTTTCTAATAATTATATTTGAATTACCTGTTGCTGCCAAAGTTACAGTTCCAGCAGGCTTTGATAAAGTCAAATTAAAAATTTCTATACCTGAACCAAGTGCATTATATATATTTTGATTATTAGAACCATACAAATTATAAATACGAGAATCAGTATTAGCAGAACCTGTAATTGGATCAAATAATCCATTTATAGTCAAGTTACCTGCGTGATTTAATGTATTTCCACGCAATTGGAAAGTATTGCTAGTGTTAGCTAATATGTTGTTTTGTATGTAAAAATCTTGTTCGAAAACTTGACCAGTAATTGAACTACCCGAAATTGTTAAATCCCAAATTGGGACAGTTCCTTTAACTTTATATTGCGAATTGGCAGGTGTTACTGAATTTTTACCAAGCTGCAACGCACCACCAGTTATAGTTGTGCCAGCTGCATTTGCACTAACAATATAGTCGGCGTTAGCTCCAAGAGTAGCTCTTACTATATTTATAGTACCTGAAGACTGAGTAAATGTCGAATTAGAATTTGATACATCGAATGTATTTTTACTTGCTGTATTGTTGCCAAGTGTGTTAATCTCTAGCAATGCATTGTTCAATATATTAAGCTTGATATTCGATGAAACACTTGAAGGTCCATAGTATCCAGCAGTTACAAATGTATTTGAGGACATCGTAACAGAGGAGCCAGTTTGATAAATAAAATTCTCATCGGCGACATCGCCAACTTGGAACTTACCACCAGCCAAATTTAAAGTAGTATTAATATTATTTGTGAAATTAGCACCACTCGAAATTGTACCACTTGTTTGGTAGATTCCCGAGAACGGTTGCATAATTACGTCTTTATTTGTAGCTGATAACGATAACAAATAACTATTGAAATGTTTCAACACACCTTTAGTTGGAATATAAGAATATGCCGAAGAAAAAGTAGTTGCAGCAGCATAAGTAGGAGAATTTACAAATAAAGTGTCCGACAATCCATTAGTTTTATTCAATGTAACTAAATTTAAAGCACCCCAATTACCACTTCCTGAAATTGTAGAACTTGTGATTGTAGCAGTTACACCAGTATTGAATTCAAGCAAAGTATAATCACTATTATTAGTATGTAATGTAACGGAATTTGAACCAGTTGAAAGATTCTCAAAATCAGTACCAACATAAATAGTATCTCTACGACCAGTTGGGGCAGCACCTAATATATTTCCATCTGATTTTACTGATACGTTATAATTAATATATAAACTTTTTAGTAATGGTGAGGAGCCCATTGTTAAAGTAGATGAACCTGCAAAAGCTCCACCAATTTGTATAGATTCAATATTTGATTTGGCAACATTATAATTAATTGTGTGTCCATCTATTACTACAGCATCACGCTCGAATACTTCGCCTGGGTAATACGAAGCAGCAGGGTCAGTTGGATTATGTCCAATGTTTGACCAGTTAGCTGGAACATTCCAATTACCATTATTCTTACTATAAAATATTCTACCAATGAAGAATCCATTCGATTCCCCTGCCGACCAATCTCCATTGTAAAAAGGAGGATTGTTTATTGTGATAGGAGATGGGTTCGCTATTGGCGAAGTACCTATATTAATTTCCCAAGCACTTGTGTTATAATTATAAAGCCCAGGTATATAGCGAGAAGCATTACCACTAACATCTGAAGCGTTATAATAGAATTGCAATAAAGTTGGGATGAAAGTTCCACTTGTGTTCGATACTATCAAAGACCAATATTTATTTAATATATTATTATTTAATCTATTCGGCTGTTGTGCATTTATTAATCTCAAACCAATTGAAGGATTGACAACAGTTGTAGCATTCATTACTAAATTGGCTGGATTATAAGTACCATTAGAGCCAATTGGTATAAAGAAAGTTTTACTTCCATTTGCAGTTGTAAAATCTTTAAATATTGTACCACTGGAAGTAGTGCCTAAGCAATTAATCATTCGTGTATTTGAAAATAAACCAGTTGAAGAGCCAATTGCACTGCCTGCATTAGTAAATGTCAAACTATTCGTACCAAGGTTAAGCAAATTATCTTTCTTGAAAAATAATTGAGAACTTATTGTTAAATTTCTATTCATATTCACTTCGCCTGAATTTTTTTCAAGGATTAATGAACCTATTATAGAATTGAAACTACCAGTAATATTTTGAGTGCCAGAATTTCCAGCCAATGTCAAAGATGAACTATAATTTAAAGAATTATTTGCTGCATTATTTATCACATCTCCTTGAACAGTAGAAGAATTTGCACCACTATTGAAACTTCCTGCAGTCAATGTGAAACTACCTGAAGAGTTAAATCCTTGAGTTAAAGTAACAGTAGCACTTGGGCTATTACTTGAATTCACTGTCATATTAGCAATATTTGCAGGGACGCCATTGCCTGTTACATAGGTAAGTTGAGTGAAACTTGCACTATTTATTATATTAACAGTATAATCTTTAACTTCGCCTGTAGCATCAGCAGTAGAGCAAGGGTCTGTACTACCATTGTTATTATCAAGTACAATTCTAAGTCTAGTAGTACCTTGCACTGCCGAACTTGGAATAGTTAAAGAAACATCTGCAATAAAAGGTGCACCAGCAGATTGTTGCACATCAGGTGTTTTTTCTCCAACATCAAAAGCACCACTATAATTATAATCTACCCAAACTCTAACATAGCTTCTTGCAGTACCTGTAACCCTAAATGTATAAGTATTTCCAGCAACTAAATCAACTACTTCATTTGCTAAATAAAGATAGCGACGCAAAGATAAAACAACAGGAGTACTTGCATGAGTGTAGAATGGACTTGTATAAGTTCCACCTAAAGCAACTCCAAGATCTGAAATTGACCTAGCTGTATTATCAAAATCTGGTAAACAATAATTATTATCAGCACCCCAAGTTACTTGTCGTCCCCAAGGTTTATAAAGAAAATTGCCATTGTTATGTAATTCATAATTATAATCTTTATTAATAGAAACGCCATTAGCTTGGAATTGAATATTCCCAGAATTAGCAACACTTGGGAATCCATCCACAGATCCAGTTTCTAAAATACCACCGTCTTTAATTTGCATAACTGATGTTTTAATAGTGTAAGATCTCATTTCGAGCTTACCTTTTCCACCAGCAGTTTCTTCTACTATAACAGAACCAAGACGCTGTTGATTCCATTGCTCACTTCCACTTGATCCAGCAACACCACCACCAATATTGCAATTTAAAGTAACAGTTTTACCTTCGCCTATTTTTGCACCGTCAAGTCTTCTATTTGGGAAACTTCCTGTGGAATTAACTGTACTAGAATAACTACCAGTTACCCATGTATTAGGGTCAGACCAATTTCCATTATTCTTACTATAATAGAATGTTAAATTATTCCCTTGCTGCCCAGCTAAAAAATCTGCTAATAATAATCTATTGTTTGCTGCTAATGATAAATTAGTATAACCAAAATCAATTCCAGCTGCAATTGTATTTGCTTGAGTAGAAGTTGCAGAAGATCCTACAAAATAAGAAGCAATGCTATTTAAAACATTCCTATCTCCGCAACCAGATACGCTTCCGTAGTTATATTGTCTCAATGCAGGAGTCAAACCTTGCCAAAATGTACTTGATCCACCCTTCCAATAAACTATATCGAAGCACTCTTTTTGCGCACCTGGGAAAATATCTGTATCATCATATTGCATTTTATATGTTGAAGTTCTTACATTGCCCTTATTAAAAGATGAAGAAGTTGGAGTTGTTATTCTCCAGTATGGCTTCAATAATTTTTCATCTTGGTAACTATAACCAGGATCAACTAAAAAAGTAGATGAAGGGTGTAAATAATAAATATTTTGAGCCCCTATAATTCCTGCTACTTCACCGCCACCAGTCCCAGTAAAATTTAAAGTAACAGGTCTATAAAACACATCTCTACCAACATCAAAAGCAAAATTTGAAATAGTTCCTGTTGGCACCCATCTTCTTAATTCACCATCAATATGCCCAAGATTTACTCTATTATAACTTGAACTTGATTGTATATTAAATATCCACTCTCCATCGTTATATATTGGCAAACCAATATCTACTCCACTTGTATTTACTTTAGATGACAAATCAATATAAGCTAAATTTGAGCTTTCAAAAGAGAATGAATTTGATACATTGATAAATGTAGCATTATTTGCAGCACCTGTATTATTAAATTTTATATAACCATTCGATAAACTATTTTTTATACTTAAATTATAAAAATCCAAATTTGCGTAAGCCGTTACAAATTGATTTTTTGAACCAGCAAACTCAAATGTTTGAACATTAGGATTAAAGCTTGCACTATTGCTATAAACTCCTAAATTACCTTGCAAAGAGACACGACTAGCGGGTCTAAAAACACCAGACTGAATTCCTAAACTATCTGTTATAGTAATATTAGATTTATTCCAAGTAAGAGTGCCACTAGATTTATTCAAGCGTAAAAAAGCAATAGTATCAGGAATTGCTTCATCTAATTGAGTTTGATCGCCAGCTAAAGTATAAACAAAACTACTTTGATTGTGGTTATTAAGTCCATTATAGTTTCTAGTTCCTACTTGTATATTTCCATTGCTTCCAGCAGCTCTAATTCCAACAACACTTCCAATATGTAATGTACTTTTTTCACGCATTGTAAATGTAGAGCTAGCTCCAATTACAACCTGTGTATTAGTAAGTAGCACACCATTTGAATCTAATATAATGTTAGTTGGATTTGAAAATGTTTTATCTGTATTTAAAGTAATTGAAGTACTATTACCAATATATATTGTGGATCCATCTACTGGTTCAATAGTAGCAGCCACGCCAGTGTAACTCTGAGTTGACCAATTAGTTGGTGTTGTCCAGTTTCCACTAGCTTTACTATAGAAAGTTAAATTAGTCGGCTCCCCTATCATATAATAGCCAAGAGTACTAACTTTATTAAGTTGCGATGTGCTTGCAGTTCGAGTTCCTATTAGTGGAGCTACTAAATTTGGAGTAGTCCATAAAACACCGTCCCAGATTCTGGATTCATAAAGTGTAGGATTGGAACTATTTCTTAAATCTCCATTAGGATCCACACCATTTATAAAGTTAAATGTTAAGTCAACTGTTCTTGTTGGGCTTCCCAAAGTGAATGCACTTCCTGAAGGAATTGCTACTTTCCATTGTCTCAATACACTTTTGTTATAAGCCATTGAATTGTTTGCTGGCAAGATGTTCGAGCCATTATGGAAAATACCATAAGTTGTGGAAGTATTCAATGTGTCTGCTGTCACTTCCAGCAAACCTGCCACTCCAGAATTTCCATTAAATTCCAAAGTAGTTGGTGTGTATCTATCTGAGTAACCTACTTCATAAGTAATGGTATTGCTATTTGAAGTAACGTTCTTTCTCAATGGTCCATCTATGTGTCCAGGAGTCAAACCAGTTCTCAATAAATTATTAACTACAGTAACTTGTCTATTTCTCGCTGTAACAATTCCAGATAGCAAATGAATATTATTATTTATATAAAATCCATTATCAGTAGTTGTACCCACATTAGATATATTTATTCCTTTAGGATTATTGACAAATAAGTCATTAAACTGTTCATTGCCTATACTTGTTTTAGTAAATGTTTGAGTATTCACGCCAAGCAATGTAATAGTAGAAGTCTGCGGACTGAATACCCCGCCATTGTTTGTCCAATTGCCTAACAAAGTAAAGCTTTGTGAGCCAGTAAAGAAATTAGATAAATTTGAGATAGTAAAATTATTATTAACTAATAAATTATCATTGATAACTACATTCCCTGGTCCTGCGATAATTAGATTATAAAATGGATTTCTTATTATGGAACCCATAGTTAAAAATCGAGAAACAGAACTTACAATTGAGTTTATTGTGGTCGAACTAGTGTTTGGTGTAAAGAATGTTGCAGTACCGCTATTGGTCCAATCTCCTTGCACCTCAATATCGTTAACGCCAGGATTGAAAGTAGCCGAATTTCTAAGTGTCAAATTACCAAGTACTTTATATGTGGTAGTGCCACTCGCATTCGTAAGTAATTTTTCACTAGCTCCATCAATAATTAAATTATCAAAATTTAAAAATGAAACTGGGTTATTAGGGAATTCTGGTTTATTTTGAATTGACTGAGTTCCACTATTACCATTAAATAATATAGTAGATCCAGCTGTAAAGAATCTTTGAGTGGCAGTACCTGAAAAATAAGCATTAGATATATCAAAATCCTTTGCAATTCTTGTTTCGCCATTATTAAAATTCACACTCGAAGTATATGTACCACTCACTTTCAAATTAAAATACTGTGCTACACCAGGATTTGAAGAGGCACTCGGTATTGTTACATTTGTTGATGCACCCAAAAAGTTTACAGTTCCAGCTGTTAAAGTAGGCGGAGTGTAGTTTACGGGAAATAAATTCCGAATCCAAAGTTCACCACCAGTCATAGTAATAGTTCTACCAGATGTACTTCCGTCAACTGTATAAGACCCCATATCTAAAATCCCACCATTTATAACGAGTGATTCTGATATTTGAGTATTTTTTGTTAAAAGCAAAGTATTAGTACCAGTTTTAGCAACAATCAAACTACGAGAATTAACTGGCAATCCATTTCCAGTATTCTGACTTGACATAGTACCAGAATATTTAAAAATACCTGAGCTTCCATAATCTCTATACGGAGTTGTTCTTACATTACCATTAGCTCCAACTTCAGAAATACCATTTATTGATGAAATGTCTAAAGTAGCACCAGAAAGAGTAAATAAAGAGTCACCTAAAACAAAATTTTCATCTAAAAATTTAAGCGTTCCTTTATCTTCAACTGATAATTTATTGAAGGTAGATGTACTTGCAGTAAGTGTTACTAAATGATCTTTGATTCTAATTTTATCAGATGGTTTAGTAGGAGCAGTGTTTGAAACAGAGCCACCAAAAGCAACTTTCGACCAAGTAGTAGGGTCGTTATAATTACCATTTTGGCGTGAGTAATAAGTTGCAATAGCTGCTTTTTCCTCACCTGCTGTCCAATCGCCATCTAATATTGGCGAATTTTCTGTATTGATAGTTTTCAATGCAAAATCTACTAACACAATATCCCCACGTCCTGGGTTCACTCTCCAGAAACCAGCTGGGTTGTTATAATTTGGTGAATATAATAATACTTGATAAGAAGATTGGCTACCTTGTGCTTCAGTATTATCGTAGTTCAAAATCATATTAAAACCAGCAGAACCAATGGTTACGCCAGATGATTTAATTTGCCAATATTTTTTTAATGAATATCCGTCTTGCTCTATAGCAGGGTGTATGCCTCTGATTGGAATTATAGAAATATAAGCACCACTAGTAAAACTTGCTGAATTTATATTATAAAATGTAAGTTCAGCTCCAGAATAAACATCATCTGTAACTCCATTCGTTCCAATAGGAAAATGGAAAGTCGCAGGTATTACTGTAGTTGGTTCAAAATATTTGATTAATCTTCCGCCAATCGAACCTGAATTTGCTTGAAAGCATCTCATAGCACCATAAGAATTCAAATTATCCATATCGGAATAGAATGTACTTGTCGCTCTTGCGTGGACATCGAACATATCAATATTTATTACAGAATTATTCATAATTCTAGTAACACCATTCAAAGTAATTTCTTTTTGCAGATATACTTTTCCAGCGTCTTTATTAAAATATAAATTCCCAAAAGTATTCGAGTAAATTCCTGAAATAGTTTGTGAATTTGATCCTAAGAATATAAAAGTACCGCTTCCCTGATTCAAGTTTCCTGTACTTGTGCTTGAATTATTTGTAAAGTGTCCTTTTAAATTTAAATCTAAATTATTAAATACAATTCCTCTATTCACTAAAGTAAGATCGTTGTTGATTGTAGCACTCGTTCCAGTGACTTCCAATCTTCCACTTCTGCTGCCATTATCATCAATTAATGTAACATTGTGCATTGGAGCAGTTGAATTTAATCTAAAAGTAGTTTCAGGAGTTGTATTTACATTTGGAATCAAATTTAGATTACCCCCGGTAACATTACCAGAAGTAGCTACAAGATAATCACTTCCAAATGCAGAGCTATTTTGCTTTATAATAATATCGCCACCACTCCAAATAAAACGAGAAGTTGCAGTACCAATATCAAAAACCCCTCTATTTGCCAATGATGTTCGTTCAATTCCAACTGTAACTGTACCAGCAGAATGACTATAACTAATTGAAGCAGAATTATTGCTAGGTATTCTAGCAAAATTTCGCATAATATTCAAGCTTCCGCCACTTATATTTACGGCAGAGCCACTATTATAAAACAAATTGTTGTTGTTCCCTGTTGTTCCAATATTCAAAGTTCCATTTGCTAATCTTAAGCCACCACTTAGATTTATATCCTTTGCTTGACCAGATACTATAAAGTTTGAATTATTCAAACCAAAAGTTGCACTTGCTGGAATTGTATAAGTATTAGTAGAAGTTGAAAACACAGAATTGGTATAACTTGAACTTCCTGCTAAATTGAAATATCCAGATCCTAAAGTTAAAAATGGATTATCCGCAGTAAATGAGCTATTAAATGTAAAAGTATTAGAAGATGTTTTGCTTAAATGTACTTTTGCAAAACTATTCGTTCCATTTGTGCCTATTAATGTATTAGAAGTGGCACCAATTAAATTCAATAAAACATTTGAACTATTGGTGTTTCCTTGGAAAGTTCCTGAGTTGTCTATATTCCCAGCCAAACTAAGAGTGTGTGAAGTAGCCGAAACTCCCTCACTTTGTAATTTCGCATTGGAAGCTATCAATAAATCTTTAGTTATAGAAATGCTTTTAGAAGAATTATCAGCTAAATTAAAAACACCAGTTTGCAATGTAAAATCATTCACAACACTAAAGCTAGCAGTGTTGTGTATAAATACAATTTGATTTGCAGAGCTTTTATTTAGTAAATAATCCCAAAAGTTTATAGCCGAAGTACCAGAAATTGTGGCACTTTGGGAACCACTAAATAAAGCCAAAGATGAATTTGCTAAGTAAAATCCATTGTGTTCTAAACCACCAACAAAATTGAAAGTTCCACTACTTGCAAAGCTAATTGTGCCAGAAGAAAAAGTCTTAACATTGCCAAAAGTATTGATTTTTGTAGTACTTGCTATATTCAATTTAGTAGCATTATGTACATTAAATATCTGTGCTTGCAAGCCAATTGTTGCAAACAGTATTACAAACAAAACAGACATATTGATGCCTGCTTTAAATATTTGTGTTCGATATTTATTTATTAATTTGTTCAAATTATTTATCTAATTCTTTCAATTGATACAATTGTATAAACTTCACTCGAGCCCACATTTGCTGCTTTTCCATATCCACTTGTAAAACTATCTGTTTTAACATAATGCTCAACTAAAATTTCTTTAGTTGCAGTTACCGTAAAAATAGTTTCTAAAGTACTTGTCGTAGTATGATCATTAATAGAACTTGTATATTCAGATGAACCAACAGCAATAACTGAATTATCTGTTTTATTTCTTAATCTAACTTTATGTCCATTTACTTTATAAGCAGGGGCAGTTATTTTCACTTTGTAAGTTCCAGCTGTAACAGTTACTGTACTACCAGAACGAGTAATAGAAGTACCAAATTGTGCTAAATCATCATTAAGTGTTCTTTCGTTCCAAGAGTCTGCCAAAGCATTACCACCTTCAGTACCAGGAGTTTTCAAATCTCTAAAAATCCCATATTCTTTAGATAACATAGATATAGTACCAGATTCATCTTTAAAGAATATGTTATTGTCTGAGGTAGAATATAATTTACCAAACCCACTTGTATTTGCTGGAGCCACTGATTCTTTCATAGAAATAGCGCCATCTAAAGTCAGAATTTCATTTGATGCCGATGAGCCAAGTGATAACTGTCCCGCAGAATTGAAAGTCAAGTAAGTATTTGAAGCGTTTGTAACTCTTAAAGAATTTCCGCTACCTGTATTGTCAATCAGTAATGCTCCACCGTTGGCAGAGTTAGAAATATTTAAAGTTACATCACTCGCATTTGAGCCGCTCATTTTTACTGCTCCACTTCCAACTGTAAAGCTACGACCACTACCAGTGCCAGTTGGTCCATCATAAGCAGCTTGCAAGCTTGTTGTTCCACTTGAGCTAAAAGTAACTGTACCAGAATAAGTTAATCTTCCTTTTGAATCTACTGCAATTACAGGAATTACACTTGAACTACCGAAAGTACCTGAAGTAACTCCGGTATTTGCTAAAATTATTGCACCTGTATTGCTAATTGTCGCATCGCCACTCATTGTTACACCAGTTGCAATATTACTAGCATTCCCAACGAAGATATTTCCGTTTGTCAAAGTTTGGCTTGGAGAAGTTATACTTGCAAAAGTTGCACTCGTTACTCGTCCTTTTGAATCAACCGTTACGATAGGAATTTGTGTTGTTGAACCAAAAGTTCCTGAAGCTACACCAGTATTTATTAAAGTTAATGCGCCTGTATTGCTAATTGTCGCATCGCCACTCATTGTTACACCAGTTGCAATATTAC
>CAZYXG010000015.1:10336-15020 GCA_964650885.1 uncultured Hyphomicrobiales bacterium | reverse complement strand
GTGTTGTTGAACCAAAAGTTCCTGAAGCTACACCAGTATTTATTAAAGTTAATGCACCTGTATTGCTAATTGTTGCATCGCCACTCATTGTTACTTGTGAAGAAATACTAGAACTATTTCCTATAAGCATTTTACCATTATCTAAGCCGAAAGCAGAAGTTACATCAGAAAAAGTTGCACTTATAATTCGTCCTTTTGAATCAATTGTAATTATTGGGAATTGATTTGCTGCACCATAAGCACCATTGGAAACACCAGAATTGGCAAGAGTTAATGCACCTGTATTACTAATTGTTGCATCGCCACTCATAACAACTTCGGTTGCTAAATTAGAACCACCGCCAACTAAGATTCTACCATTAGTCAAACCAAAACTTGAAGCTACTGGTGCAAATGTTGCACTAATTACCCTTCCTTTTGAATCTACAGTAAAGATTGGAATCTGTGTAGCTGAACCATAAGTACCAGATGTAACACCAGAATTAATTAAAGTGAAAGTGCCAGCACTTGATGCAGAGGGAGTATAAGTCAAATCTCCTGAAATTGTAGAGGAAATTAAGCTGACCCAAACTGGGCTAGATGAAGATCCTGTATTTACTTGAAGGGAGTTTGTTTCAGTATTGAAAATAATCAAACCATTAGCAGGAGTAACTATGTTTCCTCTCGATGTGGAGTTCATTCTTGTAGGAAGAAATCCCTTGGGAGTAGATAAATCTAGTATATCCAAATGTAAAACTGCTGAAGGGTCAATGGCTGTCGTACCAATAGACACACCTTCACTCTGAGCTTGTAACATTATTGTATTAAATGCAGTTAGAGCAATATAAATGAAAAATATTAGACTTGAGAAAAGTCTATTTTGCTTTTTTATTTTCAATTTTGCGTCAAATGAATTGTTCATTATTTCGATGTTTTTTTATTTATACACTACTTGTATATACTAATTTAAGCAATTAGCACAATGCAAATCTAAGTAATAATACTGAAATATTCTAAACAATTGATTAATAACATAGTTGATTTTAATCATTTAAGAGTTTTTTCAAGATTAAAAACTAAGTTGACGTAAAACTAAGCTATTATAAAATATGAAAGTTCAGCTATTCTTCTGATTTTCATTTTCAAGAAAAGTATGGGTGCTACTAACTGAATATCTTGCAAGACCAGCTGCATTTTTAATGCCTAATTTTTGCATCAAATTATATCTATGCGATTCCACTGTACGTGATGAAACAAAGAGCATTTCAGCTATTTCTGCACTAGTTTTACCCAATGCCACCAAATTCAAAATTTGTTGTTCTCTTTTAGTAATAATTATTGGAGTCGCTTCGTAAGTTCCATCTGGAATATATTTCTTTTGTATCAATTTGATTATAGACTTACTAAAAACCCTATCTCCATTTGTTACATTGTGAATTGATTCAATAAGCTCTTTCGCACCAACATCTTTCGACAAATAGCCGTCTGCACCAGCTGCCATAGCTTTTTCCAAATGGAAAGAATCTTCGTAGGCTGTGAGCATTAAAATATATATTTCTGGGAATCTAAGCTTAATTTCTGTTGCTGCTTCAATTCCATTCATTATAGGCATCATAATGTCAGTAATCACAAGATCTGGCCTATGCTTCTCAACTAATTCAACTAAATTCTTACCATTAATTGCTTCATCAACGATTCTTACTTTCTTATCGAAAGAAATTAATCTTCTTATTCCTGCACGTACCACTTCGTGGTCGTCTGCCATTACAATTTTCACTGGATTGTTTTCGTCGAACAAACTCATTTTTGTAATTCCTCTATTATTAACGATGAACTAATTAAAGCACATTATATTGCAAATTTACTATTGTTTTTCAAAATATTCAACCATTTCATTCACTTCTTTTATCCAAATATTCGCCGAAGCATCGCTTGGCATTCTCCAATCTCCTCTTGGTGAAAGTGAAATAGACCCTACTTTCACTCCATCTGGCATTGCAGAACGCTTGAACTGACTTGAGAAAAATCTACGATAAAATATTTCAAAACAATCAAGTATAAATTTGTGTTCAATATTTGTAAATACTGTTTTAGCAAAAAGAAAAATTTTCTTTGGTGAATAGTTATTTCTAATCATATTGTACAAGAAAAAGTCGTGCAATTCATAAGGGCCAATTGAATCCTCGGTAATTTGCAATAAGTTACCATTCTTATCTAATGGTAGTAGTTCTGGTGATATTGGCGTAGCACAAACATCTTTCAAAATTACTTGCACATCTATATTAAGTTCACTTGTAGCGTACCACTCAATCAAATATTTCACTAAAGTTTTTGGCACACCAGCATTCACATTGTACATAGACATCTGATCTGCATTATAAGTGCACCAGCCCAAAGCCAATTCCGACATATCGCCTGTACCAATAACTATACCATTTAATTGATTTGCAACATCCATAAGTATTTGTGTACGTTCTCGAGCTTGTGCATTTTCAAAAGTTACGTCATATTGATTTTCTTTATGCCCAATATCCTTGAAGTGTAAGGTTACCGCTTCTTTGATAGATATTTCCCGAGTTGTAACACCCAATAAATCACCTAAGTGAATTGCATTGTTCTTAGTTCTATCTGTAGTTCCAAAACCTGGCATTTGAATACAAGTAATTCCTTTTACATCTAAATCTAATAATTTAAATGTATTATAAGCTACTAAAAGAGCCAATGTAGAGTCCAATCCACCAGATAGACCTATCACTACATTTTTGCAATTTATATGTTGCAAACGCTTCGCTAGTGCAATTTTCTGCAAATTGAATATCTCGCTACAATTTTCATTGAATTGCAAATTATTAATTGGTACAAATGGGTGCTTTCTTATATAGCGAAGCACTTCTTCCACTTTCACATCGGAAAAATCTAACTCAATTTCTCTAAAATCTACAACTGATTTAGCTATACCAAATGTATTATTTTTCTGTCTATGATTTTTTAATAACTCAAAATCTATATCAGCCACTTGGTAATCTGAATCCAGATGTAATCTTTTCGATTCTTTTAATATTTTTCCATTTTCTGCAATTATTGAATGGCCTGAATAAACAAAATCAGTTGTTGATTCCGATGCACCCGAAGAACAATAAATATATGCTGCAAATAGCCGTGCCGACTGAGTTTTCACTAATTCCCTTCTATAGCCAGCTTTACTTAAATATTCAATACTTGCAGAAAGATTAAAAATTATTTCAGCTCCACGAACTGCTAAATAACTGCTCGGTGGCACTACTGCCCATAAATCTTCACAAATTTCTACACCAAATTTTACTTCTATTTGGCTTAAATTGAATATCAAATCTGCACCAAATGGTATGCGTTCGCCATCTATTGAAACAAAATTTGCTTCTTTATCTTTATCTGAAGAAAACCACCTTTCTTCGTAGTATTCTCCAGTGTTGCAAAGATAGGATTTTGTAACAATCCCACTAATTATTCCATTGGAAATAATTGCTGCACAATTAAAAAGCTTACCTCTATTAGCAATAGGCAATCCAATTATTATAGTTAATTTGCTGCCAAACTGCATAGTGAAATTTTTCAACTCTATCAAAGCAGAGTTACACTTATCCAAAAGTAATTTCTGATAGAACAAATCTCCACAACTATGCCCCGACAAATAAAGTTCAGGGAACAATATAACCGAGCAGTTCTCTTTAGCTAATTTCAGAGTGAACTCTTTGACTTTCTCTAAGTTATGAGAAACATCAGCCACCCTTACTTCTGGTGAGCAAGTTGCTACTCTTATTAATCCAAAATTCGATAGTTTGTATTTTTCTAACATTTTTATTTTTGTAAGTTCAATTACTTCTAATATAAATGATTTTTTTTGCAAATTAACTTAATTTCATAAAAAAAGCACCCTACTTAAATAAATAAGTAGGGTGCAAAGCAATAGATAATCGTCTCGGAAAAAATTATCTATTAACTATTAATCGTTTAGTAAATGTTCCAAAATCAGTTGTGATTGAAACAAAGTAGATACCATTTGCCAAATCAACAGTTGTAATACCATATTCGTACTGACCAGCTTCTTGCAATTGATTATTGACTAAATTGCTAGCCAATGAACCAGTTGCATCGTAGAAATTGATAGTAACTTTTGAATTAGTTGGCAATACATACATCATTTCAGCATAATTACTTGCTACACTTGGAGTTACTTCATATTTGAAGTCTGCTCTAAACTCAGATTCTACTGAATTTCCTGATTGTGGTTTATAATCTTTGTTAATTGGATCATATTCAGTCCATTCTATATCCCATCTTTGTGGTCCCATTGCTCCACGGTAAGATACTTTCTCAAAGAATGGATCATCTGTTTTACCAGTGAAACCAGCAGTAGTCAAGTAAGTCGCAGCAGCTTTAGGTGCTGGATTAAACGTAACACCTTTTGCGAATGGATTTTCCATATTAGCATAAGCTGCTATATCGCCTGTTCCATTTGCCAAAGAGTGACCATTTGCTATCACCCAAACAGCTATTGAAGTTGGATTTGCAAAGATTCCACTAAAAGTAGTAGAAGATCCTGCATATAAGTATTTATCGCCTTTGATACCAAAAATTGAATTGTTTTTCAAGTCGAATGTACCTGCATCTAATGCACCCATAGTTTTATTGCTTTGAATTTCAATACCAGCTGGCCAGCCAACTA
>CAZYXG010000015.1:0-10236 GCA_964650885.1 uncultured Hyphomicrobiales bacterium | reverse complement strand
AGAGTTTCTTCTGATTTGTGCTGCTGCCAAATATCTTGGGTTATACTTATTATCATAAGTTTGACCTGCTGACCATCTTGCCCAACTTGTATCTGCCAATGGACCAACTACAGTATAGTTTGAAAATACTGGTGCTGTGAAAGGAGTCAAATCAGATGTACTTCCATCATTGTCCGATTCGAAAGCTTCTGAATTTGAAACGTCTGCTATATCATTGAATCTTTTTGAAATCCCAAACTGATTTTTACCAGTATATCCAAAATCTGTATCGAAGTCATCATCAATACCATTATAAGCTACTAAATATTTAGAGTTTACAGTTCCACCGAACCATTCAAATGAATCATCGCCCGAATAAGATACTTGCACGTGGTTTATAACTGTTCTGTTACCAACTGCACCCAAAGTAATACCGTTCAATTCATTGTCTGGAGATTCTGCAATTCCTGCAAATTCAACACGTACATAAGAAAGAACACCACTTGAATCTGCATCGTCTGTTCCGCCATACCAGCCATTTTTCTTAACTGTAGATGCATCAGCTATTCCACCTTCGATTGCATTATCCAGTCCTTGGTTTACAGTCGCACGACCCATTATTAATACTCCACCCCAGTCGCCTCTATCTCTGCTTCCTGATGGTGCTCCCGATGTAAATACTATTGGTAATTTTGAAGTTCCTTGAGCATAAATTTTAGCACCACGGTTGATAACAACAGCCGATACTTTTGAGTTATCACCTCTTATTACTGTACCAGGTTCGATTCTTAATAATCCACCACTTTGCACATATAGTACTCCATCTAAGCCATAGATTTTTTTATTGCTTAATGTAATAGTGTTATTGATATCGCCTTTCAATGTTGAATCAACTGTTGCTGGTGCAAAAACTGTTACAGTAATTGGGCCAACAACTGAATTATCGGTTGCATCTGCTATATTTTCCATTTTTACATAAATTATAGCAGTAGAACCAAGATTTGGCATAGTAACGTTTACAGTTCCTATAGGAGTAGTGGTTCCATCCCTAAAAGTAGAGCTATAATTATTAGTTCCCAAACGCACTAAAAAATTAGTCCAGCTTATTGGAGAGGGCTCTCCAGCCCATGAAAAACGATATGTTTTTCCTAATGTTTGGTTGTTTGATACGTCCCAAGCCAATGCTATTGAGCGACCTGTTTTGTAAGTATCGCCATTCTTGGGCGAAGTAAGAGTAACTGCACTTAATTCTAATGTAAATACTAAAGAAAATAGCAATACAAAAAGTGAGTATTTCAATAATTTATTCATTTGAACAAACCTATTTTAAATTAAAAAATTAAATTTATTATTTGATTACATAAGAAACACCAAGGGAATACATAGCTCCTCTGATGTTACGTGATACTGTGTTTTGATTAATAATCTCTGCACCCTGATTCCAAATTAAATCTTGAGCTAAAATATCTTTAGCAACAAATTTTAATTCTACATCGCCTAATTTTTGAACTACACTGAAATCAACAATATTTCTTGGAAGTTCATAAACATTTAGTGCATTTTCATCTTTAAAGTCAGTGAAATTTGAAACTTGTATGATTCTTCTACCATAAACATTATATCCAAGATTCATTTGTGTTCCAGATTCTTGGTTTGCATAGCTCAAACTCATATTTACTGTATATGGCGACTGTCCCCACATTGCTCTTGTATAAGATAATTGGTCATTGTCTGGCCTGCGTACAGTTACTATTGATTTAATAACTGCAAAATTTGTATTAAAAGAAAAATTATTGAAATCTTGACTTAAAAATCCTAATCCTTTTCTAAATTCAAATTCAGCTCCGTAAGTGTTGGCAGTTCCTTGTGCATTCTTGAAAGTTCTTTTTAGTTGACCACTCGTTCTTTCTACCACTTCTTCAATAGCATTTTCAAATGCTTTATAGAACAAACTGACAGAAACCAACTCGCCCAAGCCAGGATAAGTTTCATATCGCAAATCAAAGTTTTGAATTAATGCACGTTTCAAAGCTGGCTCACCAGTTACGTTCATTTTGTAAGCAAAATCATAGAATGTGAATGGTGCGTATTCTCTCAGTGATGGTCTAGTAAGCGTTTTTGTATATGAAGCTCTAATATTAGTTTCTGAATTTAATTCGTAAATTAAATTCATTGATGGCAAAACATCGCTAAAAATAGGATTTGTTACTGTTGAATCTCCAAAGTAAGTACCCAATCTTTGATTAGAATTTTCTACTCTAAATCCAGCAATTGCTTTAAATTTTTCTTTGCCAATTTCAAAAGGCATTGTCCCCATCAAATAAGTAGCAAGCACAATCTCACTTGCTTTGTAGGAATCTTGGTCTCTCGAATCTTCTGAAATACCTATACCATTCACACCAAAGTTATTTTGGAAAATAGTTTGAAGTTTATCAGGATCTGTTTCTGAAAAGTTTTTTCCGTATTTTTCAGCATCAAATTCAGTCCCTTCCACAAACCAATTTGCTGAATCTAATTTAGTAGGAACATCATCTATAATAATATCTGTTTTCACAGAGCTAGGAATAATTGTATTAGCCTTGATGTAAGTCAAAGAGCGAACTGTGAAATCTCTTCTTTTTGTTTCATAGTTCATACCCATTTTGATTTTCAATTTATCTATAGGCAATGTAAAATTAAATGCAGCTGAATATGCATTTTCTTTCAAATTTGAAAAGAATCTACCGCCATTATAACCAAAACCAGCTTGTGCAGCATTTGTAAAATCAGCTACAAAAGCAGCACTAGAGTCATTTCTAGCAAATCTCAATCTTCGGAAATCTGGTTCATCTCTTTCTGATGTTGAAGTACCCAATTTCCAATCGAACATTGCGTTGTCAGTAATAAAACCTAATTGATGCTCACCACCTAACTGTGATGAACGAAGTGTTTTTTGTAAGTATTGAAATCCATAATGTTTGTAATCTTCACTTTTTCCAACCGTACGACCTTCCAAAATAGTAACTTCGTCATCGCTAGAAACATTGAATGAATTTTTCAATGAGATAGAACTTGTTCCACCAACTTTATAAGCAAGGTTAAAAATTCCACCTAAATTTGTTGAATATATAGATGTTGTGCCTTTTCTTTCGTCTTCCACAAACAAATCCGATGTTAGATTTGAACGATAAACTTCGTTAAAGTTATATCCATTATTATAGATACCACTTAAAATTAGTCCTAAATCATTGCCACCAACTTCATAAATATCTGCATAAGAAAGAGTCATTCCCAAATTCAAAGGTGCTTTTTGTTGATTAGTTTCCCAAACATTATTATTGAAAGATTTCAATATATTTTCATATTTATTAACAGCGTTAATCAATTTCACTTTATCTGCAATTGATTGAGTTGGTCCTTTCAAATCTTGTCTTAATTGGTCGAATTCTTTTCTTCCCAATCCATCAATATTTGGTAACGCTCTTGTTCCATCGTCCAAACCAAGGTAATCAGTGCTACCTCCCACACCGCTCATAAATTTATTTTGCATGGTTAAATTTGTAGCACCTGAAGTTGTCATAGACATTTTAATTTTTCTAGCTGCAGGAAAATCAACAGTGTTTAGTTGCACCAATCCACCAGCAAAGTTACCTGGCAAATCTGGAGTGAATGATTTTGCAATATTTGCATTCTCTAAAAAGTCCGCAGGGAACAAATCGAAAGCAAATGCTTTTTTATCTGGCTCTGTTGTGGCAAGTGAAGCACCATTCAAAGTAGTGTTTGAATATCTTTCCGACAACCCACGCACAAACACAAACTTATCGCCTACCAATGTAACACCAGAAACTCTTTTCAATGCCTGTCCTGCATCGGAATCTGGCATTTTCTTGATTTCTTCACTAGAAATACCATCAGATACTTGATCTGCATTTTTTCTTTTAGCAAGCATTGCCATTTCGTTATCATCAATTCTAGCCGCTGATACAACTACTTCCTGACCTTGCTTTATTTCTGGCGACAAATTGATTGTCATTGGCTCATTGCCACCGGGTTTCACTTCAACTTTTGTAATTTCTCTTGTTTGGAAGCCTAAGTAAGATACTTTGAAAGTGTATGAACCTGGCTCCAATCCTTTGATTTTAAATTCACCTTTCACATCTGAATTAGCACCTTTCTTTGTCCCAATCACCTGTATAGTAGCTCCACGAATGATTTCACCATTCGTTTCATCTTTAACTTTACCAAATATTGTTACGGTACTCTTTTGAGCAATGAGTGAATTTGAATTGATAGATAGAGTAATTATGAATAATGTCGTAAACAAAAGAAAAATGCGGTTCAAAATGTCCTCCGAGACATAATAAAGTTTTTTGATTATTTTAACTTTACAAAGTTCGGGAATCAGTTTTAAGATTTAATGAAGTGAGTGTTAATGTTGTGTTAAGATTATAAAAGCAATGTGGATAAGTGGATTAATCGTTTGAACAACTGTCTGTTTGTTAAGATTGTGTTAAGATTTTTCTCCTATTAGTTAAACAGTTCGATTAAGATATTATCCAAATCATTAAAAATGATTTCCCATGAATTCGTACTTTTAATTAAATTTCTAGCTGATTTTCCAATTTGTTCCGATTTTACAGCATCATTCAATAGAAATAATGACTGCTCAACAAATTCAGAATCAGTATTCGCCAAAAGCAAATCTTCGCCATCTTTTCCATAAATTCCGTGATTACCAGTTACACTTGTTACCACAGGACATTCGCTAGACATTGCCTCAAGCAATTTATTTTGAATTCCAGTTCCGCCAAAGTGTGGATGTATAAAAAGTCTAGCGCCAAAATAATGTGGTGCTATATCTTCCACATTAGTTATAAGGTCAATCCTTGGATTTGATTTATAAGCCCTTACTTCTCCAACAGGGAACCCTCCCACTATTCGCAATTTAATGTCTGGATATTTAGCCCATATACTAGGCATAATATTATTTACTATCCTGCGAATCATAATCACATTAGACCATAAGTCGAGTCTGCCAGTAAATAAAACATATTTTCTATCAATAAAATTATTTTTGGGATTGAATTTATCTGAATCAGTGCCATTGCTAAGTAGCGATATATTCAAATTATTTCTTGTTATATTCTCAACTGCTTGAATATCTTCCTGTGTAACAAAAGTTATTTTATCGAATTTAGCAAATATTTCTGGTTCGTATTTTAACAACTTAGTAAATTCAGTTCTACGAATATATTTCTGATAAAAATCATTGGTATCTTTGTAGCTTCTATATTGGTATATCGAGCGACAGTCCTCTGCTATGAGTAATTTGGGCAAACTAAGATTTTTTAAATACTCAGCAGTTCGCATAAAAAATCCAATTACTATATCGTATTTATTATTAGCAATTTCTTCATCAACTACAAGTTGCATTTCTGGTTGCATATAGTATAATATTTCTAAAGGGATTTGCGTTTTTAGTTTAAATAATACCCGAAAAGCAAATTTAATTGTGTTGATTTGAATAATTCTTGTTTTTATACCCAAACTTTGCAGTTCTATTTCATACTGCTGATTCCACTTACCTTGAAAAAAGCTAATCAAAGTTACATCGTGTTGCTTTGCCAAATGCTTCAAAAGGTAATAAGACTTAACTCTATCTCCTCCAATAAGTGGATAGGGTAATCTACTTGTAACAAATAATATTTTCTTTTTTTTCATTTCTGGCATTTTCTTACATCTATTTCCCACACTAAAGTGTGCCTTTTGTCGATATTATAAATTTTTATGATTACAAAACTACTCATTTTTCAGCAATTCTAATTTCATTATTTCAATTGTTGGTTTTCAAAATCAATCAAAATCTAAGATGAACTTTTCCAGTATATCCTCGGGTGTCTCTTCTATGAACTGTGAAATTCTATTCTGTATGTAGCCATTAAATCTTTCGCTATATATAGTTGGAGCTGTAATATATAGCTGCTCTTTCGCCCTTGTTACAGCCACATAGAATAGTCGTCTTTCCTCTTCAAGTGCATCGCTATTATAGCTCGAGCGTTCCGATGGGATATAGCCCTCTACTGCCCAAATTATGAAAACTATTTTCCATTCCAATCCTTTGGAAGAATGCACCGTACTTAAAGTTAGGAAATCATTTTCCTTGTTTTCAACAGAAGATATTTCTTGAACCACATTCTGAGGAGGATTTAAGGACAATTCCGAAAGTAAATTGTCTATTGAGTTATACCTAGCAACCATTGTCATAAACATATCCAAATCGTCTTCTCTGGTTTTAAAGTCCTTATATGCTTTTTCGAAATGAGGGCGATAGTGGCTAAGTAAACTCTGTATTTTAGCAACTAATTCAGATTTGCCGAGAGTATTGCCGAGTGAGTTTATAAGCTTTTGTAGAATCTTCCCATTTTCTGTTTGTTCCAATTCTTTTAGTAACTCCGTTAACTCTACTTTTTCCGAAAGTTGAATGTCATTGATTATTTTTAAAGAAGTTTTCGCACCAATCCTATCTTCAAATTTCAGCACTCTGCTCCAAGCTGTAATATCTTTTGGGTTTCCCAAAACTCTAACATAAGCTATCACATCTCTAATATGTGCTGAATCAATGAATTTCAACCCACCAAACTTTATATATGGAATACTTGCTTTATTCAGCTCAAATTCCAAATCGAACGAATGTGAACTATTTCTAAATAACACAGCCATTTCATTTAGTGAAACTCCATCTTCCAAATGGCTAAGCACAGTCTGGACAACAAATTGGCTTTGGTCATTCTCATTTTTGGCAATGATTAGCTTAGTCGAATCCCCTACTTCTTTATCCGAAAATAGTTTTTTTGAATAGCCAATATTCGACTTAGAAAGCACATCATTCGCCAAATTGAGTATCTCATTTGTGCTTCGGTAGTTCTGCTCAATCAAGTAAGTTTTGCAATCGGTAAAATTGTTCGGAAAGAAAAGTATATTCTGATACTCCGCACCACGAAATGAATAAATTGATTGGGCATCATCGCCCACTACCATTATATTTGAGCTATCCCCACCCAAAAGCATCACAAGTTCGTGCTGTATTCGGTTTGTATCTTGGTATTCGTCCACCATAATAAATTGGTATTGGCTTGTTATGTCGTAGTAAGCTTTGGGATGGTTCTTCAGTAGTTCCCTAGTTTTTAAAAGCAAATCATCATAATCCATCACATTGGAACTTCGCTTCAATGAAATAAATTCAACATAAATTCCTTCAATTTGTTCTTTCAGCTCCAGCAAATATTCCGATTCCGCTTTCAATATTTCATTAAAAGTATCGCCTTTGTTCACATAATTGCTAAAAAGTCTTGCCAAAACAATCTTAGAAGGGAATTTCTTTTTAGATTTAACTTTATTAAGTATTTCTTGCCTTGCAATATTCACTAATTCCAAAGCATCGTCAGTATCAATTACATTGAAATTTGAATTATAGCCCACAAGTGGAGCATATTTCTTTAAAATTTGCAAACAAAACGAATGATAAGTGCCGCCATTAATTTTTTCAGCTCTATTATCAAGCACAGCCGATGCTCTGCTTATCATTTCCATTGCACTTTTGCGAGTGAAAGTCAGTAGTAGAATTGACTCTGGTTTCACTCCATCTTCTATCAGCCGAGAAAGTCTATAAATTAGTATTCTGGTTTTGCCAGTTCCCGCTCCAGCAAGCACCAAAGCCGCACCACTATTGTGCGTAATGGCAGCATACTGCTGGTCGTTAAGCAAGGATTTGTAATCAATTTTGTAAGTTTTTTCAGCACTTACTTCCTGATTATTGTAACTTTGTCTTTTTAGAACTAACTTTTTCAAATTGCTAAATTTTAATTATTTGATTGTTTTCTAGGAAATTTTACGATAAAAGTTTGAAAACACTAACTATTTAATTAATTTTGTTTTTTATTTCAGAAATAACACAAAAGGTAAATTATGAAAAAAGTATTACTAGTTTTAATTTTAGTAACGATATCTTTCTCTAGCTCGTATTCACAATTTTTTTCTAGCTTCAAATTTGAAGAAGGTTTCAATGCCGCAAAAACTGCCGCTGAAAAGAAAATTGGAGCAAACAGCAAATTCAGAGCCGCAGCAGCTGCCGCAGGCGATTTTAATGTAATCAAATCTAAAGTTGATTTAGCAACAGCCAAATGTGAAGTTTGGGTATATGTCTTTGAAAGTGCAACTATAAAAGACTCAATTGAGTTTATTCCTTATATAAAATCATTTGGTGGCTATGTAGACATTAGAACAGTTGCTGCTGGTGTTGATTTTTCTCCATATCTCGCATCATTACCAAAATCTACTGTAACTTCTACCTACATACAAAGTGATGTAGCCTGCAATGATATTAAAAGTAATTCAGTTTATAAAGATTTTATGACAGCTAACCCAAGCTCAACTGTTTCATTCCTTGTGCTTGGCAATAATGAAGTTGATAAAAGTTTAAAAATTGGCGATGCATATTGGAACACAAACGTTACTGATGGGATCAAAACTCTTAATTGCACAGTACACTCTGTTACTCGTGAAACTGTTTGCAAACAATTAGGTCAGGCATCAGTTGAGTCTGAAAATCCACTTAAAAATGCAATTTTCCCAAATCCAGCAAACGACTACGTTTATTTAGAATTAAATTCAGCACTAGTTGCTGCTTCCAATGAAATCACTATTATTGATATCAATGGAAACAAAGTTATGGATTTGAGCTTGTCGCTACAAACTGCAAATGGTAAAATCCAAATCCCAACAGCTATGCTAAGCAATGGGAATTATTTCTTGCAAGTGAAAACAAATGAGAATACATTCACTGAAAAATTTACAATCGTAAAATAATTTTTTAATTAAAAACTAACTCAAAATGTACGAAGTAATTAAAGCAACAGATAGCGAAGTTTATGACGTTATTCTGAACGAAAATAAAAGACAACACGAAAAAATTGAATTAATAGCTAGTGAGAATTTCACTTCCGATGCTGTAATGGCTGCTACTGGCTCTGTGCTTACTAATAAATATGCCGAGGGTTACCCTGGAGCAAGATATTATGGCGGTTGCGAACATGTGGACGTGGTAGAAAACATTGCTAGAGATAGACTCAAAAAACTATTCGGTGCTGAATATGTGAATGTGCAGCCACACTCTGGCTCTACTGCAAATATTGCTGTTTATTTTTCTTACATCAAACACGGCGACACTGTGATGGGCTTGAGCTTAGACCACGGTGGACACTTAACACACGGATCTAAAGTAAACTTTTCTGGTAAATTTTTCAATTTCATTCCTTATAGTTTGCATCCAGAAACTGAAAGAATTGATTACGATCAAGCTTACGATTTGGCTCAAAAACATAAACCAAAGTTAATTACAGTTGGAGCTTCGGCTTACCCAAGAGATATTGATTTCAAACGATTCCGCGAAATAGCGGATTCAGTTGGAGCATTTCTATTTGCCGATATTGCACATCCAGCTGGTTTGATAGCAGCTGGGCTTTTAAGCTCGCCTGTGCCTTATGCCGATGTAGTTGCAAGTACAACTCACAAAACATTGCGTGGCCCTCGAGGTGGTATCATAATGATGGGTAAAAACTATGATAATCCATTCGGTATTGTTGCTCCTAAATCGGGCAGAGTTAAAAAAATGGGCGAAATAATTGATTCTTGGGTTATGCCAGGAATGCAAGGTGGGCCATTGATGCACGTAGTAGCTGCAAAAGCAATTGCATTTGGCGAATGTTTGAACGATGAATTCAAATTATATGGTCAGCAAGTTATCAAAAATTCGCAAACTATGGCGAATGAATTGATGAATCGTGGCTATAAATTAGTAAGCGGTGGAACAGACAACCACCTTATGCTCGTTGATTTGCGAAATAAAAACGTTACTGGAAAACAAGCAGAAATAGCACTCGATGAATCTGGAATTACTTGCAATAAAAATGCAGTGCCAAATGACACTCAGCCACCATTAGTTACCTCTGGGATACGTTTGGGAGCTGCAGCAATGACAACCCGTGGCTTCAAAGAAGACGATATGAAATTCATTGCCGAACAAATTGACAAAGTAATTTTAAACATAGATAATAAAGATATTCATAAGCAAGTTTCTGACACTGTCCGAGACTACGCATCGCAATTCCCATTGCACCAAAAAATCAAATAAAATGATTTGACTACCCTTCCGAAGGTTCAAAACTTTCGGAAGGTTCTTTAAAATTAAAACTAAATAATAAGTTAAGAGTTAAATATTAT
>CAZYXG010000014.1:0-51723 GCA_964650885.1 uncultured Hyphomicrobiales bacterium | reverse complement strand
CACAAGAGAAAGTGTAATGCAGTATTATTTATTTACCACACCTAAATACTTCACAAAATTCATTGCGGAAATATTAAGAGGAGGTTTGGGTTGGTTTTTGAGAATGTCTAACTTTATTTCGCTATTGCATCTGCAATATTTGTACTATATTGTATGTCTAATTTATCAATGATTGTGTCAGGGAATTCTTTAAGTATTTTAGCACGCCCTGCTTCTACAGCCAAAGCAAATGCTGGCTCACTTTGTGGCAATATTTTTCTGTGAGCACTAAGTCCTTTCGCATAAATTTCTTTTTTCCATTCAATAAAGTACCATTCCATAGACGGTTGGTGAAAAACACGCAAATTCTGTTTGTCGAATATAAATTTTGTAGTTTGTAATTTTTCAATAATTGGCACAGTGGCTCTGAAAATCTCTTTAAATTCCTCTATCGGAGTGTATTCGTTGAATAATTCGCAAATTAAAATATGTTGTTCAGGCAAAGCGAATACTATTCCGTAATCTTTTTTGACCACTTCATCATATTTGTAATTTAGTCCTGGAAGCAGTTTGCTTGCTGTATTATCTGCACTCATATTTAATTCACTTATCTTTTTTAAACTTTTATTTAAATTTGAAAGCCCAAAAGCAAAACATCATCTATCTGACTGTTTTCGCCTTTGTGTGTATAAAAGGTTTCTTTAATTTCCTCGAACTGATTGCAAAGTTCTAAATTGGAGTTACTTTGCAAAAGCTCTAATAATCTTTTGTTTGTGAATTTGGTGCTATTTTGTCCACCGAATTGGTCGGCAAAGCCATCAGAGTAAAGGAAAATCAAATCTCCTTTCTCCAAATCAAATTCAAAATTTCTTAACTCTTCGTTTCGCTTATATGGATCGCCAAGCAAATATTTAGTTCCTTTAGTCATGGTTAATTCACCATTTCTAATAATAACAATAGGTCTTTTTGCGGAGGCAAACGTAAGTTTACTTTTTCTCAGATTCAATTTAATGATAGCAATTTCAACGCTATCTCTAATTGTTGCGTTGTATAAAGTCAAATATTTAAACATTAGCCCATCTAAATGAGTTAATATTTCAGCTGGATTATAATCTCTGTTCGAGCTTATAATCTCGTTGAGCATGCTAATTACAAATATTGACAGCATAGCTCCAGGCACACCGTGTCCAGTGCAATCTCCCACTCCCAAATAAATTTCCTCACCATCGGCAAATGCCCAAGTGAAATCGCCACTAACAATATTCTTAGGGCTTTGGAACATAAACGAATTTGGAATCATCTCTCTAAGTTTATCAATTTGAACTATAAAAGCATCTTGTATGTGCTTTGAGTAATTGATACTGTCGGTCAAATCTTTATTGATTGCTTCCAGTTTTCCCTTAGCTAAATTCAATTCATCTTGAATATTCTTCAAATAAGCAGTTGTCATCTCGTACATACCCTTTTGCGAGGACAGATGTTCATTGAGAATTACAATTTCTTTATGAAGTGAGTTTAGCTCATCGGATTGTTTTGTCATAGCGTATTTTTGATAAAAACTATACAATTTTATAATTAGATTTGACGCTTACTCAACAACAAAATTACAAACATTTTGTTGTTTTTGTTTTATAATTGATAAATATTTATTTTTTAAATTAAAGAAAAATTTTAACAAACTAATAAATATTTGCAAACTAAAAATTCAAGAATTTACTTTTAATAATTTTATTTTGCTGAAAACTTTAAAAGAAATTGAGCAAATTTTCTTAATTTAGCCGAATGAAACACTTGAAAAAACTAATAATTGTAATAGTTGTTGTGTCAATAGCAACAGCTGGATTTGCTTGGCTATTACACAGCATGAAGCTTTCTCAATCCTTTATGATTGAACAAACTCCACTTTCTATCTCTTACGATACCAAAACTATTGCCGAAGGCAAAAAGCTATTCGACAAGAATAAATGTGCGAATTGCCATGGCGAAAGATTGGAAGGTAAAGTCTTCATCCAAAGTCCATTGGAAGGAGTATTCGCTGGGAACAACTTAACTACTGGCGAAGGTGGTATTGGTAGAGATTACAGTAATGACGATATGGCAAGAGCAATTCGCCATGGAGTCAAACAAGACGGCAAACCAATTCTGTATATGCCATCGAATGAATATTACAACTTAGATGATTTTGAAGTGGGTGCATTGATTGCTTTTATACGCTCTGTGCCACCTGTAAATAATACGGTTCCAATCTCTTACGCTGGAATATATTCTGTTATGCAGGGATTGATGGGGAATTTGGAGATTCTTTTATCAGCCGAAAAAATGGATCATAAGAAAGAACGTATTTCAAATGTGAAACCCGAAGCCACAATTGCTTTTGGTAGAAAAGTGGCTAATCAATGTGTAATGTGCCATTCTGCTAATTTTTCAGGCGGCAATAGACCTGGATTTCCAATTCAGCCAAGCAATTTAACTCCAAATAAAGAAAATGGAATGGGAAATTGGACAAAAGAACAGTTTATTGCAGCAATGACAACTGGTTTACGTCCAGATGGCAGAGTGCTGAATCAGTTTATGCCTTGGGCACAATATGCTAATATGAGCAAAATAGAACTAGATGCACTTTGGCTCTTTTTGCAAAGCATTCCTACCAAAGAAACTGGAGACAAAAATTAAGTGGGCTTAGCTATTGATAACCCTAAACTGAAACAAGCTATATTCTTACTTTTGTCTTTGCTATGTCTTGCTCCGTTTTCATCTCCTCCAATTGCATTGCTTTTGGGACTGTTAGCTTCGCAAATTATTCCAAAAGCTTTCAGCAATATTTCAAAAATATCGAAGATGCTTTTGCAATATTCAGTGGTAGGTTTGGGCTTTGGAATGAATCTATATTCTGCAATAAAAGTAAGCCAAGATGGGGTAATACTCACTGCAATCTTTATCACTTCAACTATATTGATTGGCTTGCTTGTGGGCAAATATCTAGCAATCAAGCGAAACACTACATTGCTTATTGCTTCTGGAACAGCAATATGTGGAGGGAGTGCAATTGCAGCAGTAGCTCCAATTATAGAAGCTAGCGAAGATGAAATGTCTGTTTCGCTAGGGATAGTGTTTATTTTGAATTCAGTAGCACTTATAATGTTCCCAATATTGGGTCATTATTTCAATCTTTCACAAATGCAATTTGGTATGTGGTCGGCAATTGCTATACACGATACTAGCTCTGTGGTGGGAGCAGCACAAAGCTATGGCAATGAGGCATTGCAAATAGCAACTACTGTGAAGCTTGGCAGGGCATTATGGATTGTCCCATTGTCGCTTGCTGTATCTGTCTTTTTCAAACAGGGTAAAAAGAAAATAAGTATTCCATACTTTATTTTGTATTTCATTTTGGCAATGGTTGTATCTACATTTATCCCTGCGATTCAATCATTTTCGCCTTATATCGTTGTGGTAGCAAAAAAAGGGTTGACTTTAACTCTATTTTTAATTGGCGCAGGAATGACCAAAGAATCTCTGAAAACTGTTGGTTTTAAGCCACTAATATTAGGAGTTGGTCTTTGGATTTTAGTTTTAGTTAGTTCATTACTTTTAGTAATGAAGTATTATTAGTTTTGCTGAATATCTAACTTTGATGATATGAAAAGAATTATTTTGTTGGTACTTTTTTTTGCAGGTCTTCTTTATATTGCTTCTTGCAATAAAGAAGAAACTGCAAAAAATGATAAAACTTTGGATTCCGCTATTACAGTTTACGACACCAACTCAATCCCCAAAGGGCCTGAGCGTGATGCTATTACGTATGGTATGAACTTATTTATGAATACTCATAAATATCTCGGTACTAAAGGTACTGTAATGAAAGTATCCACTAACGATGTGGACTGCAAGAATTGCCATTTGAATGGCGGAACAAAACCAAACGCATTGCCACTCTTTACAGTAGTTTCACGCTATCCGAACTTCCGAGCAAGAGAGGGCCGAATATTAAATATACAAGACAGGGTGAATAATTGTTTTGTAAACCCTCTGTTAGGGCACGAAATAGATGTGAAATCGAAAGAAATGTATGCTATCACAATGTATTTGAAGTGGCTTTGGGATAGCAATGGCAATAAGATGAAATTAGCTGGCGATATCCCTGTTTCAATTCCTTGGTTAGAAAGAGCTGCCGATTTGAAAAAAGGAGAAGTTGTCTATGTGAAATATTGTGCCAGATGCCATCAGCCAAATGGTGAAGGAGTACCAAACCCAACTGACGGTGGCTATGTTTATCCTCCTGTTTGGGGAATGAAATCATTTTCTCTTGGCTCGAGTATGCATAGAATTGGGAAAATGGCTGCTTATATTAAATACAATATGCCAAACGATAAACATTTGACTAATGAACAATTGACAGACGAAGAAGCTTTTGATGTTGCAGCTTATGTTAACTACGAGAAAATACACCCGAGACCGCCTTATAATGCAGAAGAAGATTTTTATAAAGACCCTAAATTGAAAACAATTGATTTTCCTCTTGCTCCTTATGCCGACCCATTCACAGAAGAGCAACACAGATGGGGGCCATTCAAACCAATAGAAGAATGGCGAAAGAAAAATAAGTAATTTTTAAAACTTAGAAAAACTAAATATTCTGCTTATTTTCGAACTTTCAAATTCTTAATAAGTAAATGTTAGTCCTGCACCAAATTTCATTTCGCTATCATAATTCATTGAAAATGAAATATAGTTATTAATAATATATTTGCTTTTTATGCGGAATTCATAATCTGTATTCCAATTCATACTTAAGCGAATATTACTATTTATAGCAATATCACTTTTATCAAATTGAAATCTTAGTTTGCCATTTTGGTCGAATCGGACATTCATATTAACAAGTAATGGCAATTTATATATAACCCCAACGCAAATTACTTCTCTGCGACTAATTGCACTAAGTTGTCCAAACAAGCTTTCTCTTTCCAAGGCTGCATTGCCAAATCTAATATCTACTCCTGCATAAAGTAATAGAAATTGTTTGTTGTCCAAATATCTGCCTAAGTGTGCTTCAAGTTCTTGCCCATTGTCCTTACGAAAGCCCATCCTCCAATCTGCACTTAATTCATTCCTTGTATTTGCATAAATAAACTCACCATCACTACCATTATATTCAATCCCTACATTGGAATGAATATAATATCTTCTGTCGTCATCATATACTTTTTCCAATGCATCGTGGTGGTTACCCAAAGCAGGGTTAGGGATAGTATTTTCATAAGAAAAGATTCTACCCATACCAGACATCATGTGGTAAAGTATATGGCAATGGAAAAACCAATCTCCAGTATTTTCTGAGGCATTAAATTCAATTGTATCAGTTTCCATCGGCATTATATCTAACACATTTTTCAATGGTGAGTACTCTCCATATCCATTGATAACTCTGAAAAAATGACCATGCAAATGCATTGGATGTCTCATCATAGAACTATTATTAATTATTAAACGAATATTCTCACCTTGTTTAATAATTATTTTGTCAGATTCAGATAAAGTTTTATCGTCAATAGACCAAACATACCTATTCATATTTCCAGTTAATTTTAAATGATAAATGCTTGTTTTTACATTCTCTGGCAAAGTTGTTTTTACAGGGCTTTTAAGCATATTATAATTTAATGTTGTCAGTTCAGTTGTTTCTACAGAATCATTTTGTTCCAATTCTGGATACATAACATTATTCATATCCATTTGCTGCAACGACATTTCCATTCCCATATCATTCATTTCTCCATTAACATTGGTCATATCATTCATCATTTTCATTCCTTCAAAATATTTAAGTTTCCCGAAATTTTTAGCTTTTTTTATTTCGCCATTTCCAAAATAGAATGAAGCAAAACCAGTCCTATCTTCGGCAGTAGCTCTAAATTCATTTATATTTATTTCGTCCACATCAATTATCACATCATAAGTTTCAGCCACTGAGATTATCATTCTATCTACTTCAACTGGCTCCACATCCATTCCATCGTTTGCCACTACAGTCAGTTTCCCTCCAGCATAATTCAACCAAAAATATGTAGAAGAAGAGCCATTAATAATTCTTAATTTCAATTTACCTTTTTTTACTTTTTTTTCATTGTAGTTATTATTGTTGATTCTAAATTCTTCATAGTAAACATCGGAGACATCCATTGGAAGCAATCTTTTAAATTCGTTTTCTATCTTAGTTCCAATGTGTTTTTCTTCATAAGCTTCTACATAATTTTGAGTTGATTTTTTTTTGAGACCAAACCAATCGCTTGCGTTATGTAGCAATCTTTCTATATTATGTGGATTCTCAGTTGTCCAATCGCTTAATAATATTATTTGCTCGGGAACATAATCTTTATTTCTCTTGTTGATTATAAATGCGCCATACATTCCAATTTGCTCCTGAAGCATAGTGTGAGAATGGTACCAATAAGTACCATTCTGCACAATAGGGAATTTGAATTTATATGTAGATTTTGCCTTAATTGGAGGATTAGTCAAGTATGGTACTCCATCTTCCGAATTCGGTAAAATAAGACCATGCCAATGAATAGATGTTTCGTGCATTTCCATTTCATTGTGGACATAAATTTCAGCAGTATCTCCTTCTGTGAAAACTAAGGTCGGAGCTGGAACTTGTCCATTAATTGCTATTGCATGAGCATCTTTATTTTTAATTTTTATTATAGTGTCAGTTACGAATAAGTCGTATCGCACTACTTTTTCTGCATTGGCATTCAACGCAAATAATATTACCAACAATAAGAAATAAGAGGTTTTCATAGTTATTTGACACCTTCTATTTTGCCTTGATTGTTACCACAAGTGAGCATTATTTTCCCATAAAATGGATTTCTAATACTAATTGATTTGCTTAACCAATTTGCCTTTTTCATAGGGCAATACTGAATAAATAAGTCATATTTTAGAACTTTGTGGTTCTTAAAAAATAAAATCAAATCTTTAGTTAAAAGTGCCAATTCTTCCCTTCTAATATCAATTTTAGAAACAGAATTAATTTGTGCAATTGATTTATTTACTACTTTCACCAAATCAATTATTTCTTTTCTCTCATTGGCTAAAGCTGAAGAAGTTGCAATCAATTGAAATTGTTGCTTTTCGTCGCCTTTTATCAATGATTCACTAATGTTAATGTAAGAGTCCATCACTTGATTGGCTATTACTTGATAACTATCTGCAATACCAGAATACATTGCAGTTAATAGTGCTATTGCTAAAAATAGTGTTCTCATTTTTGTGCCTTTTATGTTTTTAGAAATTTGGTTTTTAGTCGCAAACTATTTGTTTGCAGACCTAAATATTAATGACAAGCTTTGTTGTATTTTTTTAGTTTGTAGTAGTTGTATGGCAATGGAGCAAGGAATCCAGCGACAGCTGCAACGGCAAATGCTATCCAATAAATATGGCTGTGCATATCTGGTTTGCCACCAGCCACAATCAAATCCGTGATGTTCATAGCAATTTCCATTGCTATCATAGAAATTAAAGACATACCCAATGCCATTGAAAGAGATTCTTTCAATGTTAGTTTTTCTCTAATTTTCAGAAGAATAGTTTCCAATATGATCGAACTAAATAGTCCAGCAATCATAGCAAGAGACATAGTTAAAAACATAGACGTATGAGGGTAATAAGCTTGTAAATAGATAATCATACCGAAATCGCCAATTGTACAGCCAATTAAACAATTAAAAGTATTTACCCCTGATCTCTTCCATATTGATTTATCACCCCAAAATCCAGTAGTTGGCTTAGTGGGTAATTGATAATCAGTATGATTTATTGTAGTGCTTGGTTTATGGCAAGATTGTACTTCCAACGTTTCAATGTTGTCTTTAACTTTGAAACCAGCTTTTTCCACTAAGTTTTTCAATTGACTTTCTTGGATTTCACCTTTGACTGTCAACTTTTTATTTGGGCTTTGTGTATCTACTGTCCATTCTTTTATTAAATCATTTCCATCAAAGAATGGAGTTACTTCGGCAACACAACTGTTACAGTTGATGTTTGTGTCGAAACTTATTGTTTTCATTTTGTAATCTTAAATTTGTGAAAAATAACATTACAAAATTATGGAAAGAGCAAGGGCATTATGTTATAACATCTTGACTAAATTGTATAAATTTTTGCTATTGCAAACTATCTATGGATTTACGGTTCTTATCTAAGCTATTTTTATAGTCGGTAACACTTATGCCAGTAACTTTTTTGAATTGTGTTGACAGAGCTTGCACACTACTATATACAAATTGATATGAGATTTCACTTAACGAAAGTTCACCATAGCTTATGAGTTCTTTTACTTTTTCAATTTTCAAATTAACAAAGTACTTTTCAATTGTTATATGTTGGGTGTATGAGAAAATTTTACTTAGGTATGTATAATTAAGTTCGGTTTTACTTGCTAAAAAGTCAGATAATTTTACATTGAGAAATTCAATTTTAGAAAGATAATCAAGCAATAATAATTTTATCTGTTCAACTAATTTACTTTCCCTATCGAAGATAAGCTCAAAACCATCTTCCTGCAGTTTTAAGTTCAGTAAATTCAAATCCAAGCTAGCATCTGCCAAAACTTCCACTTCGCCCAATTGCAAATCTACAATCTGCAAATTGAACTTACCAATAGTTTCCGATACCACACTTTTGCAACGAGGGCAAACCATATTTCGGATATATAGAGTTTTGTTGTTTGTCATAGTTAAATAATTATCAAAAACAAATTTTTCATTTCAATCTCCTTAAAACTGATCCCACCATAAGTGAAGGTTTAATAGCATATATAGTTTGTCGCCTTGGTTGATTTTACCTGCTCTGTGGCGTTCAAGCATATTCAAAATATAGTCTTTATTGAGTATGTTTAGTTTTGCAAAAGCTGAATTAGTAAATTTATCTTTCGTATAATCATACCAATGGTTTCGCATCCAATTGTCTATCGGAGCAGCAAAGCCCATTTTCTTGCGGTAAACAATATCCTTTGGTAGCAAATTGCCCACAGCTTTTTTGAGTATTGCTTTTGTAAGTTTGCCGCCTCGCACTTTTCTTTCTTGTGGCAATGACATAGTAAATTCCACTAAGCGATGGTCGAGGAATGGCACTCTCGCTTCCAAACTATGAGCCATACCAATTTTATCCACTCGCATTAATAGTATCTCTGCCAAACGCTGCTGCAATTCCACAAATAATATTTCTTGCATATAGTCTGCATTTGGGTAAAGCTGTTTTGCTTCTTTGTGCAATCCATTGCCATAATCAGCAGGAATCATTTTCAAATTCTGGTAATTTGAATTTAATAAATTCTCCAAATGGCTTGGCGAAAATATGGAAACTCCGCTCCAATTGAAATCATCGCCATCGGTAGCTCTGCGAACATAATCCAATGCTAAATTCTGATTGAAATACTTAAATAGTGGCTTTATTATATTATAAATAGGCTTTTTAATTATCTTTGGCATTGCCGCATAGTGTCGCCAATAGTTCTGATAGAATTCATAATACTGCATCATCCACTTATAGCCAACGAATTGCTCATCGCTACCTTCGCCCACTTGGACAACAGTTGTGCCAGAATCTCTTGTCAATTTGCTTAAAAAATACAGCGGTATGCACACTGGGTCTGCATTTGGTTCATCTTCATGCCAAGCAAGTTTCTCCAATATTGGGAAAGCATCGTTTTGGTCTATTAAAATTTCGTGGTGGTTTGTATGAAATAATTTAGATATTGTTTGAGCGTGTTCTAATTCATTAAATTCTTTTAATTCTTTAAAACCCACTGTGAAAGTATCTATTGGGCGTGTCATCAATTCCGCCATCAACGCCACATTCAAACTCGAATCCACTCCACCGCTTAAGAATACACCAAATGGTACATCGGACATCATTCTATCGGCAACAGATTGGCGGAGCAAACGCATCACTTCTTGTTCAATATCGGTGTCGCTCATTTCAATTGCAAGTGGAGTTTGAGCAAATGGCGACCAATAGCGTTCTGTTGTCAAGCCGTCTTTCTGATTATATTTCAGGATATGTCCGCTTGGCAATTTATATATATTTTTGAATAGTGTATTATATTTAGATGACATACCATAATTCAAATAATTTGGCAATTCATCTAAATTCAATTCTTTTTTTACTGCTGGATGTTTTAATATAGACTTTATTTCAGAAGCAAATAATAAAATACCATCTTTAAAATAATAGTATAGCGGCTTAACGCCAATTCTATCTCTTGCTGCGAATAGCTCTTGTTTTTCTTCGTCCCAAATTGCCATCCCCCACATACCGACAAACTTTTGCAGTAAAGCTGCACCAAATTCTTTATAGCCAAAAAGAATAGTTTCTGTGTCAGTTTCTGAATGGTATTTATAACCTTTTTCGATTAATTCTTTGCGAACTATTTGATGATTATAAATTTCGCCATTGAATGCGATGTGAAATCTTCCATCGCTTGTGTGCATTGGCTGTGAGCCATTCTCAGTCAAATCAATAATTGCTAATCGGCGGAAAGTAAGCCCACAATTTTGCTTTTGAGAAACCCATTGACCTTCGCTATCAGGCCCACGATGCAAAATCACATCGCTCATATTCTTTAGAATATCTAAATTTAGATTCTGATTTCGTGAATTAAAATCAACTATGCCAGCTATACCACACACTTACAGCTTGCTCCTTTGAATAAGTTCCAACATTTCATTAATTGCAGCCTGCAAACCAATAAAGACAGCTCTAGCAATAATAGAATGACCAATACTAACTTCGTCAATTCCAGTAATTGAAGCAATTTCTTTAGTGTTCTCCAAATTCAGACCGTGTCCAGCCGCCACTCTCATACCGAGCGATTTCGCTTGGGCAGTAGCACTTTTTATTGCGGATAGCTCATTGGCAAATTGATTTGCTGGGCATAAATTTGCGTACTTACCAGTATGCAGCTCCACCATATCCGCACCAATTTTATGGCAAAGATTAATAGTAGCTTCCTCTGGCTCTACGAAAAGCGAAACTTTAATGTTTTGGGCATGCATTCGGTTAATAGTTTTTTCTAACTCGGTGGCATATTTCTGAATGTTTAAGCCGCCTTCAGTGGTAAGTTCTTCTCGCTTTTCTGGCACTAAGGTGATTAAATCTGGCATAACATTGAGGGCAATATCAACTATTTCTGGAGCATTTGCCATTTCCAAATCGAGCTTTTTATTGCATATCTTGCGAATAGCATAAACATCGGCATCTTTGATGTGTCTGCGATCTTCTCGCAAATGAATCACAATGCCTGCTGAATCAGTCGCCAAGACTATCTCAGCTGCCCTTAGTAGATCAGGATCATTCCCACCACGAGCATTCCGCAGAGTGGCAACGTGGTCAATATTTATGTTTAGTTCCATCATAGGTTACAAATTTAAGAAATTAAGTAATGAAATTATAACAAAGCGTGTGAAGATATTGAAAATAGTAAGGTTAAGTAGAAAAGATTGTTCGGTGTGAATTGGAAAATATGTTTAATTTGGGTTTTGGTTACTATGGATTTAAATAAAATATTTAGTAGCCGTATTAATTGTTTGTTAAACCTAAACCCAATCATTTTGGACTCACCCCATAAATTAGAGATTAGAAAAAAAGTGATTGCAGATTTGTTTTTTACTTCGCTAATTTTAATCGCCGAACTAATTTTAATCGCCGAACTTTGCACCATTGAAGTAGAAATCGGTATCGCCAGTTTGTTTTGCAAAGTAGATTAGGATTGTCTTTTTAACTTTTCGGAGCTTATATTTGATTTCGCATTGATAGACTTCGGTTTTTTTGCTATCATTTGTAGTACCGAAGCTATAATTAATTTCAATAATGCTTTTCATATCGAGCAAATTGAGTTCTTTTTGCAATTTCTCGTTGTTTGTGTTGTTAGTGTCTTTTTGCATGAGAGTTTTAAATTTACTCTGCTCGTAAATCAAATGCTGATTTTCCAGTTGATTTAAAGTAACTTGCTTGTTGATTAACTTATTAATATTTTCATTGACTTTTGGGTGGACATTGTCCGCATCATATTCTTGCGATTGTAAAGCAAGTGTAATAAAAAGTAAGATTATATATGTAGCTATTCTATAGTTCATTCTTCTTCCATAAAGTCAGCTTCATTGAAGTTTGTTGCATCGAGCAGTTCAAGAGCTGTTTCTGCATTTTCTTTATCAATCATTAGCTTTATACCACCAATTGCAATGTTATAAAGTGGATTGACAGACATAATATTCTCGTCTTGCAAAAAACATTCAATATCGTTGTCGTCAAGAAGTGCTTTTGCCATATTAGCTTCAAAAGCATTATCATATCTTTTAATAGGTATTAGATTCATTCTGATTTCCTTATAATAAGTTTTGCTAATTGAGCAAAGCCGAAGCCAATGGCTGAGCCAAGCAATGCCCCACCTGTTATATCAAGAGGATAATGCACTCCCACATAGACCCTTGAGAAAGCTACCAAAAAAGCAATGATAAAAAAATAGTACTTTTGTTTTACGAAAAATTGGGACAAGAAAACTGCTGCAAAGAAGTTATTGACTGCATGGCTGCTTGGGAAGGATTTGCCCGCACCACAGTCCACTAAAAGCCGAATCCCAGTTAATGTATGGCAAGGTCGTGGTCTGGCAATAAATTCTTTTATAATCTGACTTGAGAGAAAATCTGCAAATGCAACCCCAATTAGCATAATGCAGACAATTATGACTCCATTTTTCCGCCTCTTCCAAATTATGAATATGCAAAGCAATACCCATACCCCATACCAATTGCTATTCTTAGTTATGAAAGGGAAAAAGGAATCAAACGCAGTATTGGCAAGGGCTGAGTTTAAAAACCTGAATATAGCTGTATCTAAGTTACTAATAGTTTCAAGCATTTATAAAATTTACTTATTTAAAATTGTAATTTATACAAAAATTTCTTAAGTTGGATACGCAGCAAACACATTCTCGAAGATTAATTGTTGATAAATAGCTAAGTGTGAAATTTCACTATTGGTTACTCGTCAATGAAAATATTTGTGGATAAAAACGATTCGGCAGTTAGCCAACTTTTTACTTATTTCGTAAAGCAATTATTTATCATATTGGACTTTTATCCCCCAATTTGAATTTTACCTCTTGGTGAAACTCAAGAATGGCTAATAAAAACCAAATGTTTATAGTAGCTAGTGGTGGTGTATTTATTAGGTTAAATACATTTTACTATTCAGACTATCACTAATTTTGCGTTGTTTTTGAAGGTTTAATTTTATACTAATAATAAAGTAAAAAATAATTCAAATACCGCTATATGAAACTATGCTACACGCAAATCAAGAATTTGTATAAAAAATGACAAATATTTGTTGCGAAACGATGAAATAAATAAATTTCCTTTTTAATGTGTCTAAAAATAAGTTCAAAAAGGGTCTAGTATGAAAATCTCTAGAAGGTTTACCAAAGAGAACAAATCCGTTTACGATTTGGTCGAATATACATACAGAACATCGGCTATCAAAAATTCTGATGGCTCTACTGTATTCGAAATGAAGAATGTCGAAGTGCCGACTACTTGGTCGCAAGTGGCAACTGACATTCTTGCACAAAAATATTTCCGCAAAACTGGAGTGCCTCAGTTCGATGAGAACGGCAAGCCAGCATTAGACGAGAATGGCAAGCAAATTCTTGGCTCAGAAAATTCAATAAAGCAGGTGGCACATCGATTGGCTGGCACTTGGCAACACTGGGGCGAGACGTATAATTACTTCGACACTAAAGAAGACGCTCAAGTTTTCTACGACGAATTAGCTTATATGCTTGTTACTCAAATGGCGGCACCAAATTCGCCACAATGGTTCAATACTGGATTGCATTGGGCTTACGGCATTACTGGCTCTGAACAAGGACATTATTTTATAGATCCAGACACAAAGGAACTAACTAAATCTAAAGATGCATACTCTCGTCCTCAGCCACACGCTTGCTTTATTCAAGCTGTGAAAGATGATATGCTTGCCGATGGTGGTATATTTGATTTGATTACTCGTGAAGCACGTGTATTCAAATTCGGAAGTGGCTCTGGCTCTAACTTCTCTCAAATGAGAGGAAAAGGCGAAAAATTGTCTGGTGGGGGGGTATCTTCTGGACTAATGAGCTTCTTAAAAATATTTGATAGAGCTGCTGGCGCTATCAAATCTGGTGGGACAACAAGGCGTGCAGCTAAAATGGTTATCGTGGATATTGATCATCCAGATATCGAAGAATTTATCGAATGGAAAGCAAAAGAAGAAGAAAAAGTGGCAGCTTTGGTAGCTGGTTCTAAAATCAATTCTACTTTCTTGCAAGCAATTTTAGAAGAAGCTCTTGCAAAAGGCACTGAAATTAAATCTAACAAAAAATTAAGTGTTTTGGTACAAAAATCATTGAATCGTGGTGTGCCTTTAGCATCTATACAAAGAGTATTGGAGCTTGTGGAGCAAGGATTCACTTCTATTGATTTTGATGTGTTCAACACTCACTATGAAGGCGAAGCTTACGTAACAGTAAGCGGTCAGAACTCAAACAACTCTGTTAGAGTGGCGAATGAGTTTATGAAAGCTGTTGAGAATGATGAATTCTGGGAATTGAAATGGAGAACAAACGGTAAAGTTTGTAAAAAAGTAAAAGCAAGAGACCTTTGGAACAAAATCAACTTGGCTGCTTGGAAATCGGCTGACCCAGGTTTGCAATATGATACTACTATCAATGAATGGCACACTTGCCCTGAAAGCGGTAGAATCAATGCTTCAAACCCTTGCTCTGAATATATGTTTTTAGATGATACTGCTTGTAATTTAGCAAGTATCAACTTAATGAAATTTTATGACGAAGAGAAACATGAATTTTTAGTTGATGAATATAAGCACGCTATCCGAGTTTGGACTATTGTGCTTGAAATCTCTGTTTTGATGGCTCAATTCCCATCGCCAATTATGGCTGAGAAAAGCTTTGAATTCCGTACTTTGGGACTTGGCTATGCCAACCTTGGTACTTTATTGATGGTACACGGAATTCCGTATGATTCACAAGAAGCATTGGCATGGACTGGAGCATTATCTGCGATAATGACTGGGAAATCTTATGAAACTTCGGCTGAAATGGCGAAAGAGCTTGGTGCTTTTGCTGGCTATGAAAAAAATGCTAAAGATATGCTACGTGTTATGCGTAACCATAGAAGAGCTGCTTATAATTCAAGCCCTTCGGAATATGAAGGTTTGACAATTCGCCCAATGGGAATTAATGAGAATTTTGCTCCAGCGAATTTAGTTACTGCTGCAAAACAAGTTTGGGATTCGGCAGTAGAGTTTGGCTCTCGCTATGGATACCGCAATGCACAAACAACTGTAATTGCTCCAACTGGTACAATTGGCTTAGTAATGGATTGCGATACTACTGGTATCGAGCCAGACTTCGCTATTATTAAATATAAAAAATTATCTGGTGGTGGATATTTCAAAATCGTTAATCAATCTGTGAGAAAAGCTCTAACTAAATTGGGCTATTCAGAATCGCAAATTGAAGATATTGAAAAATACTCTAAAGGACACGGAACATTGCAAGGTTGCCCAGCAATCAATAAAGCAAGTTTGAAAGCGATTGGATTTACTGACGAGAAAATTGAAAACATCGAAAAAGGTTTGGACGATGCTTTCGATATTCGTTTTGTGTTCAATAAATGGACTCTTGGCGAAGACTTCTTGAAAAGCTTAGGCATTACAGAAGCTCAATTAGTGGACGAACATTACGATTTATTGACTGGACTTGGCTATAGTGCATCGGATATCGAAGCAGCAAATGATTTCGTTTGCGGTACTATGATGATAGAAGGTGCTCCACACTTGAAAGAAGAGGAATTACCAATTTTCGATACAGCAAACAAATGTGGCAAACGTGGAACTCGTTATATAGCACACATGGCTCACGTTCGTATTATGGCTGCTGCACAGCCATTCATAAGCGGTGCAATTTCTAAAACTGTGAATATGCCAGCTCATGCCACTGTCGCTGAAATTGGCGATGTGTATATGGAATCTTGGAAATCTATGGTGAAAGCTATTGCTCTTTATAGAGATGGCTCTAAATTATCGCAACCATTGAACTCTGCAAACTACGATGGATTGAACGAAATCGTAATGCTTGGAGATGAGAACACATTAGATGAAACTCAAGGGCCAAAAGAAGTTCAAAAAGTAATTGCTGAAAAATTAGAATTGAAAAAAGCTACACGCTATAAACTGCCACCGAAACGCACTGGTATTATTAGAGAAGCTAGCATTGGCGGACACAAATTATACCTTAGAACTGGTGAATACGAAGATGGAACTTTAGGCGAAATCTTTATGGATATGTATAAAGAAGGAGCAGCTTTCCGTGGATTGCTGAATAGCTTCGCTATATTGGCTTCTAAAGCATTGCAATATGGGGTGCCATTGGAAGAATTAGTGGATTCATTCACTTTCACTCGCTTCGAACCAGCGGGAGTAGTGGACGGACACGAGTCAATTAAAAACTCAACGTCAATTTTGGATTATGTTTTCCGCACTTTGGGCTATGATTACTTAGGAAGAAAAGACTTTGTTCATGTGCCAGCTATTGATGAAATCAACACGGGTTCGCCAGAGCTTAGCAATCTTTCGCAAGTGAAAAAGCTAAACCAAGCGGAAGAAGTGATTTCATTTCAAAATCCAGAATCACAATTCAACCAAAAAGATGAGAAAGATATAATAGCTACTATGGTAGGACTTGAAATTTCATCTACAACTACTACTGCAACAGCTGCCTCAATGTCGGCAACTAAAGTAACTACTAAAGCAGGAGCAACAGCACTTGGCTATACTGGCGAACAATGTAGCAATTGCAACTCAATGCGAGTGAAAAGGAACGGAAGTTGCACAGTTTGCGACGACTGCGGAACAACAAGCGGCTGCTCGTAAGCAAATAGTACAACTCAAAATTAGAAAATCCCTACAATCGAAAAGATAGTAGGGATTTTTTTTTGGTCTTTGCTATCATTCCACTATAAACTAACTAGAAGAACTTACAATTTTGTTCTACATTAGATTCAGTAAAGTCATTAATGAAAAATCTAATTTTACTTTTATTTTGTGTTCTATAATCGCTATATAGCAATTTTATAGAATAATTATGGTATATTGCAGCTGGTTTGTTGATATTGTTTTACATAACAATACTTAAATAGACTAAGTCAAAACATAGCTAATGTTTAGCACCCTTTTCTAAAAATTGACAAATAGAAGAATAAAATGGCTGCACCAAATAAAAACAAACCTAAAACACCACCACCTGCCACAGTACAGAACTTCCCTATAGTTGGCATTGGTGCTAGTGCAGGAGGACTTGATGCCTTCAAACGATTACTCACAGTGATATCCGAAAATTCTGGGATGGCTTATGTTGTGGTTCAGCATCTTGACCCAACGCACGAAAGTGTTTTGCCAGAAATTTTACAACGGGTTACAAAAATTCCTGTGCATGAAATTACCGACGACATTCATCTTGCACCCGATCATATCTATATTATTCCTTCTAATAAAATTCTTACTTCAACTGATGGTGTGTTGCAACTTACAACTCGTGACAAAAATATTCTAAATCTATGCATTGATATTTTTTTTAAGTCACTTGCCGAAGTGCACAAAGAGTTTGCAGTAGGTGTTGTGCTATCAGGAACTGGCAGCGATGGTACACTCGGCTTAAAAGCCATCAAAGAAAATGGTGGTATAAGCATTGTGCAGGATTCAGAGTCCTCTACCTACGATAGCATGCCGCAAAGTGCTATTAAAGCAGGTGTAGTTGATTTTGTTTTATCTCCTGAAGACATTCCAGCACACCTTTTGCAAATTTGTAATTCCTACGAATCTAATCATTTCTTCAAAGAAGCAGAAGAAATTCCAAAAGACGAGGATTATATTTACAAACAAATTCTTTTGTTGCTTCGTCAGCGAAGTGGAGTTGATTTTACCTACTATAAACAGCCGACATTTCATAGACGTATTGCACGCAGAATCGCCATTTTAAAAAAGAAAAACCTTTTCGATTACTTAAAATATCTACGTATTGATAAAGCAGAGCAGGATGCTCTTTTTCAAGATGTACTAATTCCTGTTACTTCTTTTTTTCGTGACCCGAAAACTTTTTATGCATTAGCCGAAACAGTTTTCCCTGCTATTGTTAAAAATAAGAATTCTGATGAAACTATTCGTATTTGGATTGCTGGATGTTCCACAGGTGAAGAAGCTTATTCAATAGCGATTTGTCTGCACGAATATCTTGCTCTGTCACTCTTAAAAATAGAGAGAACGAAAATCCAAATCTTTGCTTCCGATATTTCAGAAAAAGCTATAAAGAAAGCACGCACGGCTTTTTATACCATAGCCGATGTAGAAAAACTTTCTGAAATTCAAATAAAAAATTATTTTATAAAAATTAATGGCGGTTACGAAGTAAGTAAACTAATTCGTGATATGTGTGTATTTACTCCGCATAATTTTTTGAAAGATCCACCATTTGCCAAAATTGATTTAATTACTTGTCGAAATGTGCTTATCTATATGGATAATTTTTTGCAAAAGAAAGTATTTACCACTTTTCATTATGCACTCAAAGAAAACGGTTTCCTATTACTCGGGAAATCGGAAACCACTGGAGCATCGTCTGATTTATTTACGCAAGTTTCCAAATCCGATAAAATATATTCACGAACGGCATTGCCAGGGCGGTTCATGCACGTTTTAAAAGAAGGTGAAGAAGAAACTTCAACTAAAAAAAACCTATATGCAAGTCAGACAGGTAAACCATTTGCCAAAAATGAAAACGTTCACGCCGATTTCAGAAGAAGTGCAGAAGAAATAATGATATTAAAATCCCCTGCAAGTGTTGTAGTGAATGAACAAATGGACATAGTACATATTCACGGCGACATTACACCTTTTCTTCAAGTACCACAAGGCAAACCCACCCACAACCTTATCAAAATGGCTCGTGAAGGATTAGCATTTGAATTGCGTAATGTTGTTCATAAAGCAATGAAGGAAAAGTCAACAATTACCAAAGAAAATATTCCAGTAAAGGCAAATGAAAAACAAACTTTGGTTACGGTAGAAATTATTCCGCTCACTGATACCATAGAGCCGTATTACTTAATTCGATTTGAGGAAAAAATAATTTCTTTTGTTGTTGATGAAAAAAATTCTTCTTCACGAAAACTATTAGAAACACAAAAAATAATTATTCAATTGGAAAAGGAACTTTCGCAAACACGTGAAGATATGCGATCCATTACCGAAGATATGGAAGCTGCCAATGAAGAACTGCAATCCGCCAACGAAGAATTGCAAAGCAGCAACGAGGAAATGCAAAGTTTGAACGAAGAATTAGAAACTTCGCAAGAGGAACTGCAATCCACCAATGAAGAACTTATTATAGTAAATCAAGAATTTCTCGATAAGCAGGAACAACTTAATATATCCTACGCGGAGCAGGAAGAAGCCCGAAAACAAATTGAATCAAGCGAAAAGGTACAAAAAAAATTGGCAAGTCAATTAAAATTGGCAACTGATTCTGCAAAAGTAGGCATTTGGTCTTTAGACATTAAAACACAAAAATTAGAATGGAGTAACCTGCATAAAGAATTGTGGGGCTTTGATGAAAATCGTGAAAATTTAACTTATGAAGACTGGCATAAAGTTATATTTCCAGAAGATAAAGAATTGGCTTTTCAAAGAATTGAAGAATCAAAGGTTGCTAATAGCATTTATGATGTTGATTACAGAATTACTCGAGCAAATGATGGGGCAATAGTTTGGATAAAATCAACTGGGCAGTATTATTATGATGATTTTGGCACAGCTCATACGCTAACTGGCATTAGTATGGATATTACCAAAAACAAAGAAGCAGAGGAAAAATTAAGAGCAAGTGAAGAAATATTTAAATCTATTTTTGATAACAGCCTTGCGGCAGTTTTGGTTTCCGATGATAAAGGCAATTATCTATCTGCTAACGAAGCAGCAAGTGAACTTTTTGGTTATACGGTTGATGAATTATTGCAAATGAATGTGGGCGATTTGCAAACAACTAAACAAAACGGAGCTGCCAAGCGTTATGAAGAATATATGAGAAAAGGCAAAGAAAGTGGTGAATTTGAATATATTGCAAAAAACGGTGTAACTAAATTTTCAAAATTCAAAGCGAGTCGAATAAAAGCCGATTTCAATTTAATTGTACTAATGGATATTTCAAATCAAAAGCTGATTGATGAAGAAATGTCAAAAGCGTTAATCAAAGCAGAATCTGCCACAGAAATAGCGGAGAATGCTGTTAAGATAAAGCAGCAATTTTTATCGAATATGAGTCATGAAATTCGCACTCCAATGAATGCGATAATTGGCTTTACCAAAGTTTTAAGCAAAACAGATTTGACTGAAAAGCAAAATGAATATTTGCAAGCTATAAAAACAAGTGGAGATACATTAATCGTTCTCATAAACGACATACTTGATTTAGCAAAAGTAGATGCAGGGAAAATGATATTTACCAATTCACCATTTAAAATATCAAATTCTATCACTACCATTCTTCATTTGTTTGAAATAAAAATGCAAGAAAAAAATTTAGAATTAGTAAAGGAATTTGATTCCAAAATACCCGAAGTAGTATTGGGCGATTCTATTCGTTTGCATCAAATACTTATTAACCTATTAAGCAATGCAATAAAATTTACTGAGAAAGGGAAAATTACTGTAATAATTAAATTGCTTAAAGAAGAAAAAGAAAAAGTAAAAATTGAAATTAGTATTTCAGATACAGGAATAGGAATACCTCAAAATAAAATTACATCAATTTTTGAAAACTTTGAACAAGCTCACGCTATCACTTCAAGCCTATATGGTGGGACAGGTTTAGGACTTGCAATAGTAAAACAATTGGTAGAAAAACAGGGTGGAACTATTTTAGTAAGAAGCAAAGAAGATGAAGGTTCAACCTTTAGTTTCACTTTAAGTTTTCAAAAAACTAATGCTGTAATAGTAATAGAAAATGAAGACAAACAGTATAAAAATGAAATTAATCCCATAAAAGTATTGATAGTTGAAGATGTCAAGCTCAATCAATTATTGCTGAGGACTATTTTGGATGATTTCAAATTCACATGGGATATGGCAGATAATGGAGAAATAGCTGTCGAAAAACTAAAAACCAATAGCTACGATATTATTTTGATGGATTTGCAAATGCCTATAATGAATGGATTTGAAGCAACGGAATTTATACGCAATAATTTAAAACTAAAAACTCCAATTATTGCGCTAACTGCCGATGTAACCACAGCAGATGTGGATAGGTGCAAAGCCGTAGGAATGAACGATTATATTTCAAAACCAATTGATGATAAATTATTATACAGTAAAATTTTGAATTTAATAAAAGCAAAATAATACAAACTCAATTAGATAAAGCAACTAAGGTGTTAGTATTAAAAACTGCTCGAAATTGCATTTAGAAAGCCGTATATATTAAAAGAGCCACAATTTAATATTGCGGCTCTTTTGTTTTTATATAAAAGATTAATATCTGCAAACAAGAAATTAATATACCCAACACAATTGGTCGTCTGGTGATATATATCCTGCTTTAGATAGTTCAGTGTATGTATTTTTAGCTATGTCAAAAATAAATGCAGACCATTTGCCAGTAGCTACAATATATTTACTATCAGGTGACCAAGTAGGATTATAAAAAGTTTCTGTACTTAAGTAAAACTGTTTTGGATTTGTACCGTCAATTCCCATAGTCCATACTTGACCATCTCGCACAAAAGCTATAGATTTGCCATCGGGGCTAACAGATGGATAAGCAACATTAGTAAAATTTGGGTCAACTCGAGTAACAGTTTTAAAATCGGAAGAAACTTTATAAATGCCATTATTCATAGAAGTCCAACCCATAACATAAAGTGAACCATCGGGAGCCCAACTTGGTTGATACAATGGATTATTCGCATTGTAATCTCCGATAGTAGCTACCAAAGTTCCAGTAACAGCATCAATCACATAAGTTACTGGATTATAGACGCTTCCACCATCGTAAGCAATATATTTTTGATTGTAAGATATTCTTGGGTGGTCCATTCCTCTTCTGTGAATAGGGCCTTTGTAATCAGTACCCTCCATTATAGATTTTCTATTGGCACCTGTCAAATCTGTTAGTATTAACCTTAGTTGGTAAGTCTCTTGTACTAAAATTTCACCTTTTGCAGTAATATCTGGATATCGTGCATTAGTAAACAATTTTTCACTTAATTGAGTACTCATATTTATTCGATAAATTGAAGAGGCAGTGGAATAATAGATATACCCTTTGAAGCCACTAACTGTAGGATTGGTTGCATTATCTTTGCAACTATTTATAAAACTGAACAAAAAAATGATAAGAAATAACTTCACTAAAAGTTTCATAATTGGACTCCGAATTATTGAACAAATACTTTGATTGCTGAAAGAAAAAGACAAACTTCAAAATTAATTAATACACCCAACACAATTGGTCATTAATATCTAAACCTTCTATTGTTTTTAATTTTGTGAATGTATTATTCGCTAAGTCAAAAATGTAAGCAAATGCTCCACTACCACTGCTAACTGCTGCTATATACTTGCTATCTGGAGACCAAGTAGGAATATAAAATGTTAATCCCTCTACATAAAGCTGTTTTGGATTTGTACCATCAATTCCCATAGTCCAGAGTTTGAAATCTCTAATAAATGCTATAGATTTGCCATCGGGACTAACAGATGGATAAGCAACATTAGTAAATTTTGGATCATCAACACGAGTTATTGTTTTAAAATCGGAAGAAACTTTGTAAATGCCATTATTCTGAGAATTGTTGTACCCCATTAGATATAGTGAACCATCGGGAGCCCAACTTGGGCGATACATTGGCTGATATGTATTTTCATTGCCAATTGTAGCTACTAAATCTCCTGTAATTGCATCTATTACATATGTTACTCTAGCATTGATACCTCCACAATAAGCAATATATTTTTGGTTGTATGATATTCTTGGGTAGTACATCCACTTTCTGTGAATAGGATCATTGTTTCCAGATCCTTCTAAAATTAATTTTCTATTAGCACCTGTCAGATCTGTGATTATTAATCGAAGGGGAATCGGTTCTATTGCTAAAATTTCTCCATTTGCAGTTATATCAGGAAAACGTGTATTAAAAATTAAATTTTCTATAATTTGAGTACTCACATTTACTCTACTTGTTCCACCAGTACCTGTGGAATAATAGATATAACCTTTGAAGCCACTAGCTGTAGGATTGGTTGCATTATCTTTGCAACTATTTATAAAACTGAACAAAAAAATGATAAGAAATAACTTCACTAAAAGTTTCATAATTGGACTCCGAATTATTGAGCAAATACTTTGATTGCTGAAAGATAAAGACAAAATTAACGATTTTTTGAATTAAGTTCAAAACTAATTTTTCTTAATTATAACTTGCAAGAATTTACAAATAATTATCCACTCTTAACCAAAACTTTACAATTGCATATTATTTTTGCAAATAATTATTTGCAAGGTGATTTTTGAGAAATTTGGTAAATTGGCCCTTAGCAATACTTTTCTGAACACATTATTTTCTTTAGCAATGAGCCTTCCGCTAATGTTTGTAATTGGTGTGCCAGCTAATATATTTATTTATTGCTCTGGCATTACTGCATTTTTTGGACTTCTCACCCATTGCAATATAGAAATGAAGGGTGGACTTTTGAATTATATATTCAATACGCCACTTTTGCATCGCTGGCATCACTCAATGGAAATATTGGAAAATGACTTCCACGAAGGTCATACAAACTATGGAGAAAACTTGGTAGTTTGGGATCAAATATTTGGCACATTCTACAGTCCTGACAGAAGGCCACCAAAAGAAATTGGTGTAGATGAATTTATACCCAATACTTTCTGGGGTCAGCTATTAGTACCATTCCGAAAAGCAATTCTATTGCCAAAAGGCAAAAAGAATTTCAGAGAGTAGGGGCTTATTTGAGATTAAAATTATTTAAAAGATTGTAAAAGTAAAGTAATTAAGCGAATGAACCTATTTGCCCAAAAACTCCCATTACCACTTTCTCAAATTTTCTCGTATTTTTGTAGTGGCTCGTTTGCCATTATTTCTTAATTCTATCTAAATCTTTGAAGGTGCTTTGTGCTCGACTTGAAATTTGTTCGTGAAAATGCTGAAATTGTTGCTACTAATACTGCTAATAAGAATGCCTCGGCTGATGTGACTGCTATTGTCACTGGCGATGAGCGCCGCCGTGCTATTATCAATGAAGTGGAGAAGCTAAAAGCTGAACGCAACTCTGCCACTAAGGAGATAGCCGATTTGAAAAAAGTTAAGCAAAATGCAGACGATAAAATTTCTGAGATGAAACTGGTTTCGGATAGAATCAAGTTGTTGGACGATGAATTAAAGAATGTAGAATCGGCAATTGAAACTGAACTCTTGAAAGTGCCAAATATTGCTGATGCGAGTGTGCCAATTGGCAAAAATGAGAACCACAATGTGGAAGTTCGTTGCAATGGAGAAATTGTTAAATCGAAGCATGGAATGAACCACATAGATATTGCAACAAAACTCGGAATTGTTGATTTCGAACGAGGTGCCAAAGTAACAGGAGCTGGTTTCCACTTCTATACTGGCAAAGGTGCACGCTTGGAACGTGCTTTGATTAACTATTTTTTGGATACTCACACTGAAAAAAATGGCTACCGTGAGATGATGACTCCATTTGTGGCAAATGAAAACTCAATGCGTGGCACAGGTCAATTGCCCAAAATGGCTGAAGATATGTACTATTGCCAAGAGGACGACCTATATCTCATTCCCACAGCGGAGGTAACACTCACAAATTATTACAATGGCGAAGTGCTTCGCAACGATGATTTGAATATAAAGCTTTGTGGCTATTCTCCTTGTTTCCGCAGGGAAGCTGGAGGCTATGGAAAAGAAGTACGTGGGCTTTTGCGAGTGCATCAATTCAATAAAGTGGAAATGGTACAATTTGTCCGCCCAAGCGAATCCTTCAATGAATTAGAATTATTGGTTTTGGATGCAGAAAGAATTTTGCAAGATTTGAACTTACCTTATAGACTATTGCTGCTTTGCACAGGCGACACTAGTTTTGCTTCAGCGAAAACTTATGATTTGGAAGTTTGGTCGCAAGGCGAAGAAAAATGGTTGGAGGTATCGAGTTGCTCAAACTTTACAGATTTTCAAGCACGCAGAGCAAACATACGTTTCAAACCAGATGCGAATTCCAAACCAGAATTTGTGCATACACTAAACGGTAGCGGGCTTGCAACTCCACGAATAATGGTTGCAATAATAGAGCAATATTTCGATGGCGAGAAACTACACATACCAGAACCATTAAGAAAATACACTGGCTTTGATTGGGTGTGATTGCTCAAATAAAATTTGTGCTGTCACCCTGAGCTTACGAAGGATTCGGTTGGACTGTTAGATCAAGCAAAATATTATGGAAGACTAGGCGATATTGAATCTGCTTTAAATAGAGAAAAACAGTTTAAAGGAATAGCCAGAGCTAAGAAAATTGCTATTATAGAAACTGAAAATAAAGAGTGGCAGGATTTGAGAGAGACTTGGTCTTGATCAAATTAAACAGAGTTTGCAAGCTCACGATGACAAAATTCGATTACACCAAACAATGACAACATAACTATTCTTCTTAAACACCACTAAAATTATTGCTAAAACTTGTTTTTATTTCGTCGAATTTGAAGCAGAGGAATGCCCATACTACTAACACTAGCAATGGTCTGATGCCTATGCTGCCGTATTTATTCAGCACATTGTTTGCTAAATCGAAAATAGTGAACATTATGCTTTTGCCATTAATAATTTCAAGCAAGTTGCCATTGCTATCGAATAGCACTTCTTTATAGGCATTTTGCGCCGCCAAGACCAATATTTTAAATGCAAAGAATAGATTGATTAATACTATACCTTTTGCTGCTATTATTGTTTTCTTTTTTAGTTTCAGTTTAGTTGCAATAATTAAAGCTAAAAACATAACATTTGGGAATATGAAATGAGTTTGCACTTCGCTAATAACAAAGCTGAATTGTGGATTTGGGTTTAATAGATTTTCATACTTGAAAAAGAGTATTAAATTGTGATTTTCATAAAAGAATTTCAAATGCGATAAACTGCTTGATAGACCTATAAATAAATTGCCAATTGCAGCTATAATATTTCCGATTGTGTCCTCTGCAAAATACCCCAATAATCCAATTATTGTAATTGTTGCAAGAAAAATACTGAATTGCTCAAGTCTTGTTTTCGTTATTACTTTTGAAATCATTGAGCTAGCTCCAATTTAGGTTTGTTTGCCCATTGTACCCAAGCAAACCACATAGCAAATTCAACTAATACTAAGACTAACGGAAATATATTATTATGGAAAGTATCCATATATTCGTTGAAATGATATCCAATTGCAAAAAGTGCCATTATTCGTGCTAAGTTCAATATATAAAGAACTATTGTACCAATTAATAAAGCGGGTATTTTTTTTGTAAACTTTGAGGGGAAAGTCAAAACAGCAATAAGAAAAATTGCAATTATTTCAGAGCCATCGCAGCCAGCGTTTACGTTTACTCTGTAATTTTCCAAGATTATAGTGTTTCCTTGGGTGATTATACTTTTATAAATTGGAGTCAGAAACCATTTGGCATTAAACACGCTTAGTTTTGCAAAAAACATTGATACTTTGTTTAAATAACCAATTCCAGTTAGTACATAGAAAAGTGTAGTCAGGAGAGCAAAGCTAAGCACAAATAGCTTGACTTTAAGATTTTCTTTGTTGAATATACGGTTTATCATAGCAGTTTGAATAAATTTAGTTCAATTTATATTGCAATTGCTTCAATAAATGTAGTGAAGATATAGCTTTCGCTAAAAAAATCATCCCTAATTCAAACTGCATCCTTGCACATTTTAGATTACTTTTATTTTCGGCAATTTCCTTTTCAAACTTTAGCAATTTTTGAGAGAATTCTATTTCTTTTCCCCTGTGTTATCTAGTTGTAAACCAACCCCAATTATCCAATTGAATGAAAAATTTGCTAAAGCAAACGGCTTTCAAAGAAAAAAAAGCAACTAAATAGGATACTTATTCGTAAAGATACTAAACACAATTACATATATTGCAAAAAGAAAACTATACAAAACCAAAAATGAACGATACAGAACTAGTAAAAGAATTAGAACTTAGAATTAAAAAAATCAAACAAGAGCTGGCAAAAGCCATCGTTGGACAAGACCAAGTGATAGATGAGCTTTTGATTTCACTTTTCGCAAAAGGACATATACTGCTTGTGGGAGTGCCTGGCTTAGCAAAAACTTTGCTGATTAAATCGCTTTCCGATGCAATGGACTTGAATTTCTCTAGAATTCAATTCACCCCCGATTTGATGCCTGGAGATATTACGGGTAGCGAAGTGATTGAGGACGAAATAGGAACAGGTAAAAAGAATTTCCGTTTTATAAAAGGTCCAATATTTGCCAACATAGTATTGGCGGACGAGGTGAACCGTACTCCACCAAAAACTCAGGCGGCTTTGCTTGAGGCTATGCAGGAACACGAAGTAACAACTGCTGGCACAACTTATAAGTTGGAAGAGCCATTCTTTGTGCTTGCCACTCAAAACCCTATTGAACAAGAAGGTACATATCCTCTTCCAGAAGCACAATTGGATAGATTTATGTTTAATATTTTCTTGGATTACCCTAGCTTGGCTGAAGAGCTTGAAATAGTGAAAACCACTACTGTGCAAACCAAAGCTAAATTAGACAAAATTATTAATGGTAGCGAAATTATTAAATATCAAGACTTAGTCCGCAGAGTGCCAGTTTCGGATAATGTGGTTAGTTTTGCTGTAAAATTAGTACGTGCTACTCGACCTGAGCAATCGGATTCTAAAACAGTGAAGGATTACATTAGCTATGGAGCAGGGCCAAGAGCTTCACAATATTTAATTTTGGGTGCGAAATCTCGTGCAGCTTTACACGGCAGATTCACTCCCGATATTGAAGATGTGAAAGCTGTAGCATTGCCAGTGCTTCGACATAGGATAGTCAATAATTTCAATGCTGAAGCTGAGAACATCACAACAGACGAGCTAATCAAAAGATTGCTAAACGAAATCAAATAAAAATATAGCCCAGCTCTTTTTACATAGAACTGGGCTTATTTGTATTATTTTAAGTGTTTGTTGCTTACTTCTTAATCATAATTTTCTTCGCAAATTCTTTTCCATTGCTTATCAATCTCAAATAATAAACTCCGTTTTCCAAATTTATATTCAGGTTTTGGTTTATTTCTTTGCCATCGTTTTGTACTTTGCCCGACCAGATTTTTCTGCCAAGCACATCAAGCAGCATAAGTTCAGTTTCTTGAGATAAATTAATTTCTGATTTGAAATTAATAGCGAAACTTCCGTTCGATGGATTTGGTGAAACTTGGAAAGTATAATCACTTTTATCTTTGCTTTCAACGCTATTTATTTCATCTGTGATATCTGTTTGCCAAATTCCTCTGCCATAAGTAGAAACGTAAAGTTTATTGCTAAGCTCTTGAATTTTAATATCTGAAACTTCCACATTTGGCAAATTCAAATTGTATAGCTCCCAATTGGACATTGTGTCATTTGTGTAGAAAACACCTTTCTTGGTGGCAGCAAATATTGTGTGGTATGCACTTTTCTGAAATTGTGCTATATCAGTAATATAACCAGAATTAGAAATTGTTTTTGATGCTTCAGTCCAACTTGCACCGCCAGATGTTGTGTTATATAATTTATTGTTTACTACCGCCCACATCACATTTGGATTAAGTTTGTCATATTCGATTGATTGTATTCTTTTATCAAAGTTTAAATCGGGAATATTTTCGATATTCAACCAATTTTCCCCACCATCTTTTGTAATCCAAAATCCATATTTTGTGATTGAATCTTTTTTATTAGCGGTATCTCTAATATTTGATTTATAGCTGCTAATTGAAAAATAAAGCGAATCGGAGTATGAATATTTTACTATGTCAATATTCCCAGGATATACAACACGAGTAGTGTCTGCATTATACATCTTTGGATAGTCTGTTAGTTTTCTCCAAGTATCACCTTTATCTTTCGATTGCCAAAGATTTCTCAATCCAATAATTAATGTTTTGCTATCAATTGGATTCATATCTATTGGGGTTACCCATAAGCCATTTTCCCCAAGTTTCTCTTGTAGTGTGTCTGTTAAATAGTTGTACATTTTCTTGCCACCATCGTCGGAGCGACAAAGCCCACCACCTTGCCAAATACCATAAATCACTTTCGGGTCATCATGGTCTATGAGTGTACTCATTCCGTCCCAGTTGGTGATATAATTAGACCAACTATCGGAATTAAAATAGAAACAAGAGTTATCCTGTGATCCAGCAGTAACATAATTTGGATTATTTTTACTCAAACCAAGTTTATAGAATTGAGTGATAGCAAGCCCATCGGATATATTTTCCCATACAGTTGGAAATTTATGACTGGAAACGTTTGGCAATGGCTCTCCGTAGAATTTATCAACTGAATCCATCCATTTTTTAGAGCCAGGTAATATTTCTTTTGTGCGGTAAATCCCACCGTCATTAGCGAAATAGATTTGGCTGTCAAGCGGATTATATGATGCGTAGTGGTGGTCTGCATGAATACTTTTCCCAAAGCAGTTCACCCAATAACTAACTAATTCCCAGTTTGCACCTGCATTATTTGTAGTCCAAATATTTGTCCCGCCAAAATGTACTTTGTTCTTATCTTTTGGGTCTGCTATAAGTACTAAATTATATGATCCTTGTCCTGATTTATCGTCTGATCCACCGCCATAAAAGCCAAGAATGTTTTCTGTTTTTTCAAAAGAACTAACTTTTGTCCAAGATTTCCCAGCATCTTTTGAATTATAAAAGCTATTGAATCCGCCATTATTACTAGCTGACACTACATAAAGATAGTTAGGGTCAACTTTGGAAATTGTAATTGCATATCTGGAAACTTGACTTGCATTTTCTGCTAAAACAGTGATTAAAGTATCCCAAGTAGTCCCAAAATCTATTGATTTTTTTATTCCAGTTGGGTTAGAGTCATTTAGTCTTCCAATTAAATAAACTTCATTTGTGCCATTTTCTGCAATTGCTGCATCTTGCACATAATTAGTTTCATTATGAACCCATGTCATCCCAGCATCTGTTGATTTCCATACACCATTGAACCCAAAAGTAAGAATTTCTTTAGTATTTTTAGGATTTATTATTATCTTTTTCAAGCGTGAGTTTTTGAATTTTTCATTTTTATTTAAAGAAGTTTGAGTCCAATTCTCTCCGCTATCATTAGATTTGAATATTCCAAGAAAAGGACCTGTATTTCCATCGTAATCGCCAGAAGCAAAATATACTAATGATGGAATTACGGGGTCAATAGCAATGTGGCTGACAGTAATAGAAGCCAAATCGTCAGTCAGCGGTCTCCAGTTTTTGCCGTAATTTTCTGTTTTCCAAACTCCACCAGAGGCAGCACCAACATATATAATATCCTTATTTGTCGGATGAAAAGCAATACAATTAATTCGTCCAATTCCGTGTCCAGAATATGGGTCGAAACTAGGCGGGAAATTTATTGGCCCCAATGGAGACCATCCTTTTTGTGCTTGATTTTGATTTGATTTGCTATTAGCAGTTCTAATAAAGTCTTCATCGTTTTGAATTGGCATAAAGCCATCTCTATTTCGCCAAAGCCATCGCTTTATCCAATTGTTTACTTCTTTATCGTTCGGAGCATCATCTTTAATTAAGTTTTCGTAGTATTCTTTAGTAGTTTTAAAATCTTCCTTATTTGCTTGGCTTTCTTGTATTTGTGAGTACAAATCGGAGAAAATGATTGCAAAAAGCAATAGGATTAAGAAATTAAATGATTTTTTCACGGAAGTTCCATTTGAAAATAAGTTTCAATTCAATTATAAAAAAGCAAATTACGATTATTTTCAGAAACTTACAATCTTTGGCAACTAATTAATTATCTCACTTCTTGCTCGGTTTAAAATTACTCTCGTAAGTTTCAATCCAATTTTGTACACTAATTTTTCGAACAAGTTCTGCTATTAAGTCATAAGGTATATGTTCTGGCTTTTTGAAACGAATGCAACTTTTGCCCATATCCAACTTGCTTTTGCTATGTTTGGGAAATTCTTCTATAAACCAGTTTAATAAACTGGGGCTGGCGAAAATTCCCATGTGGTAAAGAGCAATGAAATTTTTTTGTGAAGCAATAGATAGAAACGGAAGCGGAAGCTTTGGGTCGCAATGGTAACCAGCTGGATAGATTGTGAGTGGCACTAAATATCCAATCATTCCATATCCAATCCCCTCTGAAAACCCCTCTGGCAGATTATCAAGAATTGTTTTTCTCAACATTTGCATTGGTGCTTGCCTTTCTTCGGGCAGTTGCACAATATAATTTTCGGGGCTTGAAGCATTGATTTGCATAATATATCCTCTTTAAATTAAAGCTTATCAGCTATAAACATATAGCTAACTTTGAAATATTTAATTAGCAAAATAAAAAAAATAAATGTAATTGAATAAACACATCAAAACTAAGTAATAATTTACAGTTATTAAGCAATAAGTCAGAATTATCTGCGTTTGAAAAGCTTACTTTCATAGGTAAACCTCAAAAAGCCCTTGGTTTTGTAGCAATACAAGTCAGGGGTTTTTTGGTTTTATAAACCCAAAAAAAAGCTCCAATCACTTAAGATTGGAGCTTATACTATAAAACAAATTTAGTTAATTTCTTAAACTCTTGTTCTGTCTTTTCTATTGTTAGGATCTAATTCCATTTTTCTCATACGAAGAGATTCTGGAGTGATTTCCAAAAGTTCATCATCGGCAATGAATTCAATGTAATTATCAAGTGACATACGGCGAGGCGGACGTAAAACAACTGTGTTATCCGATCCAGAAGCACGCATATTCGTTAGTTGTTTCTCTTTTGTAATGTTTACATTCAAATCACCAGTTTTATTACGTTCGCCAATAAGCATACCCATATAAACTTTAGTACCAATTTCAACGAAAAGTTCGCCACGATCTACCATACCTTGGCAAGCATAAGGATTCACTTTTCCAGCTCTATCAGAAACTAATGCACCCGATTGGCGTGAAGGAATAACTCCAAACCATGGTTCGTAGCCCTCAGAAAGAGTATTCATAATTCCAGAACCTTTGGTGTCTGTAAGGAAATTACTTCTATACCCAATCAATCCACGAGCAGGAATTATAAACTCAATGTTAGTTCTTCCGTGCCCTTGAGTGTTCATATTGACCATACGTCCTTTGCGAGACATAATTTTTTCAGTTGCCACACCAACGAATTCATCTGGCACATCAATAAATACTTTTTCAACTGGTTCTAATTTCTTGCCATTTTCTTCTTTAGTTATTACTTGTGGTTTTGAAACCATTAGTTCATAACCTTCTCTACGCATAGTTTCGATTAGAATTCCTAACTGAAGCTCTCCTCTACCGCAAACTTCAAAAGCATCAGCTCTATCTGTTGTTTTTATTTTAAGAGAAACGTTTGTAAGAATTTCTTTTTCCAAACGAGCTTTAATGTGTCTTGTAGTAACAAATTTACCTTCAGTACCTGCGTAAGGACTATTATTGATATAGAACAACATAGAAACAGTTGGCTCATCTACTTTTATCCTTGGCAAAGGCATTGGATTTTCTTGCGATGTAATTGAGTCACCAATTTGGATGTTTTCAATTCCGGCTACTGCAACAATATCCCCTGCATAAACTTCATCAACTGGCTTTTTAGCCAAACCTGAAAAAGTATATAGTGCTGTGAAGCGAATGTTGTTTTTAATTCCATCTTCTGTAGCAAGAGCAAAGTTTTTACCCATTTGCAATTTGCCATTCATCATTCTACCGATTGCAATTTGACCAACATAAGAGTCGTAATCAAGCGATGTAATAAGGAATTGAGGCACAGCTTCATCGTCACAATCAGGGCCAGGTATAAAGCTAAGAATAGTATCGAAAAGAGGTGTTAAATCTTCAGAGCCAACACCTAAACCAGTACCAATATCAGTGAAGGCTAACCCATTTTTTGCAATTGTGTAAATAATTGGGAATTCAATTTGTTCATCGTTAGCATCTAAGTCAATAAATAAGTCATAAACTTCATTAATAACTTCTTGCACGCGAGCATCAGAACGGTCAATTTTATTGATAACTAAAATGATAGGTAGATTTTTTGCTAAAGCTTTTTTCACTACGAATCTAGTTTGAGGAAGTGGTCCTTCGCTGGCATCTACCAAAAGGATAGCACCGTCAACAAGATTCAACCCACGTTCTACTTCTCCACCGAAATCAGCGTGACCTGGAGTATCCATGATATTGATTTTTACACCTTTATAATGGATTGCAGTGTTTTTGGCAGTGATGGTTATACCACGCTCTTTTTCAAGATCGCCTGAGTCCATTACTCTATCTTCGACTTCTTGATTTTCACGGAACGTGCCGCTTTGTTGAAGCATACCATCTACTAATGTGGTTTTGCCGTGGTCAACGTGAGCAATAATTGCTACATTTCTTATGGATTCTTTTCTCATTTTTTAAAACTTTTTAGAAAATTACATTAAATTAAACAACAATTTATGACATTTAATCGCAAATCTATAATTTATGCTTATATTTAAGTTAAATACTTCTAATATTTTTAAGAAAATATATTCAGGACGAACTCCAAATACTTTAAATATGAAGATAAAACATTTATACATATCACTATTTATCTTGGCTATGCTTAGCTTTCCTAGCAATCAATTGTTTGCTTCAAAGAAAAGTGATAGCTTGGAAATTCTTATCCAAAGAATGAAGCACGAAAATAAGTTTGATTCGATTACTCTTTATAGTTATAAGGATTTAATTTATGAAACTATCAATTTCAATCCTATCAAAGCATTGAATTTCGCATTTGAATTATTAGATTTTGCAAACAAAGTTGATAATAACAATGCAAAACAAAATGCTTACCACTTAATTGGAGTTGTTTACTTCGGGCAAGGGAACTATAGCAAAGCTTATGAAAACTATTCAAAATGCTTAGAGCTTAATAAACAAGCCGAAAGATGGGGTGCTATGGCTTATAGTCTTAGCGATATTGGGAATATAAATTTTGCTGCAAAACAGTTAGACCAAGCTACAAAAAACTACGAAGAAGCACTTGCTATAATTAAGAAGCATCAGAATTATGTTAAAGATTATCAAACTATCAGAACGATTTTATACAACAACTTAGGAATAACCAACAGAAGGAATGGGAACTTAAGTAAAGCTTTGGCATATCATGATTCTGCATATACAATAGCTAAAGAAAAAAATGACTTAATACAAATTCCAACTTCGCTTCTTTATCAATCAGTAGCTTTTTTCGATTTCAAACATTATGACAAAGCCGAAAGCTTAGCTGCCGAAACTGTAAAATTTGCGAAAAAGAACAAATCTAAATACAACCTTGGGAATGCTTTAAACACACTCGGTAAAGCACAATTCAGCCAAAAAAAATATAGAGAAGCCAAGACTTCTTTGCAGGAAGCATATCTCTACTGCACTTCATTGGGTATGACCCAGACTAGAATTCAGAATTTGCAATATAGAGCGTTGATTTCCGAAGTTTCAGGCGAATTTGAATTAGCTATAGAATTGGCAACTAAAGCTATTGAGTTATCAGAACTACACCAATATAAGATTGAAAATGTAGAACTAGCAGAGTTTTTGGGTAGAATTCATGAGCAAAAAGGTGATTTGAGTAAAGCATTAAAGTATTACAAAATATATCATAGCTATTCAGAAGAGTACATAAGCCAGAATATGCAAACAAAAATGGCTGAAGAAAAATTCAAAATAGAATTGAAGAATAGAGATACAAAAATTAAATATTTTGAGAAAGAAAAACAGTTAAATAATTATTTAAGATTGCTTTTTGTTTTTATTGGAGTTTTAGTTGGACTGTTAGCTTTGATTTTCTTTGTTAGATATAGAGAGAAAAAACTGCTTTCCGATGAATTGAAATTAAGAGAAGCTACTTTAGAAAAGCTAATTGATTCAAAAACTAAACTTTTCTCTATAATTTCTCACGATTTACGTGGTCCTGTTGGTGGAATGCAAAACATTATTGATTTAATGCTAAGTGCATACGATGAAATGGATAAAGAAGAGATTTATGAGTCTCTCGAATTAATGGGCAAATCCAATAAAAACATTCATAACTTACTTGAAAATTTATTGCTTTGGGCAAATACAAGCAACGAGAACAGGTTTGCTTTAGAAATCCGTGAATTGGAATTGAAACAATTTGTTTTAGAAAGTTTAGAATATATTGCAACTACTACAGAATTGAAAAATATTAGTTTGGCAAATAATGTGCCAGCTCATTTATTCGTAATTGCAGACTCAAATTCATTGTCTCTTATATTTAGAAACTTATTATCCAATGCAGCAAAATTCACCCCAAAAGGTGGAAGTATTACAATTAATAGCAAGATACTGGCAGAAGAAATTGAAATTTGCATTGCCGATACAGGTATGGGAATGAACCAAAGCAAAATAGAAACTCTTTTTGAGCTTGGCAAAAATAAGTCATATCCTGGAACAGAAAATGAAATCGGCACCGGGCTTGGGTTAATTCTTGTGAAAGAATATGTAGAGCTTAATAATGGCAGGATTGAAGTAGAAAGTGAAGAAGGAAAAGGCACAAAATTCAAGTTGTTTTTACCCAAAAAATCATTTGAATTTAATAAAATTTAAATTTATTTTTAAAACAAGAATGGATTTCTTTCGTAAAATCGTTATATTGCAAACAAAAATTTGAATAATTCTAAGGAAAGAGTATGGAATTGAAACACAAACTATTAGATCACCCTTTTTACCAAGCATGGACAATGGGCGATATTACTATGGATCAGCTTTCTGTTTACCACAAATCTTATGCTGATTTTATTGAACTTATGCCAGTTTATTGGAATAAAATCAATGAAGCATTTGGTGCGAAAGGCGATTTGGCTGAAAAAATAGTAAATGAAGAATTTGAACACATTGCTTTATGGCACAAATGGAGCGACAGATTGCCTGTGGCTAACGAATACCCAAAAATGAGCGATATTATTTCTGCATTGGACGAAATGACACCATCTGAGCTTTTGGGAGCTGTTCAAGCTTTTGAAATTCAACAACCTGGAGTGGCTGAAACTAAAAAAGATGGTTTATTGAAACACTATGGCTTCACAAACGAAGAAACTATTTATTTCGATGAACACATGGAAGAAGAACACCACATCAATTATGGTAATAAAATTCGTGAGATGGCAGTTGAAGCTGAATATAGATCTGGTTTCGACAAAGGTGCTGAACTTTTCTATAATGGGCTGAATAAATTTTTGAACTAATTTTTAATAATTTAGTTCATTAGCTTTAAATTTAAGACCCCGAGGAAGTTAAGATTCTCGGGGTTTTTTAATAGAATACTCGATTGGATAATAAGTTGACAAAACAAAAAAAAAGAAATAGAATAATTGTGTCATTTAATGAGTTTTTCAAAAGTGCTACAGCTAGTGGTGTTATTCTTATGTTAGTTACAATTATTGCTCTTTTTTGGGCAAATAGTAGCTTCTATGAATCATATTTGAGTTTGTGGCATTTGGAATTTCATTACACTTTTGTTGGCTATAAACTTGATTTGACTATGCACCAATTAATCAATGATGGACTTATGGACATCTTTTTCTTTTTAGTGGGACTAGAAATTAAAAGAGAATTAATAATTGGCGAATTGAGTTCAGTAAAAAAAGCTGCTTTGCCTATAATTGCCGCTTTTGGGGGAGTGGTTGTGCCAGCATTGATTTATTATGGTTTTAATTTTGGATTGCCAAGTGTAAAAGGTGCGGCTATTCCAATGGCAACAGATATTGCTTTCGCATTGGGAGCATTGGCATTGCTAGGCAATAAAGTGCCATTAGGGATAAAAATCTTTCTCGCTGCACTTGCTATTGCCGATGATTTGGCAGCAGTTTTAGTGATTGCCATATTCTATACATCTGCAATAAACATAACAGCACTAGCTTTTTGTTTAGTTATTATTATTTTCCTTTTTATTGCAAACAGACTAAATCTACAAAACCCATTGGTTTATGTTGTCTTGGGCTTGTTCCTTTGGTTGGCAATGATTCCAAGCGGTATTCATGCCACTATTGGCGGTATAATTACTGCAATGTTTGTGCCTGTAAATAGCTCAAGCAAAAGAGATTTGGTAAAAATTTCGGCTTCTCCTTTAGTTCGTATTGAACATTCATTGGGGGGGTATGTTGCTTTTTTGATTATGCCTTTATTTGCGTTTTCAAATGCTGGTATACGTCTGACAAATATAAACTTAGATACAATACTGAATCCAGTTTCTTTGGGAATATTCTTTGGTCTTTTTATTGGCAAGCCAATTGGAATTTCACTTTTTGTTTGGCTATCTCTTAAGTTTAAATTAGCTAGTTTACCTGAGAATATTAGCTTACAAAAAATATTTGCTGTCAGTATGCTATGCGGTATCGGTTTCACAATGTCGCTATTTGTATCGAACTTATCATTTGAAGTTGGGTCAATCGAAGAACAGTTCTCTAAAATTTCTATATTTGCAGCATCATTATTGGCAGGTGTTTTCGGTTATTTCTTAATGAAATTTAATTTGAGAAATGGTTGAATAAAGTAAAATTTAACGTAAATAAATTTGGCGGAACTTCTGTTGGCACAAGCTCGGCAATAAAGCAGGTGGCAGAAATTCTATTGAATGAATCCAATTCATTGGCTGTGTTATCGGCTTGCTCTGGCATAACGAATAAGTTGATGCAAATCGCAGATAATTCGTTGGGAAACTTGAACTTAGCTTTAAAACTTATAGATGAAATAGAGGATTTTCATTTGATTTTGGCAAATGAGTTGGCAATCAAAATGCAAGTGGAGAATCAAATCAAAGAAGTAGCTAACGATTTGAGAACTTTTGCAAAGGGAATTAATCTGCTTGGAGAAAAGCAAGTTTCAGTGGAAAATAGAATTCTAGCAAAAGGCGAAATACTTTCAACTTACATATTCCATTCATATTTAGTAAACATACTAAAGATAGAATCTAGTCTAATTTTTGCACCCGACTTTTTGATTTTCGATGGTCTTGATTATTCGCTGATTAATCAACTGGAATTGCAAAAGGAACTTTCGCAAAATAAAATATGCGTTACTCAGGGCTTTATTGCCAACAATCAAAATAAGCAAATTACTAATTTGGGAAGGGGTGGTTCCGATTGGAGTGCTGCAATTTTTGGTGCATCACTCGGTGCAGCAAAAATCAATATTTGGACTGATGTTGACGGAATACTTACTTCAGACCCACGCATTGTGGCTGAAGCAAATCTAATTAATGAAATTGATTATGAGTCTATAAAGATAGCGGCATTTTTAGGGGCAAAGGTGCTTCACCCTGCCACAATTGCTCCAGCTATGAAACTCGGTATTGATGTCTGCATACGAAATACTTTCAATTTGCGGAGCAAAGGCAGTCTTATCAATAATGATTGTAGCGATAAAAATGTGGTTATAGTCACTAAAGAGAATATATGCTTGGTGAAAGCCAGCAAATGCAAAGAAATTAATACTTTTCTGTTGCTTTTAGCAGAAGCTAACATTGATATATATTACGAACAAGTTTTCGCCGAAGAAATTCAAATATTTATTGATAATTCTAACCCTAAACTTGGCTTTATTCTTGATAATTATTTGCCAATCGGCTCAGTGGTTGAACTTTGCAACTTAATAAGTGCAATTGAAACTGGCGATGTGTCAAGCACTTACAAAAAAAATAACTTTGATATTTCAGCATTATTAGGTATTTTTAAAAAAGTTGAATTGACTTTATATGTAGCAATGGCAAACGAAAGAGCTCAATTATTCTTTATAAAAACTAATAGACTGAAAGAACTTACAAATCTATTACATAACGCAACTAACAAAGCAGGTGCAAGTGGATACTAACCAACGATATGGAATACTCGTTGTTGATGATGATATTAACATTTTAAAGAATATTCAAAGATTTTTCTTAAACCACTACGAAACAAGAATTGCAATTTCAGCAGAGGAGGGTTTGCGTGCTTTGACCACTGGCTTTAAGCCAGCTGTAATCATTGCGGACCAAGTAATGCCTAAAATGCGTGGAAGTGAATTTTTGAAACATGCTACAAAGCTTGCCCCACAAGCCACAAGAATATTATTGGTTGGCTATAACGATGTGAAAGATGTAGTGGCAGCAGTGGCAGAAGGTGGTGCTTATATGTCGTTGCCAAAGCCATTTATTGAATCAGAGATTGTGCAAGCAATTAAAATTGGAATTGATAACCATAAGCAATCATATACGACTAAACAATTCCAAGAAAAAGAAATAAAGCTGGTAACTGAACTGAAAAGATTAAGCGGTGTGGTGAATTCTCTCACTCAAGAAAAAAATGCTGTTTTTGAGGAAAGCTTAAAAGCTATTACTTCTATTATTTCTGTTAATGAAAAATTCTACTTCTCAGACCACGCTTCTTACGTGAATGGAATCTCTGTGGCAATGGCAGACTTAATGCGTCTCCGAGCAGATGTTATCCGTTCCGTTTCTATAGCTTCGCAAGTGCATAATGTGGTTTCTATCAAAATGCCAGACAAATTCAAAGTGATAAGTCCTTTTGATTTCACTAGCGAAGAAATGTTAGAAAAGTATCTCAAATACTATAATGAAAGTTTGTACATATTGAATAGTATTTCTGCTTTCAAAGATATAACGCCAATTGTTTCGCAAATCAATGAGCATTATGATGGCACTGGGCTGCCAAATAAAATATCGAAAGGACAAATTTTTATAGAATCTCAAATAATTGCAATTGCAAACACCTATCACAATAGAGTTTACTTGCTGCCAGAAAAGAAATACGATGAATTATTGTTAACTGGCAAAGCAATTCAAACTCCAGAGGAAACTCTTCGCAGACATACAAAAGCCATACATTATATTGAAAATAGGTCTTCTTGGTTCGACGAAAAATTAATAAAACGCTTTATGGAACTTTATAATGGGGGGCAATCTCCATTCTTAAAGCCAATTGAAGATGAATTAGTAATAGAATACAACGGATAAAATTTTTAAACAGATTAAACCAAAAGTTAGTTTTGTTGTCTAACAAGTTTGTGAGTTTCAATTCTTTTAAATTGGAATAGTTCTAAATGGTAAAATCATTGCAATACTTTTGTTTAATTTCAATTTCGCTTCTTTTATTTTCTTTGGATTTAATTTCAAACGAGAAAATTAAAGTTGTGATATTTCTTTCGGAAGACTGCCCAATTAGCCAATATTATGCAAAGGAAATTAGCAGAATAGATTCATTATTCAGCGAAGAAATTGAGCTTGAATGTGTATTTCCTATGAAATCATCGAGAAATGAAACAATTTCTAATTTTAAGAAAACTTATAATATAAATTTTCGTACTACATTGGATACATCGCAATCTTTGGCAAAAAAATATAAAGCAACAACTACTCCAGAAGCTGTGATAATAAAGGACGGTATAGTTATTTATCGAGGAAGTATAGATAATAAGTTTGCTGATTTAGGCAAAAGAAGAAATAAAGTAAGCAATCGCTACCTTATAGATGCAATTAACCAAACTATTTTTAACAAAGAAATTATTACACCCAAAACAAAAGCAATTGGGTGCAACATCACGTATTATTAAACAGGGATAAATATGAACAAAATTTTAATTAGTGTTTTGATTTTAAGTGCATTAAGTCTTAATGCACAAATCAAAAACCAAGAAATAGATTATTTAGAAGATTTGCCTAAAGACAAAGATACTTTGAAAATTGATGAATCTGAATGGGACGAAGTTTTAGGAAGCTCAAGGTTCGATAAATTGATGGGAATGGAATCTTTTTCGTTTAAAAATAAGAAAAATTTTAAAAGAATTGAAGATTCATACTATACAATTGAGCCAAGCTATACTCAGGGAAATGTGGAATACACAGAAGCAAATCCACTTGGGCAAACTAAATTTGGATTAGTAAATTCTTTTGGTATTTCGATTGGCAGAACTAATTACAAATTTTGTACAATAGATTCAACTTCAATTTTGCGTGAATTTAGTAGAGGTATATTAGAAGTTCGTAGCTATCAGGCAATTGATGCAAACGATACTTCGGTAATAAATCCAAAAGCTACTAAAATTACTTTGGGTTCAGCCAATGGTTATGGATATAAGTTTGACGATAGCTATTTGAGCTTACATACGACCGATGCAAGCTCTTGGGCTTTTATGGATGCTAAAAATGGAAATCCAATCGTGCAGAATACTTTTGGCACTGCTTTGCGTTTTGGAAATTTAACAGAATACGGGATAACATATCAGCATTCGACTGGAATAGGAATCACTGCTGGCTATAGACAAGAAATCGTTTACCCAAGATTTTTATGGTGGAAATCTGGAATTAGTAAACTAGCGGAAGATGCTACAATTGGCATAATTGGTTGGGCAACTAATGGATTGAAAGATAAAGGAAGCAATGCTTATCCAGTTGTGAATTTTATAGTAGATGCTGGAGTGCGAGCTTTATTCAATCATTTCCGCAAGAATGATATGTATTTCCCTTATGAAACTGCAAGCCCATTAATTTATAATTCTTTCGTAATTAAACTTTCTTATTCGATTGATGATTAATTAAGTCGGAAATTTCTTAGTTTGAGTTTACATTCAAGATAATTCTATAAATAGAAGGATAATATGAAAATATTAATAATCATTTTTTGCATTGTTGCTTTGGTTTTGGAAACAAAAGCTGAAACTAATTACAGCGAACATATTGCACCTATTATTTATAAGAATTGCACTAGCTGCCATAGAGTTGGCGAAATAGGCCCAATGCCTTTCACGAGTTATAACGAAGTGAAAGCTTGGGGAGGTATGATAAAAAAAGTCACTGCTAATAAATATATGCCACCTTGGCCACCTGAAAGAGATTACAACAAATACGTTGGTCAAAGAGCTTTATCGCAAACCGATATTGAACTTATAGCAAATTGGGTTGATGGTGGGATGGCACAAGGCGACCAAACCAAAGAACCAAAATTACCAACTTTTTCAAGTGGTAGTCAATTAGGCACTCCCGATTTAGTACTTTCAATGAAAGAAAGTTTTATTCAAAAAGGTAATTTCGAAGATACATATAGAGTTTTTGTCTTGCCTACTGGACTAACTGAAGATAAAGATATTTCTGCTATTGAATTCAGACCTGGCAATAAAAAAGTAGTTCACCACGTGCTGATAGCAACTGATTCCACTGGCGAGGCTCTTGAATTAGACAAATCCACTCCTGAATATGGATATGAAGCAGCTGGTGGATTTGGAGTCAATAGCATTAAGCCATTTGTGGGATATGTGCCTGGGGCAAACCCAACTACTTATCCCGATGGTATTGGTTTTCGATTAAGTAAAGGTTCGGATTTATTAATCCAAATGCACTATGGCCCAGTCGGAACAGACGAAAGAGATAGCTCAACAGTAAATATATACTTTGCGAAAAAACCTTTAACTCGCTATATGATGGATAGAGTTTTGTTGCCACCAGACTTAGTAGATGGCCCATTTATAATACCAGCAAACAAAGTGAAAACTTTCCGTGGCGAACTTGACATACCGATTGATGTTACTTTATTTGGCATTGGTCCACACGCACACTTGCTAAACCAAAGTTGGGAAGTTTATGCTATTACTGAAAAAGGCGACACCACAAGATTGATTAAAATACCAAGCTGGAAATTTAATTGGCAGGGTGCATATAATTTTGAGAAACCAGTTGTTTTGAAACGTAAATCAAAAATTATAGCTTTTGCTACTTACGACAATACGACTAACAATCCTTTGAACCCAAATGAAGTGCCGAAACCAATAAGTTGGGGAGAAAAAACTACTGATGAAATGTACTATCTGCCGCTTTACTTCACTTACTACCAGAAAGGCGATGAGAATATGTTAATCACAAACATTGAGAATGTACTTATTCCCGAGATGAATGAAGAAATAGTATTCACTCCAAATCCTGTTTCCAATTCATTGAATTTCAATTTGAGCAATAATTTAACTGACTCTAAATTAGAAATATTTAGCACTAACGGTGGCAAAGTTTATTCGACAAGTTTGGAATCAAACTCTACTCAATCACTTGATATAAGCCAATTGGCAGAAGGCAGCTATATAGCATTAATTAAAAGCAAAGAAAAGAAATTAAGTGGTAAATTTGTAATCAAAAGATAATACGATTACAAAAATGCAGATACCAAACTTAGCTGATATTCAAATAGCACACGAACGGATAAAACCTTTTATTCATAGAACTCCCGTGCTTTGCTCCGAAAAGATAAATCAAATCGCAGAGTGCGAAATTTATTTCAAATGTGAGAACTTCCAAAAAGTCGGTGCTTTCAAATACCGCGGTGCTACAAATGCCTTGCAGTCTCTTTCGGAAGCAGAGCTTACTTTAGGAGTTTGCACACATTCATCGGGAAACCACGCTGCGGCACTTGCTTTGGCTGCCCAAAAACGCAACACAAAAGCTTATATTGTTATGCCAAGCAATGCACCCAAGGTCAAAATTGACGCTGTGCTGAGCTATGGCGCTGAAATTATTTTCTGCGAACCCAACATTCGAGCCAGAGAAACTACTCTCCAAACTATAGTTGACAAATACGGCTCTACTTTCATTCATCCGTTCAAAGATACTAGAGTGATTTGTGGACAGGCAACTGCAACAATAGAACTATTGGAAGAAACGCCAACATTAGGTTACATAATAGTGCCTGTTGGCGGTGGTGGTTTGCTTTCGGGTACTTCTATTTCGGCGAAATCAATAAATCCTAATATAAAAGTAATAGCTGCTGAGCCCACTGGTGCAGACGATGCCTATCGTTCGGTAAAGACTGGCGAATTGGTTGCGAGCCAAACACCCAACACAATTTGCGATGGTTTGCTGACCACAATCGGTGAGATTAATTTTGAGATTATTAAGCAGTATGTGGACGATATAATGCTTGCAGACGATACCCAAATAGTGGAAGCAATGCTTTTAATTTGGACAAGGATGAAAATAGTTGTCGAACCATCATCGGCTGTGGCACTTGCAATTATTTTGAACAACAAAGATTATTTCCGAAATACAAAAATTGGTGTAATACTTTCTGGCGGGAATGTTGATTTTTCAAAAATTAAGAGCTATATTTAATTTATTGAATTTACAAAACTTGATTGGAATTTATGCAAAACTCAGAATTCATTGGAATAGCATTTTGGCAAACATTTATTAAATGGCAAAAGAACTGCAATAGAGCTTTAAAAAAACATAATATTTCGCAGACACAATTCACATTGCTATTGGTAATAAAGCAGCACTTAGATGAGGAAATAGGAACAAGCCAAATGAATATAGCCGATTCTGCTGGTATAGATAAAATGACTGCATCGAAAGTGCTTCGCTCACTCGAAGAAGCTGGTTTGCTCAATAGAAGAGACCACCCTACAGACACTAGATCTAAACTGATAGAGCTGACTAAAGCTGGCATTAAAACACTTGAGCAAACAAAATCTACTTTCAAGGAATTCGATAAAGACTTTTTCGGCAATTTGAAAAACGAAAAGAAATTCAAAAAATCACTTAACGATTTGAATAAAACTAATAAAGAGTAAATAATGTACAAAGAATCAGAAATGGTAACTAAACCTCAATATTGGGTGAGTGAATATGGTGATTATCTTTATTCTTATGCTTATTTCAGAGTGAGCGATAAAGTAGTGGCAGAAGATTTGGTACAAGAAACATTTTTAGCTGCGTTGGAATCTTTCGAGAATTTCAAAAACAATTCATCTATAAAAACTTGGCTTACTTCAATTTTGAAAAATAAAATATTTGATTTTTATAAAAAAGAAAAACGCACTGTATCAATAAGTCAATTAGAATTAGAGAATGAAGATGAAAACATCTTTATAGATAAATATTTTCAAAATGCAAACGACGGCTATCCTCATCATTGGAAAAGAAGTAATAGCCCAAAGAGTTGGGAATCATCTCCATTGGAAGCATTTGTGCAAGAAGAATTTTTAGAAATTCTTAATAATTGCTTAGATAAACTTCCATCTAAACAAGCTAGGATTTTTATTCTTAGAGAAATTGATGGGTACAGCACACAAGATATTTGTAAGGAATTAGACATAACAGAGTCTAACATTTGGGTCATATTGCACAGAGTAAGAACTTCTTTAAGAAATTGTTTAGAAATTAATTGGTTTGAAAGTAAAACGAGTAAAGAATGAATAAAATAATTGTAAATATTATGACTATTAGTTTTTTTAGTTGTTACGCTGCTACAAAACTTATATCAAAAATGATGGATGTTAAAAAGTCAGACATTTCTATTTTAGATAGATTTCGACTCTTTATGCATTTGAAAAACTGTGAAACTTGTTCAAGTTTTCAAAAACAACTACTTGCACTTCAACAATCATTTGCATTATCTGATGATATTATTTTAAAAGAGATTAATCTTGATAACCACGCAAAAGAAAGAATTAATGTGGAAATTACTAAAAAGATAGAAAATCATTTGTAAGGTTATCAAAATAACTTATACTAAAACATTCCACTTAATATTAAAGAATAATTATTTATGAAAAACTTACTATTAAATGTAATCAATTTTAATTTCGCCGAAACAAAAAGATTTCAATTATTTGAAGATGTATTTTTGCTGTCTATCAGGCTTTATTGAGGATTTCAATTCTACCAAACAGGACTTGGCAAGCTAACTAATTACGATAGAACATTGTACTATTTTACTGGTTTGAATATACCAATGCCACAATTAAATGTTTACTTAGCTGGCGGAACGGAATGTATAGGTGGAATATTATTATTGTTGGGTTTAGGCTCACGATTCATATCAATTCCATTAATATTTACAATGATTATAGCTTAATTAACAGCAAATAGAGAAGCAATATTGGGTATAATTAGTAATACAGATGGTTTTGTAACAGCCACTCCATTCTTATTTATGATTGCAGCAGTTATTGTTTTGATATTTGGGTCAGGAAGGATTTCGGTGGATAAATTATTATCAAAAGAAATTAATAATAATTAAGAATATTAAATGGGGTTAATTAATAAGTTGACCCCATTTAATTATTATTTAATCTATTACAAAAGAGCCATTTTGCTTATTGCCATCTAATTCCAAAGAGTAAGTATATACTCCTTTATTTAGATTTTGCTTTGTTAAATCAATAAAAAATGAATTACTACCATTATTTGTAGTTAATGATTTTTCTTCAATCAATCGTCCCAACAAATCAAAAACTAAAAATTTTGCATTTCCAGCTACTAAAGAATTAAATTTTAAATTCAGTTCGCCTTTATTAGGCAATGGTGACAAAGTAAAATTCTCGATTGTTTCTTTTTCTTGTATAGAAGTAGGAACAAAATCAGCACTTTTTAATATTGCCGAGTTGTAAATTTCTTTTGTTACGCTATTTTGAATGAATACAACAACAGACAAGCTATCAAAATTCCAAGCTGAATTTAAAGTAACATTTTTATTGATTGCTTTTTTTAAACCAGCTTGAAGGCTAATTGATTCACCTGCAGATGTGTTTGGCATAGTCCTCATCACATTTTTATGGTTTTCAAGTCCATTTCTTCCTTTATAATTCACATTTTCAGTTACCACAATGAAATATTTCAGGTTGGCAAATTCAATGTTAGCAGTTAAATCAGAATTAATAATTAGACTACCATTTTCAATGGAGCAGGATAAACCTATATCAATTGTTTTATTTTCGGTAATCGCATTTTGAATGTTCTGGCTTAAATCACCTTGGGTATATTTTTTGCCATTAATAAAAAAAGTGGGAGTACCAGTTATGCCAGTGTACCAAGTTGCTCTTGGAATTGACTCTGCTTTAGATTCTTGGTATAACTTATCATCGCTATATGTGTTTATGTGATACGCAATGAATACAACATCTTTGAAAAAATCTTTATTGAAGACATTATTTCCCAAATTATTGTAAGCTGCTCCACAAGAGCTGCAATGAGAGTTTGTAAACATTTCTACAATTACTTTATTTGTATTTTGTGCAATAGCCACAAAAGTAAAGGAGATTAAAAATAACTGTACTATTAAATATTTCAAAAATATTTTCATTACCCCAAAACCTATTTACTGAAAACAAAATCTTTAGAAGAGGCTGCATTATGGCAACTGCCACACATACCACCCATAAGACCTGCACCTCTCATTGGCATTCCATTATCAGAACCAATTTTTCCATCAGGCATTAACATAAACCATTCCCAATTGCCACCAGTTTTATTGAAATCATTACCTCTTTTAACCATAGCAACGTATTCTTTTAATGTTCCATTTGAATTGTCTGAATGCTTAACTATTATTGTTCCAATTGGGTACTTACCATTGACAGAATTCTGTCCATCTTTGAAATAAATTTTACGAACCACTGTTGAATCATTACCAGCGTGTGCCATTCCAAGCGAAGGACTTGGGCCCATATTCGTTTTTTCTAATTTCCAACTCATAAAACTTGTAAATGAATTGTCATCAGCTACATAGTCAGTAGGTGCGGGAGTTGTTGGAGTTGATTCTTCTTTGCAAGAAGCTAATCCTAGAACAAACAAAAAGCTACAAAAAATAGCTAAAATATTCAGATTTCTCATAATGAGATTCCTTAAAATTGTAAAAAAAAAGTCATTCTAGCTTAGTAGAATGACTTTTGATTTCCTTACAAAATTATTTTATATTTGAATTAAGCTAATAAAGAGTAATTATTTCTTCAACAATTCTTCAAATATAGGCATTGCAATAGCCATTTGTTCTTCAGTGCCAGTACTGATTCTTACGCCATTGGTAATACCGAAGCCACCCAAATGTCTGGTAACAACTCCACGCTCCAATGTGCCTGCTACAAAATTTAGTGCAGCTGCTTCATCTTCCAATAAAATCATTACAAAGTTTGCATAAGCAGGAGCAAATTCTACTTTCCATTCGGTGAATTTGCTTGTCATTAAACTAATCATTCTCGCATTCAAATCTTTAGTTCGTATTAGGAAATCTTCGTCTTGCAAAGCACCAATTGCAGCAGCTTGTGCTAATATATTTGGCTCGAAAGGTAACTTAACTTTCATCAAATAGCCAATTAAATCCGCTGGGCCAACGCAATAACCAACACGCAAACCAGCCAAACCATAGGATTTGGAAAATGTTTGAAGCACTAACAAATTCTCTGCTTGATAAGACAAGCCATCGGGATAGCCAGGGAAATCTGCCGAATAAAGTCTATAAGCTTCGTCCAAAACAACTAAAATATCTTTTGGCACTTTAGCAAAAAAGCTTTCAAATTCTGCTGCCGTGAAGATAGTTCCTGTTGGGTTATTCGAATTAGCTAAATAGATAATTCTAGTTTTTTCAGAAATAGCATTTAAAATCCCATCTAAATCGAAACCGTAATTTTTCAAAGGAACTGTTTTAATCACACGCCCTTGTTTATTGGTATCGGTAAATATCCCAACGAATGTACCAGAGGCAGTTAGGACTTCTTCGCCCTCTTGAGCAAAAGCACCAACAATATAAGCAATCAGTGCATCGGATCCACTACCGAAGATTATCTCTTCTGGTTTACGCCCAATATGTTTTGCTAATTGAGCTACTAATTCCGATGATTTTGTATCAGGATAGATTGCCAAATCGGTAAAAGCATTTTGGATATACTCTATTGCCATTGGAGAAGAGCCAAGCTGATTTTCATTACTTGCTAAATTGATTAACTTTTTGAATGTTGCTCTATCGGTATTGTTTGTAGTTTGATTGCCAGAGCGATAAGGAACTAATTTCTGTACATATTCGGGAATTCTGATGCTCATTTTTCTTGTTACGTCTTGTTTCTAAAATTATTCTAATAGAACGAACACGAAATTAATAAATTTGAATTAGATATTATTAAATCTTATATAAATGAAGCAATAATTGCCAATTATAAAAGAAAAGCTCTTTATTTCTAAAGAGCTTTTCTTTTTTAAAATTTATTCAACTGTTACAGATTTTGCTAAGTTTCTTGGCTGATCCACATTGCAACCCAGTTTCAGTGCAATGTAATAAGCAATTAATTGCAAAGGAACTACCGCCAAAATTGGGTTTAACATTGGAATAGTGGTCGGGATATAAATCACGTGGTTCGCAAGAGTTTTAATTCTTTCGTCTCCTTCGTTTGCAATTGCAATGATTTTACCTTTTCTAGCTTTAACTTCTTCCATATTGGAAAGAACTTTGTCGTAGATTTCATCGTGGGTAGCAATAAAGACTACTGGCATATCTTCGTCAATCAAGGCAATTGGGCCGTGTTTCATTTCAGCTGCTGGATAACCTTCGGCGTGGATATAAGAAATTTCTTTCAATTTCAAAGCACCTTCCAAAGCCAGTGGGAAGTTATAGCCTCTACCTAAATAAAGGAAATTTTTTGCACTTGAGTATTCTTCAGCTATTGCTTTTATCACTTTAGTTTGCTCAAGTACTCTATCTATCTTAGCTGGCAATTCAGCAATTTCAGCTGCTATTCGCTTGCCGTCCAATTGAGAAAGTGATTTCATTCTGCCAAGCATTAAAGCCACAAGTGCCATTACTGTTAGCTGAGAAGTGAATGCTTTTGTAGATGCTACACCAATTTCTGGCCCAGCGTGCAGATAGATGCCAGCTTCAGTTTCTCTGGCAATAGAGCTACCAACCACATTGACAAATCCAACAACTGTTGCTCCTTTTTGGCGAGCTTCTTTCACAGCAGCCAAAGTATCGGCAGTTTCTCCAGATTGAGAAATAGCGAATATCACATCGTCTGGAGTGATAACTGGATTTCTGTATCTGAATTCAGAAGCGTATTCAACTTCAACAGGAATTTGGGCCAATTGCTCAATCATATATTCGGCAACAAGCCCTGCATGCCAAGAAGTACCGCAAGCAGTAATGATAATACGTTTTGCGTTTCTTAGTTTCTCCATTACTAAACCCAAGCCACCCAAGCGAACATTACCCTTTTCAACTAACAAACGTCCTCTAAGGGCATTTCGAACTGTTTCCGATTGCTCAAAGATTTCTTTAAGCATAAAATGTTCGAAACCACCTTTTTCAATTTGTTCTAAATCGAACTCTATAGATTCAATAGTTCCATTTGTAGTTTCATTTTGAATTGTTTTAGTTATATAGCCATTTCGAGTTACGATAGCCATTTCGCCATCGTTCAAATAAATAGCTCGTTTTGTGTGACTCACAATAGCCGCAGCGTCCGAGGCAATGATATATTCATCGTCGCCAATACCCAACACCATTGGGCTACCCATACGAGCAGCAATAATTTTATCTGGCTCATACGAAGAAAGCACAGCAATACCGTAAGTACCATCAACTTCGCTCAAAGCAATACGCACAGCTTCTTCTAAATTTTTCACTTTCTCATAGATTGAGCCAATGAAAACAGCCAGTACTTCAGTATCAGTATCTGTATAGAAATTATAGCCATCTTGCATAAGTTTTGTGCGAATAGCATTATAATTCTCAACAATACCATTATGCACAACTGAGATATTCCCTGAATTATCAACGTGTGGGTGGGCATTCAAATCATTTGGGAAACCGTGGGTTGCCCAACGAGTATGAGCAATACCAATAGTTGTGTGAATTAAATCGTGTGGCACCAATCGGTCTAACACTTCTACTTTACCTTTTTGCTTAAGGATGTTAAGCACTCCATTTTCCAAAAAGGCAATGCCAGCAGAGTCATAGCCACGGTATTCCATTCGCTTTAAGCCATTTACCAAAAGATGAGATGCTTTTTGGCTACCAATATAGCCGATAATACCGCACATATTTATCCTTTATTTTTCGATTTATTTTGTTTTATACATTTACTCCAAAAATATCAATTTGTTTCGATTAATTTTTAACAGTTTTTAAAATTTAGAAATCCTACAAAGAAAAGTTATGAGTTATGAGTGATAAGTAATGTGTGAAAATGTGTCTGATCTTGCTGAACGAAGTGAAGAATCCAGAAAACTGCCAAACATTGCAGAAATTTTCTAAACAGGATTGCAGGATTAAAAAATTAACAAGATGCCATACCAAGGAAGTCTGATATCCATAGCAAATCTAAAGCTCCCAAAGGTTTAAAATCTTAGAAAGGTTCATTCAAATTAAAAACTAGTTCCGTAGGAACTGCCTGTTTGTTGTTGGGTATGGTTTGATTCTATTAGGTAGCACCTATAGTTCTTATGCCAAATTCTCAATATTGTTGTGGTCGCCTAAGTTCGATTCTTTGTCTTTTTGCAGCCCCAAAAAA
>CAZYXG010000013.1:0-51742 GCA_964650885.1 uncultured Hyphomicrobiales bacterium | reverse complement strand
TCTTAGAAATTACTGACAATCAGTCGATAGTTTATTCTTCTAAATTTTCAAAAACTAATTAGGCAAGAGCAAAATGAAAAAATTATTATTAATAGCTATATTTATAATAGCTAATTGCACTGTCTCAGCTCAAACAAGTCTAAACCCTAAGAGGATAGATGGGTATAATTTCAGCAGTACTTTTATTGATAAGGACTACTTGAATAATAACTATCTGAGAGGTTGCAACATACAACAAATAAAAAAAGTGAACAAGTTGCCCTGTTCACTTTCTATAAATTGATTCAAACTAAGTCTATATTTAATTTTTGCTTGCTTGAAATACTTCCGACAAATAATCGAATGTGCGTTTTGCATTTTCCACTATAGCATCTTCCGATTCTTTATTGGCAGCATACTTAATCAATACTTCTTGGAATTTTGCCCAACGATCTCTCGTAGCTTCGCCATAGCAATTATAGTAATTGAATTCGCTTATGTTTTCTTTTTCTAAATTTGGATTGCGTTGCAATGCTTTATAGATATACATTCCACCCAAAGTAGAACCTTCCAAAACATACATTGCACCCAAAGCTTCTTCTAAGGTACTAATTTTAAATTCAATGGAAGGAGTAGAAATATTTGCAACCTCCAAACCTAAATTTTGCAAATCTTTTTCAAGCAAATGAGATTTTTTGCGAGTATCCAATTCCAAATCAGAATCATTCAATAATGCATCGATTTTTTCGACTTGATTTTCAATTACTGAATGCACAAAGTATGTGTTTGTGATTAGTTTTTTGTATTCTTCGGCAGTCAAAGTGCGGCTCATAATCTCTTTAGAGTAAGCTATTTCCTCTGTATGCTCGTGGTTTGGTCTTGTTTCTTCTTTTAATCTTTGAGTAATCATAAATAAACTTGTACCTAATTTTAAGAAATGTTAATTTCAGCTTTATACAATTTTGAAAAAGTTGACTTTTAAAGTCGTAATTTAAGAAAATTTCAGTTGAAAATTTCGATAAACTTAGAAAAATAAAGAACAATGGCACCAATACCAGTAAAAATTACACGCCCAAAACCCTTCTTATTGCAGATAGAATGGAGCGATGGCTACGTGGGAGTGATATCACTTGAGACTTTACGCAGAAAATGCCCATGTGCCACTTGCACAGGCGAACAAATCGGCAATTTGGTCTATTCCAAACCCTACGATGTACGCATAGAGCCAGGTGTATTCGATTTGAAAGAGATGCAACCAATTGGAAACTATGCCCTTTCCACCAAATGGGGCAACGGACACTCAACAGGAATTTACACTTATGACTTATTGAGGGAAATTTTCCAAGATAACATGATTATGCCAAATGAGATTGATGAACTTGAAAAGAAAGCTGCCAAAGAATCCAAGAAAATCCAATTAAACGTAATGAAAAACTGATATGGCTCGAATAGTATTTATGGGTACACCCGACTTCCCTGTCCCAACATTGGAAGCATTGCATAAAGTTCACGAGATTGTGGCAGTTGTTACTGTGCCAGACAAACCACAAGGCAGAGGTCTAACTTTGATGCCAAGCCCTGTGAAAAAGAAAGCAATGGAGCTGGGATTGAATATATTGCAACCAGAAAAACTTAGCGACGAGAAATTTATTGAAGAACTAAATAAATTAAATGCAGATATATTCTGTATAGTTGCATTTAAAATATTACCGAAAGCTGTTTATTCTATTCCTAAAATAGCAAGTTTCAATATACACGGTAGTTTATTACCAAAGTTCCGAGGAGCGGCACCAATCAATTGGGCTATAATTAAAGGCGAAAGTAAATCTGGGCTGACTTCTTTCATATTACAAGATAAAGTGGATACAGGCGATATTTTATTAAAGAAGGAATTTGAAATAATACCACTAATGACAGCAGGTGAGCTACACGATGCACTCCAGCCAATGGCAGCAGATTTGGCAATCGAAACTTGCAATTTATTAGTTGATGGGAATTATACTCCAATGAAACAAGATGATACCCATGCAACTCCAGCTCCAAAGATTTTCCGAGATGATTGTAAAATTAATTTTAGCAAATCTGCAAATGAAGTAATTAATTTCATTCACGGCTTAAGCCCCTACCCAGGAGCTTACACTTTGATAGAAGCAGAAGGCGAAAAGACGTTAAAAATATTAAAATGCAAACCAAATGAAACAATACTTGCGCCTAATGAGTATAAGATTGAAAACAATCAATTTCTGATTGGATGTGGTGCAGGAACTATAGAAATTACTGAGTTGCAATTGCAAGGCAAACGTGCAATGAACATAAAAGATTTTGCAAATGGCTGGCGATTTGGCAATAGTGGGTTGTTGAATTATTGAAGAAAATCAAATAATATTGGCTATATGAATTGCAGAAGTAGATGAAGAGTTTGAAGCTATTTTATTAAAACCAAAGAGTATTGAAGAATTAATGAAATTTGTTGTTGATGAAATATGAGTTAATTCTTTTAAATTAATTTAATCAAGCTTACTAATTATTAACTTAACATATCTAATAATTCTGCCAAAGTTTTTGCTGCTTCTCTTCTTTCGTATTTCTTAATTGCATCTGTGTTTGGATTGAAATCACCACTATTGTTTAGCCAATTAGTATAATTTCTTAATATAATTTTCTCAATTTCTGAAACATTTGTTTGATGTGCAACATTCCCTGATTTCGTCTCTTTAATTAAATCTGCAATAGCTCCTTCTTCTGGTGCTACTGCAATTATTGGGCGTTTGCAACCAATGTATTCATAAACTTTTCCAGGCACTATTTCAGCACTTTCCTTGCTTTCGTCCACAACTAATAGCAAAGCATCGGATAGCATTAAGTATTCAATACTTTTATGGTGAGGCACATAATTGATAATTTCAATAGAATTTTTGAAACTTGCTTTTTGAAACATAGCATCTACTTCATCGCCAAAGCGACCAATAAAACGCAAATGTAATTTATTAGCATCAATTTGTTGTGTGTCTAATAAATTCTGAATTGCCTCAAAGAAAGCTGCGGGGTTGCGTCTGCCATACATAGAGCCAGTGTAAGTGATTGTAAACTTATCAGTTTTTGTGTATTCTACTTGAGGCAAATCGTTTGAATCAAATCCATTAGGAACGTGAATGAATTTCTTTTCTTCCAAATCGGGATATTTTGCTAAAGCATCTTTTATAATACCTTCCCAAGCACACTCCACAAAGTCTGCTTCAGCAAAAGTGCTATGCTCCATAGCTTTATCAATTGCACTCGGCAAAAACCATCTTTTGGGTGATGAGATAAAGCCAGTCCAGGGGTCACGGAAGCCAGCCACCCAAGGCAATTTAAATTCTCGTTTCATTTTGCGTGCTATTATAGAGCAAGTGTAAGGCGGCGATGAACTATAAATAGCTTCAATATTATGTTCCTTTATCAATTTGCGAGCTGCTTCATAAGCTGTAAATTTCCAGCCAATTCGTGCATCTGGAATAAAAAATGTAGCACGAATAAACTCTGCTAAACTATCTATGAAGCTACTTTTTGCACCATCTTTTTTTATCACATTCACATCTATAGCACTGCCCTTTGCTTTACCAGTCAACAAACGGTATAAATCATACGGCTCGTAAATATGAGTTCGCTCAACTAAAATATCGGTTGGTACTTGCTCCAAAAGCGATTCATCGCGAGCAGGGAACTGTCCATTGCTCACAGTCAGTACAATTGGATTCCAGCCAAACTCACGCAAATATCGTACGTGTTTTAATACTCTTTGCACTCCAGGCCCACCCGATGGAGGAAAATAATATGCAATTATCAGTAAATTCTTCATATTAAAATAATCCATCAGAACTGTTATTCAAATCAATATTGTCAGGTAATTTTTTTGTTTCTTTTTCAGCAAGAGCATTAAGTTCACTTAATCCACTCGAATAGTTTTCTAAGGCAATTGCGTTTATTTTAGTATAAATTTCAGTGGAATTAATTAATACTTTTTCAATTTGAATTTGTCTATTCTGCCAATGCTTAGTCATAGCTTTCTTCTCAGAATCCAAAGTATCTTTCATTTCGTCGAATGTTTCTAATATTCGAGTAAATTTATTTTTAAATTCATCAGTCGTAAGATAATCATATAGTGCTTGCATTTTACTATCCTTACCAGATTGCGATGCCATCACTTCATTTACTTTTAATATTTGCTCTCTAATTATTGTCGCAACTATAATAGTGTATTCTGGTCTGCAAACCCAAACACCTTCTATTTTAGTAATTCTTTCGTCTTGTGCTTCTTTCGGAAAAACAGTAGTAACGAGCAATTGCACACTACCGCCAGATTTATTAGAATCATCTTTTAATTTTGTAATCCAGTCATAGCTGAAGTTTTGAGCATTCTTAAATTCATATACTATAGCACCCGCTGATACTCCTTGAGCTCTATAAACTTGTTGGATTAAATCCGCACCTCTAATTCCCTTGCTAACTTCTTGGAAATTATCATAGATAAAATGCTCTTTAAGTCGAGATTCCAAATTTAATTCCATAGCCTCGCCTTGTAGTTCCATAGACTTTTGCGATGACTTTTTTTGTAATTCTTCGATTTGTTTTTGGAGGCGTACTCTTTGCAATCTTTCTTCTGCAATTAAATTATCTTTTTCTTGCATTGCCCATTCATTCTTAGCATTAAAATCTGCATTGAGTTTATTAGCAATTTTATTTATTTCTTCGTCTAATTTTTGCACACTTTCTTTTTCTTTCAATTCATATTGTTTCTGAAGTTCATATTTAGCTTCTCTTTCAGCTTCAATTTTAAGTATCAATTCATCATTACGTTTTCTTTCAGAATCAATTTTATCAATATTCTCTTTCTCAAATTTCTGGCGTTCTTCAGCTATGCGGGTAAAATTATCATTATTCATCTTTGCAATCATATCAGTTTGGCTTTTTCTTTCAGCTTCCATTTGTTCTTTATGTTCATTGCGAATCATAAGAAGTATTTTCTCCAAATCTTGCTCTTTGGTTTTGCGTTCTTGCTCTAGTTTGGCAAGTTCATTTGCATAATTCTGTTCCTTTTCAGCAAAGCTATCGTGCAATTTTGCTTCAGCTTGTTTTAATAGAGTTGCTTCAAAATCATTGCTGATAGCAGTTTCCAGCGGAAAGCTATGATTACAATTTGGGCAAGTAATTTGGTGTAAAGACATATAAAACTCAGGTTCCAATTTCAATGAATACGAAATTAATCAAAAAACCGCTCCATTACAAGTTTGTTATGGAAGTGGATTAACTATTATACTTATTAATAAAAAATAAGTTTTGGATATTTCAAATTAAATTGATATTTTTGTAACCATTGTATAAGGTTATGTAGCTTGGTTATGAAAGAATATTTATCACTCAAAGAAGCATCTGAATTAATTGGTAAAAGCAAAGAAACGCTTCGTCGTTGGGATAGAGAGGGTAAACTTTCTGCAGTTCGTGAGCCAATGAGTAATTATAGATTATATAAAAGAGAGCAATTCTCAATTTTCAATGATTTAATTCAACCAAAAGAACAAATTGAATATTCTAATAATGTCATACCAATACATAATTATAGTGTAATTGAACTTTTCGCTGGAGCTGGTGGCCTTGCAATTGGGCTTGAAAATGCAGGAATAAATTGTGTTGCACTCAATGAAATTGATAAATATGCTTGTAAAACTTTAAGAGAAAATAGACCCAATTGGAATGTACTTGAGGGTGATATAAAATCTTTTGATTTTACAGATTACTATAATAAAGTAGATATTGTAACTGGTGGCTTCCCTTGTCAAGCATTTAGCTATGCGGGTAAAAAACTAGGTTTAGCTGATGCTAGGGGAACTCTATTCTATGAATTTGCAAGAGTAGTAAATGAAGTTAATCCTCCTATTTGTATTGGTGAAAATGTTCGTGGTTTGCTTAGCCATGAAAATGGTAAAACTCTAATAGGTATGATTTCAATATTAAATGAAATTGGCTATAATGTAGTTCCAGTAAAAGTTTTAAAAGCTATTAATTTTAAAGTACCTCAAAAAAGGGAAAGACTTATTTTAGTAGGTGTTCGTAAGGATATTGATATTCCATTTGAATATCCAAAACCATATAAAAAGATTTACAATTTAATAGATGCTTTAAAGAAAGGAGAATTATTTGATTCTGATGTTCCTATCTCAGATGGGTCTAAATACTCTAAAAGTAAAGCTGATGTACTTAAATTAGTTCCTCAAAAAGGATATTGGCGAGATTTACCTTTAAATATCCAAAAAGAATTTATGGGAGGTAGTTTTTTCCTAGGTGGTGGTAAAACTGGAATTGCAAGACGTATAGGTTGGGACGAACCATGTTTAAGTCTAACATGCAGTCCTGCCCAAAAGCAAACTGAAAGATGCCATCCAGAGGAAACAAGGCCATTCACAGTTCGTGAATATGCTAGAATACAGACATTCCCAGATAATTGGAAATTTGCTGGTTCAATTTCACAGCAATACAAACAAATATGGAACGCAGTACCAGTCAATTTAGGCAAAGAAATCGGTTTTTCGATTGTGAAATTCTTAAATGAATATTATAATTTGTCGAAACCCATGTAATAACTAAAGTTCTCAAAAGTAATTTCATCTATTATACTACGTTTTGATTTATTAGCTGTTGATTTAATTTCTTCAAATGCAGAGTTGGTTTTGTTTACAGATTTCTCTTTCTTATTTAAGAATTCATTAATTTCATTAGGTAATGCTTTATAAAGTTTAAATAATGCATCGTCTTCATTGGTTAATAATTTGTAAAATTGGTCTCCTGATATTTGATAAATACTACTATTTTTATAAATTTAGCTTCCCATTCCTCATTGAAACTACTTTTTGCAAGTATTTGCACTAAGTAACATTTCGAATTTGGATATTTTTCTGCAATCCTTTCAAGTTTCTGATATAAACTTTCTGCACCACCGCTATTCATTGTGTTATGCTTATTTTTATTATCCGCAAATAATGTGTTATCATTTGCTTTTATATCGCACCCACCATAATTCACTTTTTCGTAACCCTCAATCCCGCCTAGTATTTCTTCATGGAAATTTCCAATACATTGAAACAAATATTCATCTGTAATGAAGTTAACATAGTTATTTGCCATATTTATTTCTAAATTGTAATTTCAAATTGCAATTCAATAAATTTCCTCATATCTACCAAACTTACCCACACTCACAAAAAAAAAGCCACTCATTGCTGAATGGCTTTCAAAAGTTTATCTTATAATTGAGTCAGCCCTGTCTGGGCTTACTGAAATCAAACCTACTTTTGTTTCGGTGTATTCTTCTATGAATTTAATATAGGTTTTCACATTGTCTGGTAGCTTATCGTATTCTTTAATGCCAGTTAAATTTGTTTTCCAACCTGGGAATTCAACATATTCCAATTCCAAGTTTTCATAAGATTGAACATCAGCAGGCAATGATTTTAATTTCTTGCCATTTTGAGAATAACCCACACAAACTTTAATTGTCTCGAAATTATCAAGCACATCCAATTTTGTCAATGCTATATTATTAATTCCATTCACCATCACAGAGTATTTCAATGCAAATAAATCTAACCAACCGCATCTTCTTTTTCTGCCAGTAGTAGCTCCAAATTCATGTCCTTGGCTGCGTAGTTGCTCGCCAATTTCATTTTCCAATTCCGTTGGGAATGGTCCATTGCCTACTCTTGTTGCATACGCTTTCACAATGCCGATGATTTCCTTAATTGCTGTTGGTGGTATTCCCAATCCAGTACAAGCACCGCCAGATGTCGGGTTAGAACTAGTAACAAATGGGTAAGTTCCATGATCTATATCTAGTAAAGCACCTTGAGCACCCTCTACAATTATTTTCTTGCCTTCTTTGATTGCTTGATTAAGCAGTAGTGAAGTATCAGTAACGTAAGGGTCAATTGTTTTATCGAAGTTCAAATACGTTTCAATTATTTGCTCAACGTCCATTTCTTCTTCAGAATAAATCTTAGTCAGAATATCATTATATTCTTTCAAATTCACTCTAATTTTTTCTTCTAATCCTTTTCTATCAAGCAGATCAACAATTCGGATTCCGCTTCGTTTTGCTTTATCAAAATATGAAGGTCCAATTCCTCTTCCAGTTGTGCCAATAGTATTGCTACTTTTCTCACGAACCTGATCCATCATTTTATGATAAGGCATAATTAAATGAGCTCTATGGCTTATGAATAATCTACCAGATACATCAATACCATGTGAAGCAAGCATTTGTATTTCCTGCTCTAAAGCTACTGGATCTATGACAACCCCATTGCCTATCACACAGATTACATCTGGATTTAATATTCCAGATGGTATTAAATGTAGAATATATTGCTTCCCTTCTATCACCAAAGTATGCCCAGCATTTGCACCCCCCTGATAGCGAGCAACAATATCAGCACCTTGGCTAATCAAATCAACAATTTTTCCTTTTCCTTCATCGCCCCATTGGGCACCAACTACAAGCTTAACGCTCATTGATTTCTCTCTATAAAAAAAAATATTGCTCCGAGCTATTAATAAGCTCGGAGCTAATAAAAAATTAAATTAAAAATTAAATTTTCGAGATTGCAGATTGCAAATCATTTTCAAAAGAAAATATCTTGTCTAATTGAGTAAGCTCCAAAAGACTAGTTACTTTCTGAGGAGTATCAACTAAAGCCATATTTAAGTTATGCTTCTTAATCGTAGTAAAAGCACTAACGAGCATACCAAGTCCAGAGCTATTCATTGCTTCCACATCTCCCAAATCAATGAAAATGTTTGATGTTTGGTTGCTACAAAGCTCAGCAATTTTTTTGCTAAAATCCATTGCTTCAGTGCCACCCAAAAGTGATGCACCAAGCTTTAATGCTACAGCATTCTTATCCGAAAATTTTATTTCTTCAAATGTCATTTTGTTTACGCTTTTGATAATGACTTAGATTCTTTTTCAGCTAATTTATTTTTCTCTGTGTACCATATCACGAATGAAGATGCCACGAAAATAGATGAATAGCTACCAATAATAATACCGATTAACATCACAAAACCAAAACCTTGCAATACTGGTCCGCCAAAAGCTACGATAATAGCCAATACCATTACTACTGTTAAAACAGTATTAATAGTTCTGCTCAAAGTTTCATTGATAGAAATATTGATTAATTCCATTAAAGGAACGTTTTTCATTTTCTCTTTGTTTTCTCTCACTCTATCGAATACGATTACCGTATCGTGTACAGAGAAACCAATTACTGTTAGCAATGCTGCCAACATACCTTGGTTCACTTCTAAGTTAATTATGTGAAGTTTGTTCACAAGCAAAACGATAGTGATTGTGAAGATTACGTCATGGATAAGTGCAATAATTGCCCCCAAACCAAACACAAATTCAAAACGGAAAGCGATATAAAGCAAAATTGCAACCATAGCCAATACTACTGAAAGCATTGCATAGTTTCTCATTTCCGCACCAACTTTAGGTCCGATTTTATCTTCTTTTAGCACAGTGTAACTTCCTGGGAAGTTAGCTTTCAATGTTTCATTTACTACTTTGCCACCATTATTGACATCTTTCACTCTAATCAAAAATTGATTTCCAGCTCCAAATGATTTAATCTCAGGTTCGCTTTTAAGAGCCTTTTCCATAACTCCTCTCAGTTTTTCTGCATTAACATCGCCTTTAAAAGCAACTGCTAATTCAGTACCACCTTCAAAGTCAATACCAAATTCTGGTTCAAAATAATGAAATCCAGCAAGTCCAGCAGCAATAGCTAAAACACCAAAAACATTAATTATCAATGAAAAATTAAAAAACTTAGTTCTTTGTCCTACAAAGTCTATGTTAGTTTTTCCAAAAAAATGCATTATTTCCTCTTATTTATTTTCTATTTAATTTTTTGTAAACTAATGGTAATTATTGACCAAAGTTGTAAGTTGTAGCATCGTCTTTCAAAGTCAATAAAATCATGATTTTTGAAAGAAAGATTGCTGTGAATAATGTTGTCAAGATACCAATCATCAATGTGATTGCGAAACCTTGGATAAATCCAGTACCAAAAATGTAAAGAATCAGACCAGTCATAAATGTAGTTACGTTTGAATCCAAAATCGCATTCAAAGCTCTGCTGAAACCTTCGTCAATAGATGCTCTAATTGTGCGACCTCTCAATAGTTCTTCTCTAATTCTTTCGTAAACCAAGATGTTTGCATCCACTGCCATACCGATTGTAAGGATAATTCCTGCAATACCTGGCAATGATAATGAACCACCCAATGCTGTCATAATTCCAATTGTCATCAAAACGTTAATAATTACTGCTATATTTGCAATAATTCCACCTTTTGAATAGTAGATTGCCATAAATAATACAACGCAAATAAATGCTATTATACTTGCATTCACACCAGATTTGATTGAATCCTCACCAAGTGATGCACCCACAATTCTTTCTTCAATAATTTTCACAGGGGCTTTCAAAGCACCAGCTTTCAATACGATTTCAAGCATGTGTGCTTCTTCGCTGTTGGCCATACCAGAAATTTGTGAACTTCCGCCAGAGATTTTAGATATTACGTTTGGTGCTGAGTAAACTCTGCCGTCCAAAACAATAGCAATTCTTTTGTCAATATTTGCACCAGTTATACGAGCCCATTTTTCAGCTCCTTCACTTTTCATACCCATATTTACAACCCAACCATTTGTAGTTGGATCAACGTTTTTATTTGCATCTGAAATCACATCACCCATAAGTTCAGCTTCTTTTTTCAAAGCGAAGAATTCATAAATGTCAACTTTCGCAGTTTTATCGCCAGCTGTTAATGATTTCGCACCAACTACCACTTCCAAATCAAAAGGAATTATTGATTTGAATTCAGGTCTATTTAAAACTTCCATCATTCTAGGAATAGAATCTTTCTCAACTCTAAAGAAATAATCTGCCGTAGGAATTTCTCCAATATAGAAGAACTGATCCGAACGTGCATTTTCTTTCTTACCTTGCACTATAAAAGAAGCAAACAAGGAAGTGAATTGGTGATCAATTTTAAATGCTTTTTGTGCAGCTTCTTGAGGCATTCCTTCGTAAGGATTGTTTGGATTCCCACCAGTCGTTGCAGAAGCAGTAGATGAAGTATTAGTTGCAGAAGTTGATGATAAGCTATCAGTTTTAACAGCAAGAGTAGGAACTCCTCCATTTTTAGCTATATATTGATTTTTTAAATAATCATCAATTTTCTTGAATGCTTTCACTACATCTTGATTGTTTCTAACAAGTTTGAATTCCAAGCGAGCAGTAGTTTGCAATAAATCTCTCATTTGCTCTTGGTCTTTCACGCCAGGAAGTTCAAGAAGAATTCTTCTATTACCTTGCAATTGAATATTTGGCTCAGACACACCAAATTTATCAATACGTTGGCGTATTACTTGTTGAGCTTGCTCAATCGCATCTGCCACATTACGTTTCAAATTCTCAATTACTTTAGCTTCAGAAGCATCTCTTAAGTCAGTAATATCATAATAATTTATTAATGATTTGCCTTTTGGTTTGGCAATTTCATTGAAATTTTTCAAAAATATTTCCAAAGCATTTTCATCATTAACTGATGTAGCTTTGTATGTTTTATCTATAACTTCATTGAAAATATCATCAATAGCTTCTTTTTGAGCCGATTCTTTCAAAAGTTGAATAACATCAACTTCCAATGTTACGTACATCCCACCACGCAAATCCAGTCCAAGTTTCAATCTAGCATCTTTGGCTTTCTTTAATTCTTCGCCATGTGCTTTTTTGAAATCCGACATAATTTTTAACGAGTCTGCACTATTGCCAGCTCTCATTGCTTTTGCTTTTGCTTCTTCTTCTAATTTTTCTAGTTTGCTAGCAGTGTATGTTGGTAACAACAAATACAATGAAGCTACTATTGGCAAAATTATAAGTAAGTATTTTCCCCAATTCCGTTTCAATTAATCCTCCGTTAAACTCTTTTTTTATTAAATTTCAGAATTATGCAATTACAAATTTATTTAAAATTTTTGCAATTTTGAAATAATAATCTGATATTGTTAAAAAAACTTGTAATTATCTTCTAAAACAAAAATAAAGAATATATGCAAATAACTATTGTAATAGTTTCATACAATACCGCAAATCTCACTTTAAAGTGCATAGAAAGCATAAAAAATCACTTTCAAATTCATACGAAAGAGATTATTGTAGTGGATAATCACTCGTTCGATGACACTTGTGCATTGATTAAAAAGCACCATAAAGACGTGAAACTTGTTATAAACAAAGAAAATCTTGGCTTTGCCAAATCTGTCAATATTGGAGTTAGAGTTGCAAATAGCGAATTTGTGGCAATACTAAATTCAGACACCGAATTTTTCGATGATTCTTTTACAGAATTATTCAAAATCGCTAATTCCAAGCTGGGAATTGCCTGTCCGCAATATCTTTTTCCCGATTTTTCTTGGCAAAGAAGCTATGGTTCTGTTCCAAGTGTAAGCTCTGCAATAAAAGATGTAATTGGTTTGACTTGGCTGAGCGATTACTTGAGTAAAAAGAATTTTTCAATGAAAATCGTAAAAAGTAGGCAGGTAAAATCCGTTCCTTATTGCGATGGTGCGGGCTTTCTGATTAATAAAAGAAATTTTGAAACTCTTGGCGGTTTCGATAATAGGTTCTTTTTCTATTCAGAAGAAGCAGATTTCGCTTTCAGAGTTAGAAAATCAAACTTAAATGTTCTTTTTGTTCCAAATGCTTTTCTAATTCACTTGCGTGGTGGAAGTGGAAACTTTGAAAAAATAGAACAAACTGCAAAAAAATTAACTTTCAGCAAAGTTCAATTCTTGAAAAAGCATAGCAATGTGATTAATTTAAAATTATTTTTACTTTTGGAATTTGTTTATTACTTAGAGCTTTCTTTGCTAAATAAATTTTTCAGGAAGCAAAATTTCATAGAAAGTATCATCTATGCAAGAGCATACTTAAATCTATTGAAGGGATAATTGTCAGGAAATATTCCAAGAAATTCAGTTTGTTGATTGTAACACTATATTTATACTTATTTTTGCAACATTATGGCGTTAAAAATTACAAGTGAATGTATTGTTTGTGCAAGATGTGAAAGAGAATGTCCCACATATTCAATCTCGTTAGGAATTGATTTCTTTGAAATTGATCCGAACACTTGTGTGGAATGTATTGGTTTTTTCAAAGAGCCTCAATGCGTTGTAGTTTGCCCAGTAGAATGTATAATTAAAGTATAAAAATGAAGCCGATTCGAGCAAAAATAATTATCAAAAACAAGAAAATCATTTCAAAAGAAGAAAGTACCGAAACTATTATCACTATTGATGGTAAAGAGTATAACTTTGGTGAAAGCTTAGTTTTACCTGGTTTAGTAGATGCACACGCACACGTCTACGGCTTAGGTCTTAAACTAAATGGTCTAAATCTTGACGATACAATTTCAGCACAAGACTGTGTGGCAAAAGCTGTAAATCGCTCTCGATATAAAGGCGATTGGATTATTGGCAGAGGTTGGAATCAAGAAAACTGGAAAAATGCTAAGTATCCAAATGCAAGTATTTTAGATGAAGCTTTTCCAAATACACCAGTTGCATTAACTAGAATAGATGGGCACGCTATGTGGGTGAATTCAAAAGCTCTCGAATTAGCCAACATCAAGAAAAATACAGTTGCACCAGAAGGTGGCGAAATAAGAAAGTTTAAAAGTGGGAAACCCACGGGAATTCTTGTTGATAACGCTATGAACCTTATCAATAAATTAGTTCCTAAAGTAAATAAAGAAGAAAAAGCCAAATATATACTTGATGCAATTGATAATTGCATCGAAAAAGGATTAACTGAAATCCACGATATGGATGTAAGTTTTGATGTGCTAGATATTTACAAAGAACTTGATAAAGCTGGCAAACTCAAAATTAGAATCAATTGCTATATGGGTGCTCAAAATAATAATTGGCAAGCTTATCAACAAAAGCCAATCGAAAGTGAAATGCTAAGAATAATTGGTTTGAAATTCTTTGCTGATGGAGCTTTAGGTTCTCGAGGAGCAGCTCTTTTAGAGCCATACACTGACGATAAAGATAATACTGGGCTTTTCCTTATAGATAAAGACATTTTGCTTAAAAGTGCCTTGGAAGGAATTAAACTTGGTTGGCAAATTGCAACTCATGCCATTGGCGATGCAGCAAATAGAATGGTGCTTGATGTATATGAAGAAATTAGAAAATTAGGTTTCAATGACGCTATATTAAGGATTGAACATGCACAAATTGTTCATAACGATGATTTGTCTCGTTTCAGTGAATTGAATATTTTTCCAATAGTTCAGCCAATACATTTTGTTTCAGATGCAAAAATGATGATTAAGCGATTGGGTATTCGTGCTAATTATGGCTATCCTTGGCGAAGTTTTATAAGCAAAGACGTAACACTCGTTGCAAGTTCTGATTTCCCAATTGAAAGTAATAGCCCTTGGCTAGGAATAGATGCATTTATAAATAGAATTCCTGTGGACGAAGAAAACTCTTGGTTTGCAGAAGAAAAAATTACTTTATCGGAATCATTCACTGCATACACAATAAACACTCATTCTTCAACTGGAGTGAAAACCCGTGGCACTTTAGATATAAATAGCGATGCTGATATGCTTGTAATTAATGGAGATTTCAATGGTAAAGATAGAGATAATTTGCGTGAGACAGAACCAATCTGCGTAGTAATAAATGGCACAGTACAGTACTTAAAGCAATAGAAACTGTACTGCTTGCTATTATTTCTTATCTGTGAATTCCTCTGCTAGAAGACTGTACAAAGTCCAAGCATTCCTGAATTTCTGGTATCAAAGTTTTAGTTTCTTCCAAATATTTGCTTATGCCATTGGTAGTGTTATAGCCTGAAAAAAGTATGATGTCATAAAAATTCTGAATTTCATCAATCACTTCTTTTTCAAATCCTCTTCTGCGAAGACCAATTTTATTTATTCCTTCCACTTGTGCTGGCTCTCTGCCAATTAGTGCATAGTGTGGAACATCTTTAACTATTTTCACGTCGGCACCCACCATAGAGTGTTTACCAATTTTGCAAAACTGAGTTATTTTAGCAAAACCACCCAAAATTGCCCATTCGCCAATTTCCACGTGTCCAGCTAATTGAGATAAATTTGCTATCACCACTTTATCACCAACTCTACAGTCGTGTGCAATATGGCAATAAGTCATAATCAACACATCATCGCCAACAATTGTCTTATGAGTAGCAGTAGTTCCTCTATTGATAGTAGCATACTCTCGAATTGTAGTACGCTCACCAATAATAGCAAAAGTTTCTTCATTGGCATATTTCAAATCTTGAGGTGCAGAAGAAACAACTGCCCCAGTAAAAATTTTGCAATCATTACCAATTCTTGCACCGTTATCAATAGTAACGCTATTAGAAATTTCTACATTATTGCCAATTACTACATTGTCGTTAATAACAGAATATGGACCAATTTTAACATTAGTTCCAATTTTAGCATTCGGTGAAATTATCGCTGAAGGATGAATCATAGTTGTTGTTTCTTTATTTATCTACCAATGCTGCTTGAAGCTCTGCTTCTGCAACTAAATTACCTAAGACATAAGCTTTTGCTTTGAATGCAAAAATATTAAATTTCTTACTTGAAAGAGTAACTTCAAAAACAAGCTGATCGCCTGGAACAACTGGCTTTCTAAACTTAGCATTGTTAATAGTAGAAAACAATGCAAGCTTTCCAATCACAGAGTCGCCCTGACTTTTCAAAATCAATAAGCCACCTGTTTGAGCCATAGCTTCCAAAATCAAAACTCCTGGCAAAATTGGCTTATTTGGAAAGTGTCCATTAAAGAAATCTTCATTTATAGTTACGTTTTTATAACCAACTATTGTTAAAGTGCTATGGTCGTAATGTGTAATCCTATCCAATAATAAGAACGGATATCTATGAGGTAGAACCTTCATAATATCATTCACATCCATATTGATTTCAGCTTTCTTATTCGGATAGTATTTCAAATTACCTTTCATTTCCAAATATTTAGCACGAAGCAATTTGGCAAACTCGTAATTATTCTTGTGGCCAGGTCTGGCAGCTAAAATTTGTCCTTTCAAACGAACACCAACTAAAGCTAAATCACCAATCAAATCTAATAATTTGTGGCGTGCAATTTCATTTTTGAACCGTAAAGCTCTGTTGTCTAGTATCCCATTATCGCCTGGTTCTGGAGCTTTTTCAAGTTTAAATACTTCTTTAATTTTCAGTAATTCTTTTTCATCTGGCTTCTTATCCACAATCACTAAAGCACTTTCCAAACTACCGCCTTTAATAAGCCCTTGCTTGTGCAAAGCAAGCACTTCGTTCAAAAAGCAAAAAGTTCTAGCAGGTGCAAATTCTCTAACGAATTCTTTTTTGAAGTCAAATATTCCTGTGTGCTGACTTCCTAAAGCTGGATTGTCATAATCAACTAATACAGTCAATCTATAATCATTCATAGGCAAAGCAACTAAATCATTGCCAGTTTCCTCATTAGTATAGCGTATATTCTCATCTATTTCGAAATACTCTCTATCTGCTTCTAGTTCTTTAATGCCAGCATTTCTAAGAATTTCTACAAATGGAAATGCGCTACCATCGCCCACAGGTGGTTCGTTGGTAGTCAGTTCTATTCTGCAATTATCTATACCCAAACCCACTAAAGCTGCTAAAACATGTTCAACAGTGTGAATCTGTACATTATCTTTTCCAATAGTTGTGCCTCTCGACAAATCAATTACATTGTCTGTCAAAGCTTCAACTTCAAAATTTTCATCTATATCCAAACGAACAAATCTATAGCCATAGTCTGCATTTGCGGGTTGGAATGTAATCTTAGAAAGATTGCCTGTATGAAGACCAATCCCTTCTAAAGATACAGGGCTTTTAATCGTCGTCTGACGTTCCATTTTGTTGCGAATAGTTGCAAAAATACAAATTTAACATAATTTATTTGATATTGAAATCAAATATATCAACAAGGTAAATTTACTTAATATCTAGTTTACTTTTCAATTTTTCAATGTCTCTTGCCATTTCTGGCAATTTGGTAGTTACTGCTTCAATTTTAAAGGCAGTTAATCTATCTTTAATTGGAGAGCCAAAATATATTCCTTTCTTCTCAATTGATTTTGCTACGCCAGATTGTGCATAAATAATTACATCATCTGTTATATCAATATGTCCAGAAAGACCTACTTGTCCACCAAGTCGTACTCGTTTTCCAATTTTAGTTGAGCCAGCAATTCCGACTTGTGCAGCCATTGCCGAGTTTACATCAATTTCACAATTATGTGCAATTTGGCAAAGATTATCAATTTTCACTCCATCGCCAATAATTGTACTGCCCACCAAAGCTCTATCTATTGTTGAGTTAGCACCAATTTCCACATTATTGCCTATCACCACGTTTCCAATTTGTGGAATTTTAGTGTATTCTCCAGTAGCTTTATCTTCAGTGAAGCCGAAGCCATCGCCACCAATCACAGCACCTGAATGAATAATTGTATTGTCGCCAATTATTGTATCTTCATAAATTGTTACATTTGGATAAATTTTGCAATTATTACCAATTTTTACATTACTCATTATACAAACATTGTTATATAATTTTGTATTATTGCCAATTATAGAATCACTATATATAGATACAAAATCTGCAACAAAAACATCATTTCCTAATTCCACTCCCGAAGCTATGCTTGACCTTTCAGATATTCCAATTGGTTCTTGTTCACTAAGTTTATGGAAATAATTAATTAGCTTTACAAATGCTAAATATGGATTTTCCACCAAAATAAATGACTGTTTGTCACTTAAATTGTAAGTAGTTTCTTTTGAAATTATTACGCAAGATGCCAATGAATTATTGAAATAATCTAAGAATTTAGAATCAGAATAAAATGTAATTTCAGATTCAGCAGCATTTTCTAATCTGTTAAATTTGTTAATAAAATGGTCAGCTCCAATAAGCTGACCATCAATCATATTAGCAATTTCACTTGACTTTAAATTTAGTTTTTTCATCTTTGCAATTATTATTACTTTTTAATAGAATTGTGTGGAAGCGAATCTGTTTTGGGAGTTTCCTTTGGTTGCTCTTTAGATACTTCTTTATTTTTATCACTTGGCTCTATCTGTGCATCGCTGCCAGATTTTTTGGAGTTATCAGTCCTCGATGTAGTACGTCTGCCAGATGAAGAAGGAGTTTTAGCTTCTTTTTCTTTATTTCTAGGGTCTTTGTCTATTCTGTCTTTAAGGTCTTTTTCCAATAAATCTACATCAACTCCTAACTTACGCAAACACTTTACAGTCAAATCATATTTAGCATTTACATAAGGAAGAGTGGTTGTGCTTTGGTCAATCACCAAATCATATCCTTCTTCGGCTGAAACTTCCTGCACAATTGCAAATATTTTAGTTTCAATAGGCTGCATTATTAATTGCACTGTTCTATCGTATTCCCCGCCTGGCTCATATTTTTGAGTAGCGAAATCAGCTTTTTGCTTTCTTAATTTTTCAAGTTCAATATCTTTTTCTAACTTTTCGCCATCAGTCCAAATCAAACGATTCTTTCTAATTTCAAAATCGAGAGCGTCAATCTTTTTCTGAATTCCCTCGCTTTCTCTTTTCCAAGAGTCCACAATAGATTGCACTCTTTGCTCAGCTTGGCTTGCATCTGGGAACTTATTGCGAATAGTCTCAGACGATATAAAACCCGTCTTCTGCGAGAAAACGGGTAATATTGTAATAGCAAATATTATTAGAAATAATGATTTCATAATTTTGTTTGAAAGTAAAAATTACTTTTCAGAACCACCACGTTTGATAGTATCCAATACTTTAAAAGTAATATCAGATTTATCTTCAGAGAAAATCAAAGCAGGATTAGTTTTATCTAACACAAAACTCATTTTTTCTGTTTTAGCTACGTCAGCAACTGCTTTCACTACTTTTGCTCTCAATGGCTCAAGCAAATCAATTCTTAATTTATATATTTCTTGTTCTTTTTCTTGACGGAATTTTTGGATTAATTCATTCTGTCCTTGCAATCCTTCTTCAGTTTTTTGTTGTTGTTCTTGGTTCATCATACCTTTTTGTTTTTGGTAAGTAACCACTTTTTCTTGAAGTTCTTTTTGCATTTTCACTAACGAGTCTTGTATATCGCCTGTAGTTTTCTTTAACATTGATTCAGCATTTTGAGCTTCTGGTAATTGCATAATCACACTTTGGAAGTCAACAACTCCAATTTTGCTTTGTGCCATTGCAGCATTTGCTACCATAAAAATTACTACTGCGGTCAATAAACCTTTAAACATTTTTTCTCCAATTTTGAAATAAAATAAAACGCAATTTAACAATTATCAAACGATTTTTAATCAATCTTCTACTTAATTAACACAATCAATGCATCAAAAAGTTTGTGGTTAAAATTATTGTTGTCCCAAATTGAACAAGAATTTCCAACCATTATTCACACTTTGTCCCTGCACTGGGTCGAATGCATAGCCATAGCTAAAGCCAATCACACCAATAGGATTCAATAACATCATCAAGCCAACCCCAGCCGAACGCTTCAAATCAAATGGATCAGCCTTTGCCAAATTATTCCAAACATTTCCTGCTTCTGCAAAAGCATAGACATAAATTGGCATTGGATCTAAAGAAATAGCAAAACGAAGCTCTGATATAAATCTTGCCAACACTTTACCACCATTACTTTCCACAGCTTGATCGGCATAGCCCCTAAGTGGAGTAACACCAATTCCACTCAAACCATTACCACCCATTCGGTAAAGCTCTATTGGCGAAATTGTAGTGTCGTTATTCAATCCAGTCAAATAACCAAATTTCCCGCTTAACATTAACACCAATCTATCTTGTTCTTTCACTTTTGCAAGTGGATTATAGAACTCGAAGTTGAATTCACTTTTTAAAAAGTCTGTGTTCCCAACTCCCAAAGCACCCCAAGCAAAACTTTCATTTATAGAAAATCGAGAGCCAGAAGTTGGGAAAAATGGACTATCCAAACTAATTCTTGAAATTGAAAATCCAGTGTTAAATTCAGAAGTCAAACCTGGTCTGAAAAATCCATAACTACTGGTTGAACCAACATTATTTAATTGAAATCTTGTTGTTCCATCAATTCTAAAGTAATCATCTGGCCAACGAAGTCTGCGACCAATATTCATAGATACACCTGTTCTACGCAAATCATAGCTGAATCTTAATCTGGAATCGAACACATTGAATCCAAGAGTAGTTGGTGAGTCATTCAGCCAAGGCTCTGTATACCCAAGTGAAAATTGTTGGAATCTGCTTGCTTGTCCAAATTCCCAATTGAAATTAAATAGCTGCCCTGCTCCACCACTAAGTGGTTCATATAGTGAGAAGTTATTAAATGTGAACCCAACTGAACCAGTAAGTCCAAATGTACCAGCAAAACCAATTGAGGCATTGAAAGTATCAGTAGATTTTTCTTCCACTTTATAGATTATATCCACAGAAGTTGCATCGCCAGGCACTGGCATTGGCTGTGGTTGCAATTTCTCAGGATTGAAGTAATTCATTACAGATAAAGCTCTTACACTTCTTATGATAGAAGACCTATCGAAATAATCTCCTGGACGTGTGAAAAGCTCACGTCTAATCACTTTGTCTTTTGTTTTAGTATTGCCTACTAATTCAACTCTTCTGATTTTGAATCTGTCGCTTTCAATTACAGAAATTTTAATATCAATGCTATCAGTACCAATTTTCAACTCTTCTTTTTCGAATCGTGCAGCCAAATAACCAGAATTATGGTAAAGCGAAGCTGCATCATTCAATGCTTCATTTCCCAATAAATTCTTTTGGAATCTCTCAACATCGTAGTAATCTCCTTTTTCAAACTCAAGTCTTGCCAAAAGCATTTCCTCAGAAAAAACAGTGTTTCCAACAAACTTTATATTTCGTACGAAATATTGTAGCCCTTCGGTAACTTTAAGTTGAATTTGTACTTTTTCAGTTTCAGGATCGAAAAGGATTGTATCTTTCACAATTTGGGCATCAATAAAGCCTTTCTTTTTGAAAAAAGCTGTAAGTAGTTGTTTATCTTTTATGTATTTCTTTTTGTCGAATTTAGAAGAACGCCAAAACTGATACCAACTTTTTGTCTTTGTATCATCGAAAGTGCCAGCCAATTCAGAAGAGCTAAGTTTTTCATTACCTTCAAAAGTTATAGACTCTACTTTGTATTCCGAACCTTCATTTATAGTGATTTTCAATTTAGAATGTGTTGCTGAATCTGTTTTAATAACTTCTGTTTGCACTTGGGCAAATGAATAACCATCGTTATCGTATAGCTTCTTTATTTCTCTTTTGGCAACATACACATCATAATTGGAGAAGATATCTCCTTTGGATTTGCCAATTGCTTTCAAAATTTCTTTATCTTTAATTTCGTAATTACCCACCAAAATAATCTCAGAAATTCTAGGCAACTCTTTAACTTTTATAGTTAAAAATATCCCTTCAGAAGTAATTCTTGCCACTATCACATCAACATTAGCAAATTGCTTTCTATCCCATAAGTTTTTGATTGAGTTAATTACTTTATCATCGTAAGGATAATTTATTTTTTCACCGCTAATTAAGCCAGAAATAGCAATAATTGTACTAGCATCGGCATAGACATTACCCTCAACATTGACACCAGCTATAACATAGCTTTTCAATTGAGAAGGGTCAGGAGCTTGAGAATATGTTAAATTTAAAGCATAGAAAAGAAAAACTATAATGCAATTAAGCTTTGAAAACATCAAATACCTTTTGTAAATATGAACTTTTAACTTGTTCATCAATTTCTAAATTATCAATTTTATTTATTTGAGTGGAAGTCAAACCAAATCTTCTCTCTCTTGATGTATAATTAAGCAATGCTTCGTATAAATCATTCTTTTTAAACTCTGGCCAAAGTTTCTCGACTATATAAAGCTCTGTATAGGCCATTTCCCAAAGCAAGAAGTTACTAATCCTATGTTCACCACTTGTTCGAATCATTAAATCTGGTTCTGGAAAATCAGCAGTTTGCAATCTTTTTGTGATTAAATCTTCCGAAATATCCTCAGGCGAAAGTTTTCCACGGCGAACATCCATTGCTATTATTTGCATAGTGCGGACAATATCCCATCTGCCACCATAACTTAAAGCAAGAACTAAGTTAAGTCCATCGTTTTCTTTAGTTTTTTCAATTGATTCAATCAATAACTTCTGAACTTTTTTAGGCAAAGAATTAGTTTTGCCAATTGTGTGCAATCGAACATTATTTTTATGAAGTTCATCAACTTCATTCTTTAAGTATTGCTCCAATAAAGTCATCAAGCCATTTACTTCTGCCGAAGGGCGTGACCAATTTTCAATAGAAAAAGCATATAAAGTCAGATATTTAACTCCCAAATTAGAAGAAGCTTTAACTATATCCCTAACAGATTCAATCCCTTGTTTATGACCAGAAATCCTTTGCAAACTCTTGTTTTGAGCCCAACGACCGTTGCCATCCATAATGATTGCAATGTGTTTGGGTAGCTTCCCAGAGTCAACTATTTGAGTATGGATTTCCTTTTCTGAGTCAGAAAGTTCAGAATACCAGTTTATTTTCATATTTTTTTTAATTTTCAATTACAGAAACGCAAATTATCCTTTTTTTACGTAAACTAAAAGAGCTTGTTTCAAAAAATATTTTATATACATTAATATAAGTAATGAATTGTATGATATTAACCAATTGAGAAATGAGCAAATAAAATGATATTTTTTTCCCATACAAAGAAAATAATTAAATTACAACTTGCATATATGTACTTTTATTTTGTATTTTTGCTTCCCTAAAAAAAACATATTAAGTTAATTATAATCAAAGACTAAGGTACACTCAATGACGAAAGCTGAAATTGTAGATGAAATCTCAAAAGCTACAGGGCTAACAAAAATCGAAACTAAAGCAGTAGTAGATGGCGTATTTGCAAGCATTATTAATGCTATTGCATCTGGCAAAAGAATAGAATTACGTGGATTTGGCGTATTCAAATCAAAATCAAGAAAGCCGCGAATGGCTAGAAATCCAAAAACAGGTGAATTAGTACCTTTAAGCAAAAGATACGTTCCTGTTTTCAAACCATCTCCAGACTTTTTAACTAAGGTGAATAACGAAATCACAGAAGCTAACAACGAATCTGCAAAATAATTTCAAAATATTTTGCAATTCAAATTATTTTTTGTAATTTTGCATTCCTGATTTAATTAATTTATAGGTTATTATTATGCCTTGCGGAAAAAAAAGAAAACGCCATAAAATGGCGACTCACAAGAGAAAGAAAAGACTTAGAAAAAATCGTCATAAAAAACGTAAATAGTATTTCAAAAAGCGTTGTAAATTTGTATTTTACAACGCTTTTTTTTTATGATTAATCTTACTTTTCTTGGCGGTTGCTCCGAAATTGGAGCTAATAGCTGCTTTCTTGATGTCTTTGGGACTAAATTTCTCATTGATTCTGGGTTGCACCCAGAAAGAAGAGACCAGCTTGCCTTCCCTCAATTTGAATATATAGGCGAGCAAGAGATAGCTGCTATGCTTATCACTCACGCACACTCCGATCATATCGGTGCATTGCCATTCGCCATTAAGCACTTCCCTAAAGCTCGTGTGCTTATGACTCAACCCACTTCAGATTTGGCGGAGCTTATGCTCAATGATACTGCTAAAATTTTAAAATCGAATATAGCTCAGGAATTCACAGCTGAATCTCTTGAATACTATAAAAATGAGAACATTCAGAATTTGTTCGCTTTGTTTGAATCTATCAAATACAATGATAAAATCACATTCGAGAATACATTTTCTCCGAATCAATCAGCAAATGTTAGCTTTCATGAAGCTGGACATATATTGGGTTCAGCAGGAGTTTTAATAGAATCTAACGGCAGGAACATTTTCCACACTGGCGATGTCAATTTCCAAAACACTGCTTTACTCAAAAAAGCTAACTTCCCTCGCCATCATTTGGATGTATTGATAATTGAATCTACAAATGCAAATTCCATTATGCCCGACAAAAAAGAGCAAACTAAGGATTTTGCTAATTTTATCAATAAAATTTCAAATAGCAATGGTTCTATACTTATCCCTACTTTTTCTTTAGGTAAAGCTCAAGAGATTCTTCGAATTATTAGTTCATTGGCAAAAAAGGGATCTATACCAAATTTACCAATTTATACTCACGGACTTACTCGGAGAATCAATAAAGTTTACGATAAATATTGCTATTCTAGTGAAATGTTAAAAAAAGGTTTTGAAGTAAGCGATATAAATCAAGAATATTTAGACTTGAGTGATTCTGGTAATTCCAATTACCTCAAATCTCCTTCCATTGTGCTTGCCAATGGAGGAATGATGAACGAAAGAACTATGTCCTATCGAATAGCTCTTGAGTGGTTCAAAAGAAAAAACTTCGGCATTGCAATGGTTGGATTTCAAAAAGTAGCCACTCCAGGACACAGTTTGTTGAATTCTTCTAAAAATAAAAATTTCAGTTATGCTAACTTAAATTTATCAAGAACTTGTGAAGTAGAAAAGTTTAGATTTTCTGCACATTCAGGTATTGAAGAATTAATTGAATTTGCGGTTGATACTAAGCCAAAAAACATATTTATTGTGCACGGCGACGAAGAAGCTTGCGATAAATTAGCTTATGAAATTAGCCAAAGATTAGACACTTCAAGAATTTTTGTTCCAAAATTGGGAAAAAATTACGAAATTGAATTATGAAGAAATGCGAAATCATTTATATATATTCTGATAAAGGTAGCTTAAAGCTTGTAAAAAGTAGTTTTCTTTCTAAGAAAGCTACTCTAAAACCTATTCTTTTAAGTGAGTTAGAAACAGCAATCACTGAAATAGATTTTTCAAGTAAATCTATTGTTACTATAGTTAATTCTGATTGTTTAGAGCATTTTACAAATAATGACAAGTTATTTGCAACTTTTGAAAGTAATTTTTTCATTAATGTTATTTCAAACTTAAGTGATGCTCAAAATCAAATAATTCCAAAATTTTCGCAAAATCACAATTTCCTTACTTTAATTGACTTTGTAAATTTCCCTGTAGTTGCAAGCAACACATTGAATAATTTGATTGAAAAAATTGTTCAACAGAACATTAATCATCATTTCGACAAGTTCAAATTTGAATCAATTGGTAAAAACAACAGGGATGCTATCTTTTTTACTAATTACAATTTAGAAGTTATTGATTGGACAAAGTCTGCGGAAAAAACTTTTGGTTATTCAAAAGTTGAAGCTATTGGACAAAACTTTACTGATTTGATAATTCAAAAAGACCAAGTTAAAGATTTTGTTGTCGAATTTGGCAAATTGAGAAAAGTAAACGATTCCAATATCTTAGATCATATTTTAGAACTTTATTGCAAAACAAAGAATTCAAAATATTTCCCAGTTGAAATAATTATTTCTAAGTGCGAATTCCCTAACGAGAAGTTATTAACTTTCGTTTGCCGAGATGTTACAACTATTCTCAATAATCAAGAAGAACTCACTAAAATAATAGAAGAGCTTCAAGTAATTAATGATTTCACAGAGCAGAACTCAAGAGATTTAGTTGAGTTAAATGCAAAGCTTGGCGAAAATGAAATTGCACTACAAAGTTTGAATGCAGATAAAGATAGGTTTTTCTCAATAATTGCACACGACCTTAAAGGTCCGTTCCAAGCATTGCTCGGTTATTCTGAATTACTCGCAAATGCAGAAATGGGACTGACTCAAGAAGAAATAATTGAATTTGCATCAAGTTTAAATGAATCTGCTAAAAACTTATTCAAGTTATTGGAGAATTTACTTGAGTGGTCTAGATTGCAGCGAGGGCAGTTCCAAATTCAAGCATCTAATTTTGATTTCAAAGAATTAGCTGATACTAATTTGGAATTAATCAAGCATAGAGCTCAGCAAAAAAATGTTTTACTTGAAAATAAAGTTAATGCCGACACTTTAGTTTATGCCGATAGATATTCTGTGGATACAGTTTTGAGAAATCTCCTTTCCAATGCCATTAAATTCACAAAAGAAGGTGAAACTATTGGGATTAAAGTAGGAGAAGTCAATGGATTTTTGGAAATCTCTGTCTATGACACAGGTGTGGGGATTAGCAAAGAAGTACAAGCAAAACTTTTCAGAATAGACACAAAGCACACCACAGCTGGCACTGCCGATGAGCAAGGAACTGGTCTTGGATTGATTCTTTGCAAAGATATGGTTGAAAAAAATGGCGGTACTATCAGAGTGGAAAGTGAAATTGGAAAAGGAAGTCAATTTAAATTCACTGTGCCTATTGGAATGAACTAAGATTATGAAAATTATTTCTTGGAATATCAATGGTTATAGAGCTATAACTGGTCAGAACGCATCAAAACGATTTGACACAGTTACCAAAGACAACAAACTATTCCAATATATTTCCGAAGAAAATCCCGATATCATTTGCCTTCAAGAAACTAAATCCAGTCCAGATCAAATTCATGAACATTTAATTGCTCCAGAAGGTTATAAATCCTATTTTAGTAGTTCTTCCATTAAAAAAGGTTACTCTGGTGTTTGCGTAATCACAAAAGAAACTCCCAAAAATGTCAGCTATGGAATTGGGATAAATGAATTTGACCACGAAGGACGAATTATTCAACTTGATTTTGAAAATTTTACTCTATTCAATATCTACTTCCCTTCTGGAACTTCAGGTATGCACAGAGTAGATTATAAACTTGAATTCTACGATTCATTGTTTGCTCAAGTCGAAAAAATTCGCAAAAAGCAGCCAAACATAATCATTTGTGGCGACTATAACACTGCACATTTTGAAATAGATTTGGCTAGACCAAAAGACAACATTAACAATAGTGGCTTTATGCCAATTGAAAGAGAAAAACTCGATTGGATTATTTCTCTTGGCTATATAGATTGTTTCCGCAAATTCTCAAGCGAAGCAAATCAATACACTTGGTGGAGTCAGCGAGGCGGAGCAAGAGCAAAAAACATTGGCTGGAGAATAGATTATTTCTTTACCACAAATGAAATGAATTCAGCTATTACAAATAGCTACATAATGCAAAATCAGCACGGATCAGACCATTGCCCTATTGTGCTTGAATTAGATTCTTAAACAATTTAGAAAGGTTTGCTTATGAAACTTTTTTCCCTTGATAATGTGTTTGCTACTATTTTTGTAATAGTAGTCATCACCTACTTTTCAGTAATTTTTAACGCAAACGTTTTCGACCCAATCCAATCTACTTTCGAGGATTTGGAGCTAACAGACATTGTGTTTTCAAAATTCTATGACAATACAAATGTGTCACTTGACACAAATATTGTCATAATTAATAATGGTAACACAACTAGAAAAGCCCTTGCAAATCAATTAGAAATTATCAACAGATACCAACCAAAAGTAGTTGGAATTGATGCTTTTTTCAAACAAAAGTCTTCTCGCCCCGATTTCGATTCTGCTCTTGCCTATCAATTTTCTCAAACAAATAACTTAGTTTTAGTAGTTGGATTAAGGCAACCAAACGCAAAAGATGAATCATTTTTCGATACAATTATTAAATCTAATCCAATCTTCACAAAGTATTCTCAAGATGGATTTGCAAACGTAATTACAGATAGAAAAAACTTTAGAACTGTTCGTCATACTACTCCTCAGCAGTACGTAAGAGATACAATTAAGTATTCTTTCCCTGTGAAAATAGCAAGTCTTTTTAATAAAGATGCTGTTTCAAAATTGTTAGGAAGACATAACGAAAGAGAGCTTATAAACTATCGCAGAAACACAAATAAGTACCGCACATTAGATGTAATTGAAGTATTTGAAAAGCAAGATTCATTACAATTTTTGAAAGATAAAATTGTTCTTATTGGTTATATGGGCCCAAATATGAAGACAAAGGTAACAGAAGATATATTCTTCTCCCCTTTGAACCCGAATTATGTAGGCAAAACCCACCCCGATATGTACGGAGTTGTAATTCATGCCAACGTAATCTCAATGATACTGGAAGGTAAATATATCAATATGACTCCAGATTGGCTTGAAAAAGTGTTAAGTGTTTTGATTATCTTTTTCAATATGGTTATCTTCACTTATTTGCGTAATAACTATGAGCAGAACTCCCAAGCTATATCAGTTGTTTTGTTGATTGCCGAAGTTGCAACAATAGTAATAATCTCACTTTATTCAATCTATACTTTCAAATTAGAGCTAAACATAATGGGTGCAATCGTTGGCTTGCTCTTTAGTATTAGTGCTTATGAGGCATATAATGACTCACTTAAACCACTCTTGATGACGGCTTATAGATTTATTCTAAAACTTTTCAAAATCAAACAGACATCAACAGATCAAACTTCAACTGAAGGAGCAGAATAATGAAATTTAAAGAACTAATAAAGTTAGATATTTTCTTTTCAGCAGTTTTCGTTTTCGTATTGCTGTTTTTCTTTCCCATATTTTTCAATTTTGCAATTTTCGACCCATTCAAAGTAGCATTGCAAGATTTCAATATTACGGATACTTATTTCTCGAAAATTTGGTCGGATGAAGCAACAGCCAAAGAAACTGATATAGTTATCATTAATCTTTCTGAAAAAACCCCTTTTGGTATCCAAGAGCTTGATGGATTTTCAGTTGCTCAAATTATAGATGCAGTCAATAGAACTGAGCCAAAAGTAATTGGTGTGGATTATGTTCTGAAATATGATTCAATAAGTGCTGGTGAAAAGTACAACCCTATGTTTAGCCAGTTTATAAAAACAATCACAAGCAACACTAAGAACTTGATACTTAGCGGAGAATTTATAGAATTCGACAAACAGAAAAATACTTACAATATACTCGATTCTCCCGACACTAATTTATATGTTTATTCTCAAATTGGTTTCAACAATCTGATACTTGGAAAAAGTCAACAAACAACAACAGTTAGAAGTTTTCAACCTAACTATAACTATAAAGGAAAGAATTATAAACTTTTCGATGTACTTGTTGCAGAAAAGTATAATCCCGATGCTGTAACTAGATTTTTAAGCAGAAACAATGAAACAGAAACTATTAATTTCATAGGTAATGACAATAAGTTCTTTATAATCAATGGTTCGCAAATTCTTGAAGGTAATTTCGATCCAGAAATGCTTAAAGACAAAATTATATTAATGGGAGCTTTCGACACCACTGCATTCTATGACAAATTCGATAAAATGTACTTCACACCGCTAAATCGCAAAACAGCTGGGAAAACTTTTCCAGATATGTACTCCACAATTATTCATGCGAATATTGTGTCAATGCTATTGACAGATAAATATTTCAATAAACTTGCCGATTGGATAAGTATTGCAGCAGCATTCTTTATATGCTATTTCAATATGCTTGTGTTCTACTATATCTCTAATTACCATAAAAAATGGTATGAACTAAGTGCGATGTTAATATTTTTGGTTGAATCCGTTGGCACGATATATGTCACAGTATTAGCATTCTCGGAGAAAAATTTAGAGATGGACTTGACTCTAACCATTATGGCTGCTGCTATTTCGGTACTAGCATTCGAGATTTACTATGAAACAATTAAACCACTAGTGGTGGCGATTATTAACAAAGTGTTCAAAAAAGATTTTGCAATTGAATAAAAAAGTTATTGCAGATTATGAATTTTTGTTTAATTTTGTATAAGTTGATTAAAAATAAACCAAATAGGGAAACATTATGAAAAACATCATTTCGCTTATATTACTTATAAGCACATTTTCAGTAAGCATTTTTGCTGCTGCACCAGATTTCAGTGTCGTTGCAAGCAATGGCGAAGTTATGGTAAAAAGAGACAAAGCTACTAACTGGGTAAAATTAGCTTCTGGTCAAAAATTATTCCAAAAAGATCAAATTCAAATTGGCAAAAATGCTTATTTAGGTTTGGTTCATTCTTCAGGTTCTCCAGTTGAAGTTAAAAACTCTGGTAACTATTCTGTTCAAAAATTAGTTGCTCAAGCTACTACAAAGAAAAGTAATGTAACTAAAAAATTCACTGACTATATCGTTGGTGAATTATCTAAATCGGACGACCAAGTCGGAAAAGACAACTATCGCAAAGATATGGAAACAATGGGTGCTGTAGAAAGAGGATCAAGCAAAGGTTTGACTGCTAAACTTCCACGTAGCTCTTACACTCTTGACAACAAAATGGATTTTTCTTGGTATAAAAAAGAAGGTGTAACAACTTACAAATTTGTAATCAAAGATTCTGAAGGCAAAAAAATTGTTGATAAAGATGTTAATGGCACAAACTTAACTATTGACTTAGCTCAATACAAAATGAAAAAAGGCGATTGCTATAACTGGTCTGTTTCTTCAAATGGTGCATCTACGGAAGAATATTGCATCTTGAAATTTGGAGATAACGAAGCTAAACAAGTAAATCAAGAACTTACTGAAATTCAAACTGAAATAGGTAAAAATCCTGGTGCTGTTGGCCAATTGATTCTTGCTTCTTTTTATGAAGAAAAAAACATTGTCAATAGAGCAGTTGCTGCTTATGAAGCTGCAATCAAAATTTCACCAATCGAAAGCTACAAAAGATTATACTCACTTTATTTAAACAGATTAGGGCTTAAAAACGAAGCTCAATCAGTAATGAAATAATTTGTTATTATTCTTTCCAATTTAAAAAGCTCGAAATGTTAATCATTTTGAGCTTTTTTTTTAAGCTTACTTTGATTTTATAAATAGATTTCTGTATATTAGAAATGTAGACTTATCCAATAATTAATAAAGCACTAATGCACTACGCAATACCAATCACTCAAAAACTTAAAAAACTAGTTAGATCTCTTAATCAAAAGCAACATAGAGATTCTAATTCGCTTTTTCTCGCTGAAGGTGAAAAGCTATGCAGAGAATTACTAAATAGTGATTTCGATACTGAACTTGTGCTGATTAGAGATTCATCTAATCCAGAAGTGATTGATATTGCTAATGAATTTGGAAATAATGGAATTCCTATTTATAATGCACCTAAACATCAGTTCGATCAATTAACAGAAACTAAATCGCCTCAAGGCATTATAGCTGTGGCTAATAAAAAAGATAGACTAATCACTCCAAACGAGAGTTTTCTTGCTTTGGAAGATGTGCAAGACCCTGGTAATGTTGGTACTATAATTCGAACTGCAGAATGGTTTGGTATAAAGCAAATTTTAATTACTCCAAACTGTGCAGACCAATACAACCCTAAAACTGTACGTGCCACTATGGGTTCTATTTATAGAGTTGATGTAATTGTGGTAGAAAATATTGCAGAAACAATAGCAACAAACTTCAGTAAAGTTGATACCTATTCTGCAATTATGAATTCAACTACCCTGCTTTCCAAAGTGAAACCAAAAAGTAAATTTGGATTAGTTTTTGGAAATGAAGGTAAAGGAATTTCAAAAGCACTTCAAGAAACTATCAAAAATAATTTCACTATTGAGGGCTATGGAAGTAGTGAATCTCTCAATGTGGCTGTAGCAGTAGGAATTAGTTTAAATCATTTTGCTCGTGGTGGGAAATAAGGAGTAATAATTATGCAACACATATTACCAATCGCAGTTATAGTATTGTTAAGCTTTATTATTGGCTCATTCCCATCGGGTGTGATAATAAGTAAAATGTTTTTTGGTTTCGATATTCGCAACGAAGGTAGCGGAAATATGGGAAGCACAAACGTTTTCCGTGTACTTGGCAAAAAATGGGGCTTTATAGTACAAATTCTTGATTTCGCAAAAGGGCTTTTAGCTGTTTCTTTAATAGGAACTATTTTAGCTCATCAAATTGTTGATCCAGTTTTCTATGCAGACAATGAATATCTAATTAAAATTATTTCTGGTATTAGCTCCGTACTTGGGCATATTTATTCAGTTTTTGTTAACTTCAAAGGTGGCAAAGGAATTAATACTGCAGCTGGTATGCTAATAGGACTTGCTCCTGTTGATATGGGTGTCACTTTCCTTTGCTTTTGGATTGTAGTCGGGCTTAGTGGCTATATCTCATTAGGATCAATCGTAGGGGCTATTGTTCTTCCTCTTTCTATGATAATCAGAGAAAATATATTTGGTGCGCAAGTACCTGGTTATTTCACTCTGATTTACTTCTGCATTGGGCTATCTATCCTGATTATCTACAAACACAAAACAAACATTGTTCGGATTATTAATGGTGGAGAAAGCCGTTTTGAATCGCTTCGTGTATTAAAGTTTGGAAAGAAATCTAGTAATTAATTAAATTGCATTTTATTAATTACAAAACTTAAGACTTCTTTGAATTTTATCAATCAAAAAATAGTAGTTGTAGGAGCTGGTGGATGGGGTACTGCATTAGCCATTTTATTGCACAACTCAAATAGAGATGTTACTCTATTCTCACACGATAAAGATTTAATCTCGACAATCAAACAAAACAAATGCAACACTACATATTTGCCAGATATAGCAATTCCAGAAGACTTGCAATTATCCGCAGATACTAATATTTTCACTTCTGCAAAAATCTTGGTAAATACTGTTCCTACTCAATTCATTAAAACATTTTACAATGACCACTATATTGATTTAAATGGTAAGTATATAATCAATGGATCAAAAGGTATTGACATTGAAAATAGAATGTTGATTTCATCAATCTTCACTGAAATTTATAAAGTTACAATAGATCATTATTGTGTGCTGACAGGCCCAAGCCATGCAGAAGAAGTCGCAAGGCAAATTCCTACGGCAGTTGTTAGCGCATCTGCAAACTTTAACTTAGCAGAGAATGTGCAAGAACTATTCTCTGGAGATAACTTTAGAGTATATTCTGGGCATGATTTCCTTGGTTGCGAAATAGGCGGAGCTTTAAAAAATGTAATTGCAATTGCAATTGGAATATTAGTAGGCATGAACTATGGAGATAACACAAGAGCCGCAGTAATAACGAGAGGATTGGCAGAAATTTCACGCCTTGGCACTCAATTAGGAGCAAATCCACTCACATTCTCTGGTCTATCGGGGCTTGGAGATTTGTTCGTAACTTGCGATAGTCTTCACTCTCGCAATAGAGCATTTGGCGTAGCAATTGGAAAAGGCGAAAAGCCAAACGACATTCTCAATACACGCCAAAAAGTAGCCGAAGGTGTATTCACCGCAAAAGCCGTGCATACTTTAAGCAAAGAATTGAATATTGAAATGCCAATTTGTGAGCAAGTTTATCAAATTATCTACGAGAATAAAAATCCTAAAGATGCTGTTAGAGATTTATTCAATAGAGAAAATAAACACGAAATTTATTAAGCTCTCCCTTTCGATTTTATCAAAAAAAAGCAAGATTTAATTCAATCTTGCTTTTTTTATTTCTCTATTTCTTAAATTAATTCACAAATTGCTTTGCAAAATATTTCGGTGTTAACTTTTCGCCAGTTGCTTTCAGCACCATATCGTCCCAATAATAAAGCAAGGCAGGAGCATAAACTTTCTCTTCTAAATATTTTGCTACTTCTTTTTTGCCAGTCCAACCATAATCCCCTACAGGGTTTGCATTCAGCACTTTCTCATTGATAGTGCAGTATAATTGCGATGCGAAAACTTCCCCAAGCAAATAGCTATGGTAATAGCAAGGATAAGTCGCAATGTGTATTTTTGTTGCCCAATCTGGCGAGTTGCGACCTTCTGGGCGTTTCATCATTTGATATTTCTCTACCAAATCCCACCAAAGTTTATTCAAATCTTGGTCTGGATTCGCATACATTTCTTTTTCAAAACGATACACTACTTGCACCCATCTTGAGAAAACCAATTGCTGCATACGCATACTTTTCTTACAATTTGCAGCAATTGAACTTGCAGTTGCATCATCGAGTTTCAAATTTTCTTTTAGCCAAGCAGGACTTGTTGCCAATCTGCCGAAAAGCATTGCAATCCCCTCTGTCGCAAAAGTATGAGCTGGTTGCTTTAAGATCCAAGGCAATTTAGCTCCAACATATTTCTGATAAACCGCGTGTCCATATTCGTGGAGCATTGTTTCCATCCATTTGTGCGATGGAGTGATATTACAAACCACACGAATATCATTTTTATTTCTATCAATATCGGTGCAGTATGCGTGTTGCATTTTGCCAGGTTTCTCGTATAAGTCGGATTTGGCTATCATTTCATCTATCGGGTGTCCAATAGAGCTATAAAATTCTTTAGTTAATGCTTCTATGTTTGCATTTTTGAAAAAGCTATCCAAATCGAAAGAATTAATTTTCGGAGCTTCTTGGAAATATCTATTCTGATAGTGCCAAGGCATTAAGTCAGCTTTTGCTATTTTGCATTTTGCAGCCAAACTATCATCAATTTCATTTTTCACTTCAATATAGCTTTGCCTAGTTAATTTATCCAATTCATCGAAGAATTTCAAAAGTTCTTCCGGATCTTGCTCGCTTAGCTTAATAGACATTTCGTGGAAGTTTTTGAAACCAAGTTTTTTAGCAGACTCATTTCTAAGTTTCACTATTGCTATCACATCTTTGACAACCACATTTCCAATTTCCTTATGAGCCAGCCAAGCAGCTTTCAGCTTTTCAGAATTAGTTTCTTTCTTTAAAATATCTTCAATTTGATTGTCCGATATTTTTTTGCCGTCGCCAAGGTCTGCTCTGAAAGTAGAGAATTTCTTTTCAATTTCAGCAGATTTAGCAGATATTTCCCCCAATAAAGTAGTATCTACTTGTTTACTCATAAATTGGTTATAAAGAACAAGAATAGTGCGTTTCAGAGTGTCATTTTGAATTTCTGAATCACCATTGAAATTCTTTATTTTCTCAAAAAATGCCTTGTTAGACAAGATTTCATTCATAGCCATATCAAGCGTTTGATATGTTTTCCAATCAGCATCTTTTCCGCTTATAGAAGCATTGTAGTATGCTAAAGTAGTTGCATTATAAGCTTTGGCAAGTTTAATTTGTACTTCGGAAACGAAGTCTTTGGCTGATTTTTCTTTGAGACTTTCCATTTTTGTACAAGATGTGGCAATAATTAAAAAACAAACGAGAATAAGATATATATAACTCTTCATATTGGAACTCGAAAATTGAAAAACAAAATCTAAGGAATTCCAATTTAAGAAATTAATTTAGATAAAAACTATCCTTTCGGAAAACAATTTACAATCTGATTAATTAAAACTCAGAAATTATGATTAAATTTGCTCAATTATTTTCAAATAAAAATTCAAAAAGGTAACAATGAGACTTACTAATTTCAATGCTATGCACAAAAAACACAATGCCAAAATGGTTGAATTTGCTGGATTTGAAATGCCAATACAGTACTCAAGTGGCATTATGGCTGAGCATAAAATTGTCAGAGAAAAAGTAGGGATTTTCGATGTGTCGCACATGGGTGAATTTGAAGTGAAAGGCAGCGATGCCTTAGCATTCATTCAAAAATGCACTACAAACGATGCTTCAAAACTAACACCTGGCAGCATTCAATATTCGGCAATGTGCTATACAAATGCTGGAATAGTAGATGATTTATTAGTTTATTGCGTTGCTGAAAACTATTATATGTTAGTAGTTAATGGTGCAAATATAGATAAAGATTTTGCCTGGTTGAAAAGCAACCTAACTGATTTCAATTGTGAACTTACAGACATTTCCGATGAAATAAATCTACTTGCAGTGCAAGGTCCAAAATCAATTGAAACATTGCAAAAACTTACTGATGTGAACTTATCCGATATAGTTTACTATAATTTCACTCACGGCAAACTTGCTGGAATAGAAATGATACTATCTCGCACTGGCTACACAGGTGAAATTGGCTACGAAATATATTTCCGTGGCGATGCCTCAGTTTGCGAAAAAGTTTGGAATGCACTTATGGATGCTGGAGATGAATTTGGAATTGAACCAGTTGGGCTTGGTTGCCGAGATACACTTCGCCTTGAAAAAGGATATGCACTTTATGGCAACGACATAGATCAAGACACAAACACACTGGAAGCAGGACTTGGCTGGATTACTAAATTAGCAAAAGGTGATTTCAACGGTTCTGATGTGCTAAACAAAGTGAAAGCCGATGGAGTAAACAGAAACATAGTTGGCTTCACAGTGGAAACCAAAGGATTCATAGCCAGACATGGCTATAAAGTTTTCGATGGTGAGAAAGAAATCGGATTCGTAACAAGTGGCAATCAATCCCCTTCGCTTGGAGTAGCAATGGGTATGGCATTTGTGCAACCAGAATACAAAGCAATAGGTACAAAATTAGAAATAGTAACAGGCAACCGCAGAGGCATAGCTGAAGTAAAGAAAATGCCATTACTATAAACTAATTCTTATAAAATACAACTTACAATAGAGAGGCAGGTCATAGATCTGCCTTTTTTTGTCATTGAGCTTTTGTTCATTGAGCTTATCGAAATGTTGAAATTTGTTCTTTACAAGCTTCCGAAGGTTTCAAATCTTCGGAAGGTTCTTTTTTTTGTGAATTAGCAAGAAAGTTTTTTCGTTATATAACACTTTCAAACTTAAATTTTGATACAAAATAGAACTAACCAAACTTTGTATAGAATGAATATTTATGGTTGATAAATTGCTGGAAAGAAATTCCATTTGATTTAACAAGTGAGATTTATAATTTTATGTTAGAATTACACGAAAAAAGAGAAAGCGAAAACTTGTTTCCAACTTTCAAGTCAAAAAGTTGGAAAGTATTTAAAAAGTGCAATCCAAGAACTAAAAACAGAAAAAGACTTATCATAACACAGCATCCGAAAAATGCGAGAAAATGAATTACTAAAAACTTACAAAAAAGATATTATTTTTATTGCTGGATTTTTAGGTCATACCGTTGCAATTCAACAAAAACATTATTTTGAAGTTTTGAATCAGATGAAGTTCGAGAGTCTTTAAAAGTGCGGGGAAATGACTAATTTTACTCAAATATTACACACTTAAAAAAAAAGTCTTTATAACTTTTCAGCTATAAAGACTTTTGTTGCTTTGTACCCAAGACGGGACTTGAACCCGTACGAGGTTGCCCTCACAGGATTTTAAGTCCTGTGCGTCTACCAATTCCGCCACCTGGGCAACAAATAAGATTACAAAATTAAGAATAATTCTGATTATGACAAACAATTTATTTTCTTTTGTGGAAAATTCTTAATTTATATTAAAAATAAATTAAAGTTCAACTAATGTCAAACTTTTTGCAAAGTAAATCGTAATTTAAAGAAAGGTGCTTTTGCAACTTTGAATTATTTAAAGGTGGAAACATGAAATACTCATTACAAAGTCTATTACTATCGCTAATTGCAATTTTAGCTACAAGCTGCCTTCCGCAGCAAGAAAATAGTTTTGTCTATTCCAATAGAATTGAAAAAAATGAAACTTTTGCCGATTTGGATCAGCCATCGGCTAATAGAGTTTCTTATAGAAAGCAAGTTCAGGAATCAGACTTTAGCTCAAGTGCTGGCAGTGTCGAAAACACTTACTATGTAAATAATAATTATTATAACAACAATAACTTCGACCCTTACTATGCAAGCTATTATGGCTTTGGAGGAGCTTACTATGGTTCTTATGGATATACTTACAACCCATACAGTGACTTTAGCTTTGGTTGTAATCCATATTATTCTTACTATAGGAGTTACTACCAACGTCCAGCAGCTAGTAACGATGGAAGAGAAACTGCAAGAGTAAACACTTTTAGAAAATTTGGCGAATCAAGTCGTGGAGATTATTCTCGCTATGATACAGACTATAACACAAATGGCAGAAGAAATTCAAGAACTAATGATGGAAATGGTTCTGACAATAGCGGTGGTTCAAGCGGAAGAAATAGCGATGTAAACAGACGTAAATCAGGTACTAGTACTCGAATTGGAAATCCTGGTATTGAAAGTTCCAGACCAACAAACAATGAAAACGCTAGACCTATTGATAACAGAGTTAATAGCGATGTAAATAAACGTAGAGGAAACTCTGACAGCGATTTGAATTCACCAAGAAGCGAAAGCAATAGACCAAATAGAATTGAAAGTACAAATCCGAGCGATAGCAGAATCAATAGCGGTGTTAACAATGGCAATGATAGAGTAAATCCGAATTCAAATTCTAATCCTAACAGGCGACAAGTTCCTTCTAATGAATCAAGTAGCCCAAGACCGAATAGAAATTCAAACAATGTTCCAAATGTTAATAAATCAGCTGAGCCAAATAGACGAGGCGGTTCTAAGCAACCAGAGCAGAACTCTCGTCCAAAAGAGTCAGCTAAACCTAATGTAACACCAAGTTCTACTCCAAGTGTGCCATCGAAACCAAGTGGCAATAGCAATAGCTCTTCTTCTCCCAAAAGAGGAAGATAACTTTACGATTATTAGGAAGTCAAAGAAATGAAAATACTTTTAACTATATTTATAGCATTACTGAGTTTATCAATTTCGAAAGCTCAATATGTAGAAGATGCAATACGAATGCTCGGCTCTAATGGGCAAATCACACAAAGAGCTGGTGCATTGGGAGTCTCAAGCTATGGAATTTCGGATGATGCAAGTGCGTTGTACTATATTCCAGCTGGTATCTTTTTACAAAAAGATAATGAACTTAACTTTGGAATGAATTTAACGAATGGTAAAATCATAACAAATTACAATTCCACAGAAACTACCAATTCAGCAAATAGTCAAGCTATTTCAAATATATCATTGATAATACCAGGCAGAAATACCCATACCGATGGTCTAACAATTGGGTTCTCATATTTCTATGATAAGAATTTGAATTCCACAAGTGGCTTTAATTCATTTATTCCAAATGGATCTTATTTGAATCATTTATATCAGCAGCAATCGAATAGAGCTTGGATAGAAAAAGTAATTGATTTTACTGGTGGTATGCCTTATAACGATAGCTTATATCAAACTGCAACTGTATCGGGCAGCGGAGGTATTCACAATATTAATGCAGCAATTGGCTTTGAAGTTGATAAAAACTTTTTAGCTGGAATTTCTTTAGTTGGTAGAATTGGGAATTTTGAATACACTCGTAAATTAAGCGAAGTAGATGTTTTGGGCAAGTATAATGTTGCTGGCTCTATGGATATGTCTAAGTTCACAGAAAATAACACATTCAATCAAGATTATTCTGGTTTCGCAGTTTCTGTAAGTGGTATGTATCTAATCAATGATTACGCAAGAGTTACAGCAAAAATAGAATCTCCAACATTTTATGAAGTTAAAGAAACTTTTACAAGAACTGCCGAAGCTGAATTCAAACCAAATAGCCAGGGTGTTGTTTTTAAAAACAAAGAAACTACTTTAGATGGAGAGCAAACATATAATCTTTCAACTCCATTCATTTTCTCTGCTGGAGCTTCAATGAAGATTGTTGGAGTAACTCTAACTACAGGAGTGGAATATATAGATGCTGCACAAACTAACTATTCTTCTACTGAGAACAGTGGCGATTTTGCAGATTTGAACACACAAATCTCAAATGAACTTAGAGGTTTAGTCAAATGGGGTGTTGGTTTTGAGTATCCATTACCAATAACTAGCTTAATAGTGCGAGGAAGCTATGAAAAACAAACCTCTGCTTATAAGGAAGTGCTAAATAGATCACAATCAATTGGTTTAGGGCTTGGCTATCTGATTGGGAAAAAAATTAGAGTGGACGCAATGATGAAAATCAGTGAGTTCAACGATAGATTTGTAACTTACGGCAGTAATTTCTATTCTTACCAAACAACTCCAACAGTATATGGTTTGGGAATTACATACAGATTTGAATAAATAATTTTGTTTTTAAAAAATAATTTGTTAATTTTGTAGTTCAATTTTAAAATAAAATTTTAGATTAAAGAAAAATGGCACATCACAAATCGGCACAGAAAAGAATTAGAATTTCTAAACGTAGAAACTTTTATAATCGTGGCAAGAAAAAAGCTATGAGATTAGCTATGCGTGCGGTTAGAGAGTCAAAAACTTATGAAGAAGGTGCAGTAAACTTGAAAAAAGCAGTAAGTGTTTTAGATAGAGTGAGCATCCATGGAGTTGTTCATAAGAACTTCGCTTCAAACAAAAAATCTAAATTAGCTAAATTTGTCAATAAGCTTAAAGCAGCACAAGTAGCATAATTTTCAATTCGATTCTTTAAAAAAATGGCTTAATTCAAAAAATTAAGCCATTTTTTCGTTTCTAATTTCTCATCTTTTCAAGTTTAGTCAAGTCTTTAATTTTAATTTTCCCACTCATAGTTTCTATTATTCCTTCATCGTGGAAATCGGATAGTGTTCTGATTAATGTTTCTGTAGCTGTTCCAACTAAATTGGCAAAATCTTCTCTAGAAAGTGCAACTTCCCCGTTTGGTTTGCCATCGTTAAATTTCAAATTAAGTTTTCTAATTTGCTCTGCTACTCTTTTCCTAACCGAGCTATATGCTAAATTTACAAGTTTAGCTTCTTTTTCTTTCAGATTGGCAGTAAGCAAACTTAAAAACTCACTAGAATTGTTCTTATTCCAAAGTATAAATTCTAAGAATTTTGATTTTTCTATTAAATAAACTTCGCTATTTTCCATTGCAACAGCATTATCGGTATGATTGCTATTATCAATAATGTTGCTATAACCGAATATTTCTTTTTCAATATGAACATCTGTAATTAGTTCTTTGCCAAGATCGTTTGATTTATATATTTTCACTTTGCCTGAATTCAAATAATAAAGATAATCAGACTGTGCATACTCTTTATAAATGAACTCTTTTTTCTTGAATTTGAATAATCTGCTATCTGCAATTATTTCTTCAAAAGTTTTTGCTGCTTTCTGATTAAGTACATTTTTGTCTTCATACTTTCTCAATCGCACTTCAATTGCTTCTAATAGCTCTGTGTCTTCAAAAGGTTTAGTTAAGTAATCGTCTGCACCCATTGACATTCCTTTTCTTAAATCTATTTTTTCAGTTTTTGCTGTCAAGAAAATAAAAGGAATGTTTCTTGTGGTCTCATCTTTGCTTAGTATATTCAAAACACCAAATCCATCTAACTCTGGCATCATTATATCGCTCACAATCAAATCAGGCAAAAATGCTTTAGCTTTTGTAACGCCCTCTTTTCCATTTACTGCTTGAATTGCTTCATAGCCAGCCAAATCCAAAATTTCTGAGAGATTTTCAAGCATCTCAGGATTATCTTCAATTAGTAATATTTTTTTCATTTTTCGTAGTTAAAAATTAATTGGAATTCTGTACCTTTTTCATCGGATGTGAATCTTAATTCACCATTCATTATTTGTGTGTATCTTTGGACTATGCTTAAACCCAAACCAGTACCCTGTATATTGACAGCATTTTTAGCTCTAAAAAATCTATCAAACAAATAAATTTGTTCTTCCTTGGGAATCCCAATACCGCTATCTCTAACAGCAAATATAACTTTATCATTTATTTGCTCAATTTTGATAATGATTGCAGAGTCTTCATTTGAATACTTAATTCCGTTCGACAATAAATTAAGCATAGAATTTTTTAACAAATGTTTATCTAATTTAACATTATTTACACTGCTATTTTCAAAAATAATGTTTTGCCCTTTTCTCAAAAAATTTTCCATTTCATCAATTAGCTCTGTAATAAATGCTGTAACTTCAATATTTTCAGGTGTATTGCGAACTAATCCTTCGTCTAATTTATCCATAGAAAGGAAATCATTTAATATTTGAGTCAAATTTTTCACGGATAGCTTTATTCTTTCTAAATGTTTAAAGCGTAGGTCTTTTTTGTCATCATCATATTTCATTGCCAAAGCAGCAGATGATAGAATAGTTCCAAGTGGAGTTCTGAATTCATGAGAAGCAGTAGTGATGAAGCGGCTTTTCAAATCATTCAAAGACTTTTCCTTATCCAACGAATAAATTAATTCTTGTTGCGATTTTGCCAATCTTTGTATAGCTATTTCAAGCTCTTCAGTTCTTTCTCTGACTCTATGCTCTAACTTGGTGTTTAGCTCAAGTACTTCATTATTCATTTTGGAAAGCTTTTCATAAGCTTCTTTGATTTGTAAATCTTGAGTTTTCTTGATTGTTTGGTCAATTATATAACTTAACACATACATTTTATTATCATCTGTAAAGTGGCTTAAGCTGACTTCCACGGGGAATTCAGAGCCATCTTTTCTCAGTGCAGAAAGTTCCATACCCAATCCCATAGTTCTGGGTCTCGGGTTTTCTGTAAAACTATTGCGGTGTTCTACGTGGTTGGTTCTGTGTTTAAGTGGTATCAAAGCTTCCACTTTCAAGCCAATAAGTTCATCGTTTTCATAACCAAATAGCAAATGCGATTTTGGGTTGGCTAGTACAATTTCACCATCAATATTGGATACAATTATACCCTCTGTGGCATAGGCAAAAATGGAACTGAAAATACTTATATTTTTATGCATATCTTAACTCAATCATAAATATTACTGACTTCAATCATAAAATAAAAACAAATTTAGCAATAATTTGCTTTTATTTAAAACGGTAATTATGAATAACTTTCAATCTCATAAAGTAGATAAAGTGAAATCGTTGCAAAAATTGATGAAAATTTTCAACGATGACATATATTCATATCAATTTCGATTGAATGATGTTGGCAAAAAAGCTACGAATGAGAGCGATTTGGCCGAGATTATTAAACTTGAAAGAAGAATGAATGAGTATGTAAAAAAGTTGCAAGCTTATAGCAAAATATTGGACAAATACGACAATATTGCAAATAGCTTTGATTTGAATTCACCTTTTGATATATTCCCTCAGTTCATAAGCTTAGATGAAGAGTTTTTAGAAATCAGACAATCTTTATATACTATAATTTCAAATTTAAAAAATTGAATTTATTGGGGAGAGCAATTTATTTTTTCAATATTTCGATTAGTTAATTTAGGACTTATGTATGGAATTCCCAAATCCATACCTCGCAGAATCAACAATATCCCGTAAGCAATAGCAATAAAAGGCACTAATTTTGAAATTCTACTTTTGAATTTATTGAGCCAAACTCCACCACCAAATCCAATTAACAACATTGCTGGCAATGTGCCTAAGCCGAAAACGCACATAAAGAGTGCTGTACTTATTTTATTCTCAAAAGTCATTGCAGTACCAATAGCCATATAAACCATAGCACAGGGCAATAAACCGTTTAAAAGACCTATTAGAAAGAATATTGGCAAATTTCTTTTTTGAAAAAGTTTAGTTAATTCTCTTTTAACAATTCTGAAAAAGTAATTATCTTGAATAAGTAATTTTGGTTTAGCAATAAATAGAATGGAAGCAATAATTACAGTTATTCCTAAGAACTTTGATAAATCTTGCTGAAGGAATGAAGGAGTTAAATATTTTCCAAATATTGCAATCAATAAGCCAATGCTCGTATATGTAGCTATTCTGCCTAAATTGTAGATAAGAATTGAAATTGATTTGCCGAAAAAACTTAGTTTTCCAATTGGCAGTGCTAAAGAAATTGGTCCACACATACCAATACAGTGCAAACTACTTAACATTCCAAGAGTGAAAGCAAAGTTTAATTCTAACATTAGAACCTTACTATTTCTTCTTTATAATAGCTTTTCGAACCATCGTTCCATTCCATAGAAACTTTATAAACGCCTGGTTTCAGCTTTTGCTTAGGTAATTGTAGATTTGTATTTCTATCTATATTGAAACTAAAATCTAATTTCTTATCGCCCTTTCTTTGAAATGTTATAACTCCTGATTTTATTGTTTGCAATATTTCATTTGGTATCGTAATCGCAGGGTTATTTAGGTCGTCTTTTAATTCAATACTGGATTTCAAGTTAACATAGTTATCGGCAGCATCTATTTTCGATTGATGTTTTAGCTCTAATTCATAGTAGTTATCGGCTTCCAAATCAACAGTTTGTCTGGACATAATCACTACCATTACTACCATAAACACTGCGAAAGTAGTATAAGCAATTGCAATTCCTTTACCCCAATTCATTTTCTTTTCCAATTATTAAGGTGCAAAAAATGTAGTTTTCAGCTCTTCTATGACTTTGCCATCTTTCATGACTAAAACTACTAATTTATTACTATTTGTTTTTAAATATTTTTGTTCAAGCACAATAAAGAAGTTTGCATTGGTTGCATTATCTTTTGTAACTATAATTTCTGGTTTCCCAACGATTTTGATTTCTCCTGGTATATCTTTAAGTTTCAGTTGTAAACTCTCATTCTGATAAGTCTTATTTACAATTTGAATACTATAAAGATTACTTACTTTTCCGTCAGGTAAAGTTTGGTAGAGTTGCCCCCCAGCTCGCATTAAAGTAGAATCAATTTCTTTTCTTGTAATTATCAATGAAGTTAGTACAAGTATTAGGAATGAAAGCACAATAATGTACGCCTTCACTCTCCAAGTGAATGAAAACTTACTTTTACTTTCAATATTATTCGTACTAGCATATCGAATTAGTCCTTTTGGCTTTTCCATGTGAAGCATCACTGCATCGCAAGCATCAATACAAGCTGTGCAATTTATACATTCAAGTTGAGTACCATTTCTAATGTCAATTCCAGTTGGGCAAACTTTCACGCACTCTTTGCAATCAATACAGTCACCCATGATATCTGTGCTATTTTTCTTTTGTATTCCTCTTGGCTCGCCTCTTATATAATCATAAGCTACTACAAGTGAATCATTGTCAATTAAAACACCTTGCAATCTTCCATAAGGACAAATAATAGTACAAACTTGTTCTCTAACAAATGTAAACACTGTATAAAATACAGTAGTAAAAACACAAATTGAAATAAAACCAACTATATGCTGAGATATTGGCTCAGTAATTATTTTATACAACTTATCTGTTGTGATTATATAAGAAAGGAATATGTTAGCAATTAAAAATGATAAAATCCAAAAAGTTAAATGTTTCCCATATTTTCGCCATACTTTATTGAAATTCCATTCACTTTCTTTCAATTCCACTTGTTGTTTAGGATTACCCTCAAATAAATATTCAATTTTTCTGAAAACTAATTCCATAAAAACTGTTTGTGGGCAAACCCAACCGCAGAAGATTCTCCCAAATGCTACAGTAAATAATGCGACAAATACTAATGAAGTTACCATTAATAAGCCAAATAAAATCATATCTTGGGGACCAAAAGGAAAAGATAATATAATAAACTTTCTTTCTGGTAGATTCAACATCATAAAAGGTCTATCATTGACTCTAATAAAAGGCATAATGAAAAATACACCTAAATATATAATAGACAATAATGTCCTTTTATTATAGAATTCTCCTCTGGGTTTTTTAGCACGAACCCACTTTCTTTTTCCTTTTTCGTCGATAGTAGTTATTCTATCTCTAAAGTTAATCCCTTCTATGATTTGCTTTGACATTATTCAACACCACTGTACAGTATGCCTTGTTTCTCTTTTCCACCTTGCACTGTACCTTTCAAAGAGCGGACATAACTTGAAACTTGCAAAATTTGAGCGGCAGATAAATCTTGCTTCCAAGATTTCATACCCTTTTCAGTAACGCCATGCTTAATAGTTTTGAAAATAGATTTAAAATCACCGCCATTAATCCAGTAATCATCAGATAAATTGGGCCCTACACCGCCTTCGCCAGCTTGACCATGGCAAACAGTACAATTCTTTTTATATACTTCTACACCTTTATTGAGCATTGAAGCATCATTTGAAGGTTTTGCCGTTTTTTCATCTACAAAACTTGCTGATTTCAATTGAAATTCAGAAATTTCTTTTTCAGCCACTGCTAATTCTTTTTGATACTCTGCTATTTGTAAATCACCAGTTTGCAGTACCATATAATGTAAAACATATATAATTGCAAAAGATATTGTGAAAATAAACATATATCTTAGCCAAGGAGGCATACGATTGTCTAATTCTTGAATACCATCATATTTGTGGTCAGTAAGTTCATCTTTATCATATTTCGTTCTAAAAAATGAGAACCCTAATATTTCTTCACTTGTTTTCCCGGATTTCAATAGTTGTAAATAATATTGGAATGTAGCAAGGGTGAACATACCAATTATAAGACCAAATAAACTTATTAAGAATGTTATTCCTACATATTCGTAAGAATGCACTAATGCTTCGTTTTTTCCTACTTCTTCACTTGCCAAAGATACTTGGCTGAAACCAATTATTAAAATTGGCATTAGAATTTTATTAATTAACTTTTTCATAATTCTCTTTCAATTGATTATTTTGAAAATCATCACTTTCAAATGGGATATTCCCCATTTTATTTGCATATTCTTTACTCATTTTCCAAACCATTATTCCCATAAGAATAAAAAATGTGAAGAAAAGTAGTAATGATATTATTGGGAAAATATCTACACCAACCATTGTTTGAACGTAATTTTTAAATTTCATTTTTCACATTCCTTTAGTTAGTTGCTTTGTCTTTATTGTTCAATTTAATATCTGTGCCTAGTCTTTGCAAGTATGCAATCAAAGCAATAATTTCTTTACTTGAACTAATTTTTATTTTATCTTTTCCTAAATTGGTCACAATACCATTTGCTTGTTTTTGCAAATCGGCAACAGCTTTCAAATCATATCCAGCAGGATATGGAACACCAAGTGTTTGCATAGCTCTAATTTTTTTAGGAATAATTTCCAAATCAATATCTTGCTCGAAAAGCCAAGTATAAGTCGGCATAATTGAACCTGGCGACATTGATACTGGATCCATCATGTGGAAATAATGCCAAGAATCTGGTCTCAAGCCACCTTCTCTATGCAAATCTGGCCCAGTACGTTTAGAACCCCATTGGAATGGATGGTCATAAACAAACTCTCCAGCTTTTGAATATTCGCCATAGCGAGCAGTTTCAGAGCGGAATGGTCTAATCATTTGTGAATGACAAGTGTAGCAACCTTCACGTACATAAATATCTCTACCGTGTAGTTCCAAAGGTGTATATGGTTTCACGCTTGCAATAGTTGGGATGTTCGATTGAATTAAGAATGTAGGAATAATTTCTACAGCTCCACCAATCATTATCACAATTAAGCTTCCAACCATCATTATAACTGGTTTACGCTCAAATACTCTATGCCAACCTTCGCCTTTAACAGGTGTATATTCAACTGGCAATTCAGAAGATTCAAATTCTTCATTAGCATTGAAATTTCCAGCTTTAGCTGTTTTTATTAAGTTGTATGCCATTAAAAGTGCACCAGTTAGATATAATAAACCTCCTAATGATCTTGCGGCATACATTGGAATTAATACAGTAACTGTTTCCAAGAAGTTAGGATATTTCAAAATACCTTCTTCAGTAAACTCTTTCCACATTAAACTTTGTGCGAAGCCAGCCCAATATAATGGCACTGAATATAATATTATACCTAAAGTACCTAACCAAAAATGGTACTGTGCAAGTTTTTTAGAGTAAATTTCAGTTCGCCACATTCTTGGAATAAGCCAATACAAAATACCAAAGGTCAGAAATCCATTCCAACCCAATGCACCAATATGCACGTGTCCAACAATCCAATCAGTATAGTGGGCAATAGCATTTACATTTTTCAATGATAGCATTGGACCTTCAAATGTTGACATACCATAGCAAGTTACTGCCACAACCAAGAATTTTAAGATAATACTATCTCTAACTTTATCCCAAGCTCCACGAAGTGTAAGCAAACCATTTACCATACCACCCCATGAAGGAGCAATTAGCATAATTGAGAAAGCTACTCCCAGCGATTGTGCCCAATCTGGCAATGAAGTGTAAAGTAAGTGGTGAGGTCCAGCCCAAATATATAAGAATATCAAAGCCCAAAAGTGAACTATTGAAAGTTTATAAGAATAAACAGGTCTTTCAGCAGCTTTAGGCAAGAAATAATACATCAAACCCAAATATGGAGTAGTTAAGAAAAATGCAACAGCATTATGACCATACCACCATTGAACAAGTGCATCTTGCACACCAGCATACCAAGAATAACTTTTAAATAATGTAACAGGCAATGCAAATGAGTTTACAATATGCAATACAGCAACAGTAACTAAAGTAGCTATATAGAACCAAATGGCTACGTAAATATGTCGTTCCCTACGTTTGATAATAGTTCCCATCATATTGATTCCAAATATTACCCATACAATAGTAATAGCAATATCAATTGGCCATTCTAATTCTGCATATTCTTTTGAAGTAGTTATACCCAAAGGAAGTGTTATTGCCGCAGAAACTATAATTAGCTGCCAAGCCCAAAAATGGACATTACTTAGCAAATCACTAAACATCCTTGTTTTGAGCAATCTTTGCAAGGAGTAGTAAACTCCCATAAAAATACCATTTCCTACAAATGCAAATATAACTGCATTCGTATGAAGTGGTCTTAACCTACCAAAAGTAGTATATTGCAGTCCAAAACTCAAACTAGGAAACACTAATTGCAAGGCAATTATTAGCCCTACTAGCATTCCCACTATACCCCAGACAACTGTTGCTATAGCAAAGTATTTCACTATCTTGTTGTCGAAAAAGAAACTTCTATTGTTCATAAAATCACTCTTTGTTGTTATTTTTTGTTGCATCATTAACTTCAGTATCAAATAATATTCTTACCGAAGGTGTATAGTTGTCATCATATTGACCATTCTTAACAGCCCAAATAAATGCAGAAAGGAATATTAATGCAGTTAAAAGACTTACTATTATTAAAAGAAAAAGAATTGTCATTTTTTATCTCAATTATTTATTCAAAATTAGCATTTAGTATCATTAATTATTTTGAGTGTACTCATTTCAAATTATGACTTTGGTCATAAATACAAAAAACACTAAAGTCCTTTGCGTTTTGCCAAAAGACTTACTGCTAATGTAGTAAAAAGAATAATGGTTACAGAGCTTATGGGCATTATGATTGCAGCCACAACAGGCGAAAACTTTCCTGAAACAGCATAGTAAATCCCTAATGTGTTATAAGCGAATGATAAAAGAAAACTGAAAATTATCACACTTTTAGCAGACTTAGCAAAGTTTATCAAAGTATCAAGTTTAGTGAATTCTTTGGAATCAATCACAGCATCGCTAGATGGAAAGAAATTCCCTATTTCATCGGTAATTGCTACTCCCACAAAGCTTTGCTTTAAAGCTCCAGCATCATTTAGTCCATCGCCAACCATCATAGTGTGATGATTTTCATTTAACTCTTTAATTTTATCTAACTTATCTTGTGGTTTCTGATTGAAGTATAAATTCTCTTTGGGAAATATTAAACTCAGATTTTCTTTCTCATTATCGTTATCACCAGAAAGCAGGAACAAACTATACTTTTGGGATAACTTATTTATCAAATTATTTAAGCCATCTCTGTATGTGCTTTTAATTTCGAAATATCCTTTTATTTCGTCACCTAATTTCACATAAACCTGAGTCGAAGTTGGGTTTTCATTTTTCGAATTGTTACCAACAAATTTACTTGAGCCAATTCTAACTTTCACATTATTAACAATTGCTTCAATTCCTAAACCAATTTCCTCTTTGAAAGAACTTACATTTATACTTTTATTATAAGTTATTTCATTATAAATCATTCGACTAAGTGTATGTCCCGAATGGCTACAAGCAGCTTTAATTATATCAAGTTCGTCGCTATCCAGTTCATTATTAACAGCGACAAACTGGACTTGCTTCATTTTTGATTGAGTGATTGTACCAGTTTTATCAAAAATTATTGTGTCAATTTTAGCAAGCTTTTCAATTACATTTGTGTTTTTCAGATAAATATTGTTTCTGCCAAACACTCGTAAAACACTTCCCAAAGTGAATGGTGAAGATAGAGCCAATGCACAAGGGCATGTAATAATAAGCACAGCTGTGAATGCATTAATTCCAATTTTTAAATCAATTGGAAACCAATATACCAATGATGAAATTGCAATTAAAACAATTATTACTGTGAAAACTCCGCTAACTCTATTAGCCAAGGTAGTTAAGTTGTCATCATCTTGTTTGTCGAAAACCTCATTATTCCAAAGACTTGTTAAATAACTCTGCGACACAGATTTATGAGCTTCAATTTCGATAGACTTCCCTTTGTTTCTGCCACCAGCAAATAAATTTTCTTTATTATTAAGGATGACATCTCTTTCCTCTCCAGTTACAAAACTATAATCAATAGTTGCGTTTTTCGAAATCAAAATAGAATCGGCAGGAATTAGTTCGCTATTTCTGATTCTCAGCAAATCACCTTTTTGAATTTCACTAATTTTAATACTACTTTCTTTGCCATCAATTATTTTATTTACTGCTATTGGGAAATAAGACCTATAATCCCTATCATAACTAATTCTATCATAGCTTTTATTTTTAAACATTCTCCCAATAAGCATCAAAAATACTAAACTAGCCAAAGTATCCATAAAGCCAGCACCTGTTTGAGTGAATATTTCATAGCTACTTCTAATGAACATTACAATCAAACCAAGTACGATTGGAAAATCCATATTCAGCGTTTTTTGTTTCAACCCCTGCCAAGCACTTTGGAAAAATTCTTGAGCTGAATAGAACAAAACTGGAAGCGACAAAATAAAATTTAAATAGCCAAAGAATACTTTTGTGCTTGGGTCATTAAGCTCGCCAAGTCCAAAATAATCTGGAAAACTTAGCAACATGATATTGCCAAAAGCAAAAAAAGCAACGCCTAACTTATAGTAATAAGTTCGCAAAGGATTAATTTTCTCTTTTTTGCTCAAATCGTCATAGCTTAGGCTAGGAGGATAGCCAATTTTTGAAAGAAGAATAGCTACTTCTTTAAGCGAAATTATAGTTGGATTGAATCGAATAAGAGCTTCTTTTTGAAGGAAATTTACCTCAACAGATGTAATTCTATTATCAATTTTGTATAAATTTTCCAAAAGCCATATACAAGAAGAACAATGGATTTCAGGAAGATACAATGTAACAATTGCTAACTTTCCATCGTTGAAATTTAGCAGAGTACTTGCAGTTTGTTCATTGTCCAAGAAATCATATTTACCCTCAGTTAAGCTCTTTTGAGCTTTCCCTGGGCTTTGATTGAACTTATAGTAATCACCCAAATCACCCTGAGATAGTATCTCATAGACAGTTTGGCAACTAGCACAACAAAAGTTTCTATTGTCGAAAGTAATAAGCTCAGTAACTATATTATCGCCACAATGATAGCATTTCTCAGCAACTTGATTTTCAACTTCTACTAAATTCATTTTGAAATTTTAAAATTAAAAGATGTACACTTACAAAAATCGAATTTTTTCGATATAGTTAATATGACTTAGCAATATTAGATTAATGATTATAGTCATATTTTCAAATTGAATTTTCCAGAAACTACAAATAGAGTAGCGATTTTTCTTGGAAACTAAAGAATAAATTCATAATTTTGTAATCTTTAAAAGTTCAATGCACCCTTAGCTCAATTGGATAGAGTATCTGACTACGGATCAGAAGGTTAGAGGTTCGACTCCTCTAGGGTGCACTAAA
>CAZYXG010000012.1:0-54912 GCA_964650885.1 uncultured Hyphomicrobiales bacterium | reverse complement strand
TCGGCATATTGGTATTCAATGGGTGGAAGTACAAACAAAACTGGTAGCTAACCCAGACAAAATGTACGCACTTAATTTAATGGAAACTACTGGAGGCGAACCAGACGTAGTTGTTTATGATGCAAAGTCAAATGAATTTATCTTCTTCGATTGTGCTGAAGAAAGCCCAAAAGGTCGCCGCAGCTTATGCTACGACCGCAAAGCTTTGGAATCCCGAAAAGAGAATAAACCTGCAGATAATGCAATGGATGTAGCAACTGAAATGGGGATTGAATTATTAACCGAGGAACAATACAGAGAATTGCAAACGCTTGGTCATTTTGATTTGAGAACATCGAGTTGGGTGCAAACGCCAGCTGAAATCAGAAAACTTGGTGGTGCCATTTTTTGCGACCGAAGATACAACAAAGTATTCACTTACCATAACGGAGCAGAGTCGTACTATGCAGCGAGAGGTTTTAGGGGTGTTGTGAGGGTGTGAAAGGAGAAAAAGAAATTATATATACTTCAATATTATTTATTTAAACTCTTTTAAAAAAGGTGCTTAAGATTTATAAAATAATTTAGATTAATATAACTATTATGAAAAGAGATTCAATACTAATAAGAACCAACTCGGACAATTTAGATTTTCAATCTTTTGTTAAAGATTTGGATATTGATTTGGCTATTCGAGATGGAGAAGAATACGCATTTTTTGCACAGTATAATAAAATTGATGCAATAAAATATGTAGTTGTTGCTTACCAAGGCGATTTACCAATTGGCTGTGGAGCTATCAAGGAATACGAAACAAATGTAATGGAAGTCAAACGAATGTTCGTACCATTGGAAAAAAGAGGAAAAGGAATAGCATCTATTGTTCTGAAAGAATTAGAAAGCTGGGCAAAAGAACTTGGCTACAAAAAGTGCATTCTGGAAACTGGCATTAAACAACCAGAAGCAATTAATCTCTACCACAAAAATAATTACACAATAACTCCTAACTATGGACAATATGCGGAAGTAGCAAGTAGTGTTTGCTTTGAGAAAAAGTTGTCATAAATAAAAAATCTCCACCTTTTTTCAGAGTGGAGATTTCGAGTCTAAATTATTTGTTTAGCTATTCTAATTTAACTATTCATTGAGCTAAGGAATTCTTTATTGTTACGGCTTCCTTTCATTCTATTTAAAAGGAATTCCATTGCTTCCACTGGCGAAAGCTCATGAAGTACTTTGCGTAGAACCCAAATTCTATTAAGGTCGTCATTGCTAAGTAGTAATTCTTCCTTACGAGTACCAGATTTATTAGCTTCAATAGCTGGGAATATTCTACGTTCAGAGATTTTTCTATCTAATACAAGCTCCATATTACCAGTACCTTTGAATTCTTCAAAGATTACCTCGTCCATTCTAGAACCAGTATCTACTAAGGCAGTAGCTATAATAGTTAATGAGCCGCCTTCTTCTACGTTTCTGGCAGCACCAAAGAATCTTTTAGGTCTGTGCAATGCTTGAGCGTCCACACCACCAGATAATATTTTACCTGAATGCGGCACAACAGTATTATAAGCACGAGCCAAACGAGTAATTGAATCTAATAAAATTACCACGTCTTGCTTAGCTTCCACAAGGCGTTTAGCTTTTTCTATTACCATTTCGGCAACTTGCACGTGTCTTTCTGGTGGCTCGTCGAATGTAGAAGCTACCACTTCAGCACGAACAGAGCGTTCCATATCGGTAACTTCTTCTGGACGTTCGTCAATTAGAAGCACAATAAGCACCACTTCTGGGTGGTTTTTAGCAATAGCATTTGCAAATTGTTGCAATAATATTGTTTTACCAGATTTGGGAGGCGAAACGATTAATCCACGTTGTCCCTTTCCGACAGGTGAAAGTATATCCACAATCCGCATAGGCATATTGTTTGGATTGTCTTCCAAAATAAGTCTTTTAGTTGGGTAAAGCGGAGTCAAGTTGTCGAATATAGTGCGTTCACGCATAATATCTGGGTCAACAAAGTTCACACTTTCCACTTTCAAAAGAGCATAAAATCTTTCTTGGTCTTTTGGAGGTCTCACCAATCCCTTGATTGTATCGCCAGTTCTAAGCACAAATTTTTTGATTTGCGAAGGAGATACATAGATGTCATCGGGAGAAGGTAAATAATTGTAACTTTGAGAGCGAAGAAAACCGTAACCATCGGGTAGCACTTCGAGCACTCCACCGCTGGCTATTAATCCCTCGTTATTTTTTTCTTTCTGTTCAATTCGAGATTGAGCTTCTACAATCTTCAGAATTAGCTCTTGCTTTCGCAAACCACTAATTTCTTGAACTCCAAGAATTTTGGCAATTTCGGTAAGCTCTACAATTTTCTTTTGTTTAAGCAATGTATGGTCAATTATTTCAATTGCAGTTGCATTGCCATTGACGGGTGGAGCAGGAGGTTGAGCAGGTGGAGTATGTGGAGTGCGAGTGTAATCTCTAGCCCCAACTGGTTTTCGTGTTGTCATTTCACGCCTACCTGTAGTGGGACGTCTGCTAGAACCACCAGAATAGTTCGAATTATCCTTGTTTTGCATAGAAAAATTAAAGTTGAACAAATTTTAAAAAGCCAATGTTAAGCCGTTTATCTTTGGAAGATTTTCAGAAATGAATGTCAGAAAATTGTGATTTGCTTAACTTGGGGAGATTATCCACAGCAAATTTACATTAAATAAGTTTTTTTTCAAAGAAATAAATGCAAAATCTTGAATTTTCTTTAAAATAAGTCGTACTTTAGATTTTTGTATTCTATGTGTGTTTTCTTTGAAAGATGCTATCCTATTGATATTTAAGTGTTTATTTAGCAAAAGACTTTTCAGAAATGAAAAGCGATTTTTTTTAAATTATGCTGTTTACATTTCTTTAGTTCGTAAATTTGTAATCTTGTTAATCAAACAAATCTAAAAATAAATATGAGAAAACTCTTAAGTTTAGTTCTTTTTGCTTCTACTTTCCTCTCTTCTATTGCGAAAGAATATCCCGAATCTAACTTTTTACAAAATTCTAGACAATTAGTTTACGAAGGGAAACGCTCAGGCGAGGGTTATTTTTCGCCAGATGGCAAGAAAATAATTTTCCAAAGCGAGCGATTGGCAGACAATCCATACTATCAAATCTTTATCTTAGATTTTGATAATGGTGAAGTTAGTCAAGTTTCGACTGGTATTGGCAAAACCACTTGCCCTTATTTTGAATTTGGCGGTGGCAAAAGAATACTTTATGCTTCATCGCATTTGGACCCTATGGCAGTGCAGAAACAAAAAGATGAATTAGAATTTAGAGCTTCTGGTAAAAAAAGACGTTATGCTTGGGATTACGAACCTGAGATGGATATTTTTTCTGCTGACCAAGACGGCAAGAATATTAAAAGATTAACTAGTGAACTTGGCTATGATGCAGAAGCTTGCTATTCTGCTGATGGTAAAAAGATAATATTTAGCTCGAATGCAGAAATATTCGCAAAAAAGAATTTAACTACCGATGAGAAAAAGAAACTTGAAATGGATCCATCTTTCTTCTGCGATTTATATATAATGGATGCAGACGGTAAAAACAAAAAGAAAATTACAAACGCTCCTGGCTATGATGGAGGACCTTTCTTTACTTACGACGGTAAAAAAATTGTTTGGCGAAGATTTGCCGAAGATGGTCACTCTGCCGATGTTTTCACAGCTGATTTGGACGGAAGCAACGCAAAGCAAATAACTGATTTTGGCTCTATGTCGTGGGCACCATTTTTTCATCCAAGTGGTGAATATCTAATTTTTGCATCAAATAAATTTGGTTTTGGCAACTTTGAAATTTTCATAGTAGATAAAGATGGCACAAAAGAACCAGTGAGAATAACTAATACAGAAGGTTTCGATGGTTTGGCTGTGTTTTCGCCAGATGGCAAAAACTTATGCTGGACCTCGGCACGCACTAAAGATGCTTCGGCCCAATTATTCTATTCTGGTTGGAATCACTCAGCAGCTCTTGCAGCTCTTGCCGAAGCTCCTGCACGAAAGAAATCAATGACAGCTACAAACTTTACACCCGAAATTAAAGCTGACGAAATGAGAGCTAAAGTGGAATACTTAGCTAGCGATGAATTGGAAGGAAGAATGACTGGTAGCGAAGGCACTCGTTTGGCTGCTAATTATATTATAGCTCAATTTGAGAAAAATGGTATTAAACCAGTCGTAGATAAAGGTTTTAAATTTGAGTTTGATTTTGTGAAAAAAATTGAAATCAATGAAACATTAAATTCTCTTAATTTGAATGGTAAAGAATTAAAGCTATATACTGACTTTACTCCCGATGTTTCTTCGGAAACTGGCAAAATAGAAGCAGAAATGGTTTTCGCTGGATACGGTATAAAAACTTCCACAAGCAGCGATATCAGTTACAATAATTATAAAGATCTTGATGTGAAAGATAAAATTGTTGTAATATTCGATGGATTGCCAGAGAATTTGAAACAAGAGGAACGCAAAAGTTTAATGCGTCATTCAGACTTAATGTATAAAGTGATGACTGCACGTGAATTGGGAGCTAAAGGTATTTTAGTTGTGAGCAAAAAAAATGTGTTGCCACGCCCAACTCAACGATCTATTCCTGCAAAAACTGGTCTTTTCTTAGCTAACATATCTAAAGAAGTGGCTAATGTATTATTTGCAGAAAAGAAATTAATACTTGACACTGTATATTCTCAATTAAGTACTTTGGAATTACCTAAATTTTCTTCGTTCAGCTTTGATAAAGCAAAAGTGAATATGTCAGTAAATTTAGAAAAGAAAATGTCTCAGGATTATAACATAGTTGGTATGATACCAGCTAAAGGCAAATCCGATGAGTATATTTTTATGGGAGCACACTATGACCACATAGGTCATGGAGAAACTAGCAGCAGAGCAGAAGATAAAACTAAAAATGAAATACATAATGGTGCAGACGACAACGCCTCTGGTACAGCACTTGTGATTGAAATGGTGGAATATTTTAGCGATTTGAAAAAAACTAAACCTGAGCTATTCACAAAGAATTTAGTTTTTGGCTTTTGGTCTGGCGAAGAACTTGGCTTGCTTGGTTCGGAAGCATTCATAGCTAAAAAAGAAATGGATTTGAAAAAAGTGAGTGCATATATTAATTTCGATATGGTGGGAATGCTGAAAGACAATAAATTGTCTGCCCAAGGAATTGGTTCATCGCCAGATTGGAAAAAAATATTAGAGAAAAAAAATATAGTTTCTGGTTTTGATTTGTCATTGCAAGAAGATCCATACATCCCAAGCGATGGAATGGCTTTCTATAAAGCAAATGTTCCTATGCTTGCACTGTTCACTGGATTGCACGACCATTACCACCATCCACTCGATGATGCTGAAAATTTAAACTATGACGGAATGGAACGCATTGGCAAATTTGCTTCGCTTATTACTACTGAGCTTTTGAAAATGGATAAGCCAATTGCTTTTGCTAAAGTTGAAATGAGCCAAGGACAAAGTTCTTCTGCTAGAAGCTTCGGTGTTTCTATTGGTACTATCCCAGATTATGGTTCAGATGCCAAAGGAATGAAAATTACTGGCGTTCGAGCTAATAGTGCTGCTGAAAAAGCTGGACTAAAAGGTGGCGATATAATAATTAAATTAGCTGGGAAAGTAATTCAAAACATTTATGATTACACTAATCTATTGGGTGAAATCAAAGCTGGAGAGAAATACCCATTAATTATAATTAGAGAAGGCAAAGAAATGAACTTGGAAGTAATTCCAGGAGTGGCTAACCACTAATATAATAATTCAATTTATAGATTTTGTAATGAGCCACCTCGCAATAAGGTGGCTCTTTTGCATTTAATAATTTATTACAATTCAATTCCTATTATCGTAACATCATCTCTTTGCTCTGTTTCGCCTTTGTGGTTCTCAAGCTCCGATTTCAATGCAAGCATTTGTTCGTTAAAATCTTTTGGTTGAATTCCCAAAATCAACTCTTTCAATCTTTTAGTGCCGAGTTTTTTCCTGTTTAAGTCCGATTGGTCTGCGTAGCCATCGCTGGTCAAATAGAATCTTTCTCCGCCTTGCAAATTGATAATGTGGCTTTCGAATAGTACTTCTTTGCGTTTTATTCCGCCAATTGCTAAGTTATTGCCTTTAATTTCTATTAACTCACCATTTTGAATAAAATATAGTGGTCTGCCAGCTCCACAAAATTCAACTTGGTTTGAAGTTATATCTTGTCTAATTAAGCAAATATCCATGCCATCACGCAGTACATTTGAGTTGTCTCTGGTTAAACTCATAGCGATACTGAAAGTATCATCCAAATAATGCATTATTTCATTGGTACTTAGGTGTCCCCTCTGGATTGATTCGTGCAATATCATAGAGCCAATCATTGAAAGCATAGAGCCGGGCACTCCGTGTCCAGTACAGTCTCCCACAGCGAAATAGCGATAGTTCCCAATTATATTATACCAGTAAAAATCACCTGAAATTATATCTTTGGGTAAATAAAGAATGAAATAATTCTTTGTGTTCTCTTCGAAATGATGTGCAAAAGGAAGCATTACTTTTTGGATTTTTTCGGCATATCGAATAGAGCTAAGTATTTCATTATTCTTTTCTTCCAATCTTTCCAAAGTAGCTTCTACAATTTGTTTCTGCTCGTGCAAATCATCATTGAGTGTAATAAGTTCAATGTTTTGCGATTCAATTTCGTTGTTCTTTTCTTCTAATATTATGTTAGATTTTTTCTTTACTTGGAATCGAGTGAAAATGAAAAATACTAATAAAGAAAGTAGAACAATACTAATGATAGTAGCAATTATTACAGTATTCTTTTGTCCAATCTCAGATTTTTGCAATAGTATTTCTTTGTCTTTTTTGTCTTGTTTATACTGGAAATCAAGTGTTGCCATTTTTAAATTCGATTCAAAATTACTAATAGAATCACGAATTTTAAAATACTCAGTTTGATGAAAAAGTGCTTCTTTGAATTTATTGCTTTGAGCATAAAGCATATATAAATTGAGGTGTGCATTGCGTTGGAGAGATTTTGCTCCAATGCTATTGCTGATAGTCAAACTTTTATTGAAATAATCTTCAGCTAAATTAAGTTTGCCAGAATTCAAATAAATTTCACCTATATTGATGGCAGTATTTGCATAGTTAGCACTATCGGAAAGTTCCGCAAATAGCTTTATAGTCTTTGAATAATATTCTATTGCTTTTGCAAGATTTTCCATTTTGGAATAAGTCAAACCAATATTGTTCAAATTAGTCGCATAGCCAGACTTATAACCATTGTCCAAATTTAGTTTTGCGGATTTATTGTAATAATTGAGAGAGCCTGAATAATCCTTCGCAGAAAACTTAACCAAACCTAAGTTTGATAAATTATTTGCCATACCTACTCGATTCTCTATTACTTTATTAATCTCGTAAGCTTTTCTATGGTATTCTTCTGCTTTTGCAATGTTGTTTTGCTGGTAATATGTATTGCCAATATTTCCTAAATTGGAAGCAATTCCTTTTTTATTGCCAATTGTCTCATTGATAGCGAGAGATTGTAGATAGTTTTCAAGTGCCTTAGTATAGTTTGCTTGAGTAAAGTTAATCACACCCATAGCGTTATAAGCAGCGGCAATACCTTTCTGCCAATTGATTTTTTGAGATAGTTTTAGGCATTCATCGGCGTAAGTAATTGCTTCTTGTGGCTTTGTGCCAGCCATCTCAAACGCCAAATCACGATAGACCAATGCCCGAGTGGAATCATCTTGTTTCTGATTGAGTTGTCCTTTTAGTGCATCAATGCTAGCGTTTTCAGCCAAAAGCAGATTCGTAAAAACAAACAATAATATGTATGTAAATTTCATAATTCAAATATACAAAGAAAATTGATTTATATGGATTTAAGATATTGATATTTTTGAGAATATATTAATCTAATTCCTTGAATTAAAGAAAGTTCTTTTGCATTTGCTCAAAAATTGATATTTTTGTTTATTCTTCTCGGGGGGGAAGCCAAAAATGTCTGAAAAAAATCTTGCGTATCTAGTATCTGTATTCAAACAGAGCGAATTTGTGAATTTCTTCAAGAGTTGGTTCAAGCTAAATCGCTGGACTGCTACTGCATTTATATTGATTAGTGCTGGTGCTACTAGCTTCATTGTTTATAACCGTGGACAAATCACTACTTTGCTAAATGAGGGCGATAAGTTTCGCCGACAAAAACAACAGCGAATAAACGAATTAAAAATTATTGAAGCCGAGCTTATCAATTTGCAAAATGGTAATCGTATTACAACTATTGCCAGCACTCGACTTGGAATGATTTATAGCACTAAAGCCCCGAAAGACATTAAATAATTCCAACAAAATAATTAGATTAGTATTAAAATGGCGAAAAGAAAACAAGTAATAGATGTAATGCCGGATAGCCGCAAAGAATTGAATATAGTGATGGTACTAATTCTCACTTTTCTTTGTTTGGTAGTGGGTAAGCTATTTTCCTTGCAAATTTTGAAAGGCGATGAATATAGACAAAAAGCAAAACTCCAACACGAATCTCGTATTTCGCTCAATGCAAAGCGTGGCAATATCTACGATAGGAATGGCAGACTGCTTGCTACAACTATAAATAGTATTTCAATTGCAGTAGATCCAGAGCTTTTGGATTCGGCAGATGTGGATAGAATCTCTAAATTTATTGGTAAAGTGCTGAAGCAACCAGACTCAAAATATAAATCGAAAATTCAAAATGCTAAAGGTAACTATGTTTGGCTTGTGCGAAGCTCTATGGAAGATTCGCTAAAAGTGATGCAAACTTGGAAAATAAAAGGTATTATATTCAAAGAAGAGCCAAAAAGAATATATCCATTTGGAAATATTGGTTCGCAAGTGCTTGGCTTTACTAATATTGATAATAAGGGAATATCGGGCATTGAGCTTGGTATGGATTCTATCCTTCGTGGTAAAAATGGCTATATGATTAAATACCGTGATGCACTTAGCCACCTGCGTTCTTCGCTAGAATTGCCGAATATTCCAGCTTTAGATGGACGAAATGTACGTCTGACTGTGGATATTGAATTGCAACGAATAGTGGAATTGCAATTGGAAAAAGGTATTATTGATGCGAATGCTGCTGGTGGCACTGTGATTGCCATTCAGCCAGCCACTGGCGAAGTGCTTGCTATGGCTTCATTCCCTACCTTCGACCCAAACAATGCACGCAATGCGACAAGTGAAACTATGAGAAACCGAAGCATTACTGATATTTACGAACCTGGCTCTACTTTTAAATTAATTACTGCTGCTGCTGGAATTGAAGAAGGAGTGGTTTCGGAAGATGAAATGATGGATGGACACGGTGGGGTTTTCCAATTCAAATCATTCACAATCCACGATGTGCACGGTATGGGAAGAGTACCATTCAGAGAAGCTATTCACCAATCGAGCAATATTATACTTTCGGAAGTGGCAAATAGAATGCAAGATGCTACTTTCTATAGTTATATCCGAAACTTTGGCTTCGGTATGAAAATGGGGATTGATTTGCCTGGGGAAATTCCAGGAAGAGTGCCTAAGCCTGAAAATTGGGACGGAGCTTCCAAACGTTTTATGGGGCATGGCTATGCTTTAAATTCTACTCCTTTGCAAGTTGTGAATGCTTATTCCACCATTGCTAATAATGGTGTGCTTATGCGTCCATTTATTTTGAAAGGGAAAACCGACTACCAAAATATTGAAACTTTCACCAAACCTACTAAAATTAGAAGAGTTGTTTCGGAAAAAACTGCAAAAAGAATTACAGCTTTATTTACAGGTGTTGTGGATAGTGGTTCGGGAAAAAAAGCTATAATTCAAGGTTTGAAAATTGCTGGTAAGACAGGAACTGCACAACAAATAGTAAATGGAGTTTATTCCAAACAAGACTATTTTGCATCTTTCGTTGGCTTCTATCCAGCAGAAGATCCACAAATTGCAGTAATAGTAGTTGTGGATAGGCCAAGAGCCAGCATATATGGTGGAGCGAGTGCTGCTCCAATTTTTGGAGCAATTGCATCGAGCATTGTTGCTAAAGATCCAAGTTATGTGATTTCTAAAAAAATTACAAAAGAAGAACACGATTTGAAAATCAAGGATACTGTGAACGTACCTTGTGTGGCTGGCATGTATTTTTCCGATGCTAAGCGATTGATGGAAGTATATGGTTTGAAGCTGAATGCGGCTAGCCAAAGCGGAGTGATATTTAGTCAATCCCCCAAAACTGGTAGCAAAGTCCCACGTGGCACTGCTATAGGTGTAACTTTAATGCCTGAAGAGGACGACAACAAAAACAAAACTAACCCAATCCAACACGATGTTACTGGTTTAACTATACGAAGGGCAGTTTCACTTTTGCAGCGTACGGGAATTAAACCAATAGTTGTGGGTAAGGGTTTGGTGCAATCGCAAGTTTGGTATATTGATAAGAATAAACAATTGAGTTGCAAATTAATTTGCAATTCGCAAGAAACCGCTATTTTGCCTAAATTAGAGCAGCAAAAAAACAATTAATCTGGCAACGAAGAAAACTTACATTAACATTAAGTTAAAATTCTAAAACTATTGTGTTTTATTGGAAAAAATATGCAAATTTAACATGTTATAAAACTGCACAAAATTAAAAACTCTTTTTATGATGTATGCAATTTATGTAACGCTTGGAGATTTCTGTGAAAATACTTTACGTGGAAGATAATACCATAAATAGATTGGTATTCAAAAAAATGCTTGAACCAAATGCAGAAGTTACTGCTGTTGAAACTGGACAAGAAGGAATTGCACTTGCTAAAGATAACTTTTATAATGTTATCTTTATTGATTTAAACCTAAATGATATTGAAGTAGATGGCTTCGAGGTATTCAAAGAAGTAAAACACTTTAGTCACTTGAAAGATTCTAAATTTATAGCATTAACTGCTTATCACGATTTTGAATGGAAAGATAAATGTGAAAAAGCTGGCTTTGACAATTATATTATTAAGCCTTTCAAAAAAGAAGACTTATTGAGTCAGATAATACATTGAAAATCATTTAACGCAAAGGAAGCTTCACAAAACAAATGTGGAGCTTTTTTTTGCTTTGGACATTGCAAATTGTAAAAATATATATTTATTTGAAAATAGATTGACTGAGAATTAAAAAAACTGTGGATTAAAGAATAACAAAATATAGAATATATTTACTGGCTCTGCTTATTGCAGTAGCAAGCCAAACGCTACTGGCAGAAGGCTGATGGGAGAAAATAGAGACTAATAATAAGCCAGTAGACAGGATAATTCCTTCAATGGATTGGTTTACAGAAAACAAAGAAATTAATTGTTAGCAATTCTTTTGAAATTGAAACACTCAATGAATCTATTAAGCAACAAAGATTAACAGATATACTCGGAAACTAAATTACGAATTACCATATAGAAAATGGTTTGATAAGCACAAAAGTATTAATAAACTTGCCAAACGGAACTTACATATTCCAATTTGAGTTACACAATAGAGAGAAGATTACTTATTTACTATTGGATAATAAATAGAATTACTATTCATTCTACTCAGCTATATCATAATCTAAATAACCTTCTGCTCCCCTTGAATAAAACGTAGAAGTATCCCAAGGACTTAGTGGCAAGTTATTTTTAATCCTATTAACCAAGTCTGGATTAGATATAAATAGTTTCCCAAAAGCAACTGCATCAGCAATTCCATTGTTTAATGCAATTTCTGCTGTTTCTGGCGTGAAACCTGAATTAGTAATTAAAGTATGATTGTATAAGTTCCTAAAATATGCCGTAGGCTCTCTCAAATATTGTAAATATTCACCTTCGGGTATGGGAATATAGGGTTCCATCAGATGTAGATAAGCCAAATTATAGTCGTTAAGCTTGTTAATTATATATGAATAATCTTCTACAGGATTATCAGTATAACTTCCGCTTATTAAACTACTGGGCGAAAGTCTTAATCCAGTTCGTTCATTGCCAATTTTATTGCAAATACTTTCTACTATTTCAAATAAGAACCTGCTTCGTTTATCTATATCGCCACCATAAGCATCATTGCGTTGGTTCGATATTGTACATATAAATTGTTCTATCAAATAGCCATTTGCTCCATGAATTTCGATTCCGTCAAAACCAGATGAAATGGAATTTATAGCTGCTTGAGTGTATTGTTTTACTATGTCCTTTATTTCATTTGTTTCCAATGCTCTTGGTGTTGATTTATCAAGCAATCCCTCATAAGTTCTAATCTGTCCACCAGCATTAATAGCAGAAGGAGCCACTGGTAAATTACCTTTTAGGAAACTAGTGTGTGAAATTCTTCCCATGTGCCAAAGTTGACAAAATATTTTACCATTACTTTCATGAACAGAATTTGTTACAATTTCCCAACCTTTCATTTGTTCATAATTAAATATACCTGGCACATCCATATAGCCAAATCCCATTGGGTCTATAATAGTAGCTTCCGAAATAATCAAGCCAGCGCTAGCTCGCTGGGTATAATATTCTGCCATCATTTTATTTGGAATATTTTCTTTGCCTGCTCTTGAGCGAGTGAGCGGTGCCATAAAAATTCTATTAGGTAAAGTCATTTTCCCTATTTGAATTGATTGGAGTAATTTCATATTGTTTTTAATTCTCTATTCGATTTTTGTTTTCTAAATTAATAATAAGTATTTCTTGGCGAATTGTTTTCGCAAGTTTTCGTATGTTCTGCATTTCTTGTCTAAGCCTTATACCTGCAGTTTTATTGCTTCTACGATAGAATTTATCCATATCCTTATCGAGAGATTGCACCAATTTAAGTAGTTCTTTGTATTTTTCCATTCTATTTTGTGGACTGTATTAAATAATCAAAGTCTGTAATTCCAATTTTCATTCTAAGTAAATAAGAGCCATTTGCTAATTTACTTTTGGTATCCAAATAATAGTTCTGATAGCCACGAGCAAAAGTAAGTTCCTCGCCTTCCAATATTAGTTTGCCAGCCATATCGTAGATAATTGGTTTGGCTGTTTGCAATTTACTATTAGAAAAAGTAATCCTTAATTTCTCGCTAAATGGATTTGGCGATACCGAAAATAATGAGTCCAGCACTGGCAATGTTTTCGGACCGGTATTAGGAAGACCATTGTTCTTTGCATAAATGTTAGCATTATTTAAAGCAATGCCGAGTGAATCTATATTACTTGCAGCAAATAAAGCAAAAGTAATACTTTTTTCTTCACCTTTCATTAGCCAAATAGGCCCAGCAGCAATAATCATAGATACATCAGTTATGCTAGATTTTAATCGTTGCAATCCGCCGCTAATAGTTGTCCATTTTTCTTTTTTTGTATAGCCATCATAAACTCCAATATTGCCATCGTTATTACCATTATTGTCTAATGCGTAAAAATTCTGCAATTCATAGCTCATAAGTATTGCACCTATTTTTGGCAAAGTAGATAATTTAGTATTTCCCACATAGCCATAGTTTTCAGAGTCCACCCAAACAACTTGATTGTTTGCTCCACTTGGTCCCAAATCCCAATCGAAATAAAGTCCCACGAAAAGTGAATCGAAGTCTTGCTCACTCTCGTTTTTAATTATATAAGTTGTATATATAACATCATTGTTCCCTGTTATAGATTTGGGTTGAATTACCTTTTGCTTGATTGATATTTTATCTAAAATACTATCTTGAAAAGAAAGTGCAGTATAGTTTCTGTAAGAAGTTTCTACTATAGTTTCATTTATATTTTCAGATTTATTAGTAATTATTAAACTATTAAAATCTCTACTTTGTTCCGATTGGAAATCATTTCTACTGACATCCCAAACTTTATTATAGCCTGTGCCAACTATCAACCCAGCTTCATAAAGCAAATTCGAGGAATTTTTATATTTGAATCCTTCGCCTTGAGTATTGTTAGGGTAATCGTTGAATCCAATATTGCCTTGGCTATTAATAGTAGTAGTAATATTATTTGTACTAATAGTTCTATAGCTAGGGTTTGCCGTAAAACTAATGAAATCAGTAGTAATAAAATTATTATTTTCAGTAATTTCAAATTCAATTTCTAAAACACTATTTATAGGCACGTCACTAATTAGATTAAATACTAATTCTTCTGTGGTTGAGTTTGCAACAAATACTTCGCCAGTTGCCAAACTACTTATATTTATTTCGTGTTTAATGAAATAAATATAGGGTGATTTGCTGCTTGCTTTTATTTTCAAATTAGTGATAGGCATTAATATATTCTTTACATCGAAATTAATTGCGATTCTTTCATTTATATCGTAGCTTCTATCTCCATTGGCATCTAATAGAATTTTATTTGTTAGTATTGCTGATTTTGCTTCTCTATTTGTGATTGCTTTAAGTGCATTCACTCTGCCTCTGCCCAGCTTACCTTTGTAACCAGAATTCATCGAATCCACATTATCGGTGTTTACTTTTAGCAACTCCGAAATTTGATCTATGTTTAAATCTGGATTTGATTGTCGAACCATTGCTACTACTCCAGCCACAACAGGCGAAGCCATAGAAGTACCGTCCATAACAGTATAGCCATTATTCGGAATTGTGGACATAATCAAAGTGCCAGGCGCAATTATATCCACACTTGAATTGAAATTGCTAAATCCCGCTTTTCTATCAGTATTTGTGCAAGCTGCAACAGAGATAACCTTTTCGTAAGATGCTGGGTAAAAAGGTGAATCATTACCATCATTTCCAGCAGCACCCACAATTAGCATTCCACCATTGCTGACAATATTTATTATTTCTTGCTCGGCAGTATTTCGCCCACCAGAACCCCAAGAGCAATTCATTACTTTCGCCCCAGCAATATAGCCATAAAGAATACCATCATATTGCTTCTGTACTGATCTATCATTAGGGTTATCCGAGCCAACTTTCACAGGTAATATTTTACAATGATAGGATACTCCAACTATTCCGTAAAAATTATTAATAGAAGCTCCTACTATCCCTGCCACGTGAGTTCCGTGTGAATTACCAGGCATTGGGTTGTTATCGGGCGAATCAGTGCCAACCATATCCCAGCCATGCCAATCGTCTATAAAGCCATTGCCGTCATCGTCCAGTCCATTCGTTCGTTTGTCGTTGCCTTTGTCGTCTTGTCCATTTTCACCAAAATTCAAATAAATCACATCTTGCAAATCTTGGTGCAGCCAATCCACCCCAGTGTCGCAAATTGCTATAATAATAGAATCCTGTGTTTTTAGGCTATCCCAAGCTTCCACTGCCTTAATTTGTTTAATATAAAATTGGTTAGTGTAAAGTGTATCGTTAGGCTCAATACTAACCAAATGAGCCAATGGCTCTTGTTCGGCATATTCTAAATCGGAGTTGCTGCTTAACTTTTGTGCTGCTATTTGCGAAGCAATTGAGCTATTGTAAGTGATACGGAAAATCCGAGAAAGAGACTCGCTCGGCGATTCTCCATTTTGTAAACGATTGTTTTTACTAATTTCTTTTAAAGAAAGCGCTTTCAATATATAACTGCTAACAAATGTTTCTGCTTTGTGTTCGCCAAGTATTTCGACAAATTCAACAATTGTGCTATCTTTTCGAATTACTAATTGATTGAATAAATTAGAATTCTGCTTTACTTTAATTACTATTGTATTATCTCTATAATCTTTATTGGCAGCTCCTAAGCTAACTGTTAGAACAGCAACAAAAATAAAAAATGCATAAACTTTAAACATTACTTTCCAACATTTAGATTGATAACAAATCAAGTACAATTCAAAATTTGTCCCAAAGGAATAAACAATTTACGAATTTGCACTCTTTCCATTATCTAATAATAGAAAAATTGGCAAAAAAGTTACAAATAAACCTCTTAATCCAATTCTAAACTTAATTAGAAAGACATTAGAATTTCGCTCTTGATAAAACTATTTCTCGGAAAAAGAGTTCTAAGATATAGAAACAAAAACAAAATGTTTAATATTTCAATTCATAACACAATAAGGAGTTCATCATGAACAAGTCAATATTCGCAGCAATCTTTGCTATTGCTATCGCATTCTCTTCAGTTTACGCTCAAGGCAATTCTATAAAAGAAAAAGCACAAGCTACAAAAGAAAAAGTAAAAACTGAACAAGTTAAAACTAAAGCTGAAAATAAAGCTATCCGTGAGGAAGTGAAAGCTGGAAAGAAAACTAAAGAAGAAGCTAAAAAAGAAATAAAAGCAAACAAGCAAGAAATGCACAAAACAAAAAAAGAAGCTAAAAAAGAGCTTAAAGAAGCTAAAAAAGCTGTTCGCGAAGCTAAGAAAAAATAATTTAATTTTTTTCTTCTACAAAAGCTTACTTTATACGTTCTCCAATAAATATAAAATTGGGGAACGTTTTTATTTTATAATTTAGTGAAACTAAAACAGAACAATCTATGACTAAAATTTTAACTATGTGCGGTATCATTGCCTTTACTTTTGTAAATCTAATAGCACAAACTGTAAACACTCAAGAAAAAAACAATACTGAAAGTAAGAGCCAAGAGCCCAAAAATGATGAAAAAGAATCTTTGGCAGACGATGATGAGGGAGATTCAGATATAGAAGAAGCAGATCCGGATTGGAATCTTAGTGCAGTATTTAAATTCCAAAATAGGAGATTGCAAAATGGATTAGATGTCAATTCACAAAGAGCTTCACATAATACTGGAGTTAGTTTAAGCCACTCATCTGGACTAACAGCTTCTTTCGATATGACTCGACTAGTTAACCCCAATGAACTTAGTAATTATGGCTTTGGACTGGATTATGTATATTCAGTTAATGACCATCTGGATTTTGGTGCTACATTAAATAGTACGAAATATGCAAATGATACAATAAGTGCTTTTGCAGGTTCCAATGCTAATTTATCAATATATCTTGATTACATAACGAAAATTGGTACTTTCGATTTTTCGTATGATAAGTACTTTGGAACAGACGATATTCAATTTGTTAGTTTGAGCTATATAAATAGTTATACTTGGGGCGATTTCAGATTGCAGCCAAACATTTCAGTTTCAGCAGGGGAGTATTCCATCTCTTCCAGTAGATTGGCAAAAGCATTATCTAAGAAAAAAGCAGGAAAAATAATTGCTGTAAATAAAACTTCTTTTGGTTTAACTTCATTTGTAATTATGTTAAAGCTAAAATATGATTTAGGGAAAGGATTTTCATTAGCTCTTGCTCCTGCATACAATTTAGCAAAAGATGAGACTGGACAGAAATTTGTTGGAGAACCCACAGCTTATCTTTCTATAAATTATAACTATGAATTTTGATGACTTATAATAATTTGGAATTCACTCTTGATCTTCAACTAATGGTTTTTTAAACATTTTGGCACTATTGATATCGCTCATTGCTCTTTGCAAACCAACTTTGAGTAAATGCTTGATTGAGGTGGTAACGTCTTCTTGAATTTGTGGGAGTTTCGCCATTTCTTCTGTTTTGAATTTGCCAAGGACATAATCGACAAGTCCACCAAGCCCAAAGTTATTTTCAATGCCTAATCGCATTCTGTAAAAATTGGGTGTGCCAAGCTCTTCTATCATTGATTTCAAACCATTATGACCTCCATCGCTTCCGCCTTGCTTCAAATGGACTTTGCCTAATGGGAAATTATATTCGTCCACAACGCATATAACATTATTAGGAGCTATACCATAATCTCGCATAATAATTTTTGCAGCTTTACCCGAGAGATTCATATAGGTGAGGGGTTTGGCAAGCACAACTTGCTTTCCAGCAAATTTTAATTCTGCAATTTGAGCGTAGTTGTGGTTTATAGTAAACTCAGCTTTAATTTCAGCCATAAATCCATCAAGTGCTATCCAGCCAATATTATGGCGTGTCAATTCATATTCCGCACCAGGATTGCCCAGAGCAATTATTAAATAATCTGCTTTGTTCATTTGCTTAAAACTTAGGATACCAATTGAGTGATAAATTTACGATTGAAAAGTATGAAGTAGCATCTATAGGAATTTGTTTCTGTAATTTCGTATCATAGTAAAAATCTTTATTCTTCCCAAGTTGATAATCAATTCTCCATTCGCCAGTTACTGTAAATAAACCAACTGACTCTACTTTAATATTACCAATCAATCCAACACTAAATCGAGCAGCTAAATTGTTAGATATAAGCGAAGGTGTGTCAGAGCGATTAATTGCCTGATTAATAAAACTAACTCCCGTGCCTAAAAAGAAATTTGCTGCACTTTTTGGGTTTGCTACCCATTTGGCAGTAGCTGAGTGTATATTATAAATAGTTGGCAACATATTAAAATCGCCTCCAGCTTTAGCATATTCAACTATTTTAGCATCTTTAGAATACAGATAAGCATATTCTAAAATTAAATAATCTGCCAAAATATCAGAATTAACATTAAACCCAAAAATACTAATTCCTTCGTAGGATAAATCTTGCTTGCTTGTGGCAGAAATATCTTTCACCACGATTTTTGTGTTTGTGCCAATGACACCGCCAAAGCCAAAAGTCTTTTTGTATTTATTTGCTTCGCTTTTGAATTCACTTATTTCTTCCGTTTGCTGCTCATCGTCCTGAGCAAGCAAAGAATTGCTTGTCATTGCTGTAAATGCAAACAATATAAATGTTGCAAATTTGAAAAAGTTATTTGCTGTTTTTGTAGTTTCTTCCACCACTTCCTCGAATGTTATATTTCTAATTTCTGCAATTTTCTCTGCTGTGTATCTTACAAATGCTGGTTCATTCCGCTTGCCTCTAAAGGGAACAGGCGTAATATAAGGAGCATCTGTTTCAATCATATATTTATTTGCTGGTACTTTTTTCACAGTTTCAGCAAAGTTACTGTTTTTAAACGTTACATTGCCTGTAAAAGATACAAGAAAGTTTAAATTTAATGTTTTTTCCAGGAAAGTCAAGTCCCCAGAAAAGCAATGTAGCACTCCAGTAAGTGTGCCATCTTGTTCTTCTTCAATAATTTGCAATAAATCATCGTCGCTATCTCTATTATGCACAACCACTGGCAGATTCAATTTTTTTGCCAATTGCAATTGCCTGCGAAATACATCTTTTTGTAATTCTTTTGGACAAAAATCATAGTAGTAATCCAATCCAATTTCTCCTATTGCCACTAATTTCTGTTCAATCTTGGCTTTGGCAAGAATAAAATCTTCCACCTCGTCGCTAAATTTCGGAGCATCGTGTGGGTGAACTCCCAATCCAAAATAAAGCATATCGTTTGAGTTTGCAAATTCTATTTGTTTTTCAAATGCCTCTGGAGCAATTGCTGGAATTACAATTTTCTGTACTCCTGCTTCTTTTGCTCTTTGCAATAGTTCTTGTCTATCCGTAACAAATATTTCTGTATCAATATGTGAATGGGAATCTATCACTAATTTCAAATTTCCTTATAAAAAAATACCCGCACAAAATCAGCACAGGCATTTAATAAAAATAAATCAAATACTATTTGCCTTGCAATGCTTTCAAATCTGCTATCACTTCAGCGGCGTGGTCTTTGGGAGTAACCTTTGGATACGCTTTGGCAATTTTTCCATCGGGAGAAATAATATAGCTAATTCGGAAAACGCCCATATACTTTTTACCATACATTGATTTTTCACCCCAAGCTTTATAAGCTTCTGCTATCGAATGGTCTTCATCGGCAATCAGGCGGAAATTAAGATTAAATTTAGCTTTAAACTTATCGTGTTTACTTGGTGAATCAGGACTTACCCCAATTACTTCCGCACCTAAATTTGTTATTTCGTCTATACTGTCATTAAAGCCACAAGCTTCAGTTGTGCAGCCAGGAGTGTCATCTTTAGGATAAAAATAAAGCACTACGTATTTGCCATTTAAATTATCGAGTGATAAATTTCCGCCACCATCAGTAGCAGCAGTAAATTTCGGTGCTTTCAATCCAACTTCTAAACTCATGTTCTTAAATTCCATTAATAAAGTTTTGCATTAAATTTTTCAACCACATATTCTTCCAATGGGTGTAGTGTTGTAGTTGATTTTGAATTAGACGATGAAACTTCATTAAATTGTGGATTTTCAGCTTGAATTTCCTCTTTAATCATAGCTACACTTTGATGATTGACAGATTCAATCTTTATTGTTGGCTCTGACACCACTTGGATTTGAGGAGAAACTAATTCAATTGTTGGATTTGACGCAGCCACTTCATTTATGGTTTCTTTTGCTGGAGTTACATAAGAATAATCATTTTTTTTTTCTTCAGCCAAATTTGTAACTAACTTTTCGGCATCGCCTTGGTAATTCTTATTGAAAGTAGATTCGCCACCTATCATTGAGTCATTATTCAATACAGTATTCTGAGCTGCCGAAGTATCATCGGGGATAGTTCGTTTGATTTTCTTCAATTCATTTATCAAAGTGGCTATCTCATAGCTTCTATCCATCGTAGCCAATTGGCAAAGAGCTATTTCGAATCTAATTTTTGGTTGCGATGAAAACTTGATTTCCCTATCTACTGCAATTAGATAATTAGAAAAGCGTTGCAAATCGGCAATTGAAAAAAGCTTAGAATCACTTTTATATCTATCTAATATTGATTGAGAAGCATCTATTGAATCGGTGTTGTTTGTGATTTTCACTACAAGCAAATTGCGGAAATGCTCAATAACTCCATTGATACATTCTTGTAAATCATAGCCACGACGAATAATATCTTGGGTAACTGAATAAATATCTTTGATATTTTTAGTTGAAATAGCATCGGTTACTTTAAAGTAAAACTCTTCGTCAATCAAGCTGAGAGCTTCTGCCAAACTGGTGTAACGAATATTTTTACCGCAAAAAGCAACTGCCTGATCGAATATACTTTGACTATCACGCATAGAGCCATCGGCTTTTCTGGCTATTAGGTGTAACGATTCTTCGTCAATTCCCACATTTTGTTTTTTAGAAATTTTGCTCAATTGCTCCACTATACTTGCTATAGCCATTCTTTTGAAATCAAAACGTTGGCAGCGAGAAATAATAGTGGAAGGTACTTTATGAATTTCAGTTGTAGCGAATACGAAAATCAAATGTGGAGGCGGCTCTTCCAAAATCTTTAACAGTGCATTGAAAGCAGCTGTTGTGAGCATGTGGACTTCATCAATGATAAACATTTTATATCTACCACTGCCTGGGGAATAAATCGCCATATCTTTTAGTTTTCTGGCATCATCTACCGAGTTATTGGAAGCACCATCTATTTCGATAATATCCATAGATTTGCCTTCCAAAACTGCAAGACAATTCACACATTGATTGCAAGGTTCGAAATCCACTAAATTCAAACAATTTACTGTTTTGGCTAAGATTCGAGCAGTAGTTGTTTTGCCCACCCCACGTGGCCCACAGAATAGATAGGCGTGATGCAAACGGTTTAGCTCAAAAGAGTTTCTCAGAGTTGTTGTGATATGCTCTTGCCCCACCACATCTTCGAACCGCATAGGTCGGAACTTTCGGGCGGTATTGACAAATATTTCTTTACTAGTATCTTTCGTTTCCAAAGCTTCGGACATATAAATTCCATTATGGATTAGTTCAGCGAATACAAAGATAAGTGATATTAGCGAGAAATAAAAAAGGGTAAGATGTTGACTTTCAATGTAAGTCAGTTATGGGTGGGATGAAAATAGTAGAGACGCATAATTAGCGTCTCTACTGGATTTAATTTATTGAAGTGAATTTTTTTGTGTAAATATTTTCATTCTCGCTGATTTTTAGAAAATAAACTCCATCGCCGAGATTAAGTTGGAATTTTTGCAATTGATTTTGAACTATTTTAGGAAATTGGAATTCTTGTATTAGCACTCCATTAATATTGAATATTTCAACCTTTTGTAATCCAATAAAGTCAGATTTACTAAATAATTCAAAATTATTTCCTAACTGATTTACTATTATTTCTGAATTATTCTCGGCTAAATAAACATTTTGTTCTACCGAATTAAGCAAAGTATCACCAGGGGTATCTTTTATGTTAGTTGAATCAAAATCAGTGTAATCTTTTATTTTACAGTTCATTAAACGATTATACCAAATACTTATCAAATAATTACCTTTGTCGACTTCTTCGTAATCAATCAAAGCAAAAACATTTGAAACAGTTTTGTAATTGTGATAAGTCCATGTCTTGCCATAATCATCAGAAGTTATATATGAATCAATTATATGGAAAAATGCAACAATTGTGTTTCCTGCAAAAGAAAAGAATCTTAAATCATTTCCTAATACAGTTCCTTTTGGCAATGAATTAGAATTAAAAGACTTTTTCCAAGTAATTCCAAAATCTTTGGAATACATAAGTAATGAGACATACTTCCCATTTTCATCATTGTAAGAACATGTAGTCCAAAGTACCTTTGCAGTTGAATCATACTTGAAATAGCCATATTTTGTGTTTGAATAAAACTGGGGTAACTTTATTTCTTTAGTTTCTTTATTAGTTTTAGTATTGTAAATAAAAAAAGAACTGTTGTTCCCATTTTTAAAACTTACCAAAATTTCATCCCTATTCAAAGTAAACAAGCCTCTTAAAGAATTTACAAAGTTTGTTTGAAAAGTTGTTTTTTCTAACCTCACATTTCCTTGATTCAAATGATATACATTCTTTAAATGTCTTTCATCTGGTTGGCTAAACAAATAGATTTCTCTCGAAATTTCATTAATAAAGACACTAATATCTTTAGTATCACCCAGACCAATTTTATAATAGTCTAAAGTATCTACTCTTTTATTCTTGAAATCAAAAATGAACATAATTCTGTAAGTCAATAGCCCAAGTTTTTCATCTCCTAAATAGTAAGCTTTGGATGGAAGAAAATCATCGCTAAAGACTGCAAAAAAATCTTTACAATCTTCGTATTTTTTTGAATCAGTTTTGAATTTACCATTTTCATTTGTAACAACATGAAGTTCATTCAAATCAGTATAAATTTCAAAGTACGCATGCCAATATTTATTTTCTCCAACTTTTTCTATATATTGGAAATACATTGAATTTTCTGTTGTAATAGTAGATTTTGATAATAAATTAAATGTAAAAACAAAAATGACAAAATTAATCAATAATAATCATTTCATTTTTTTGTTACTCCATTAATAACACAAATTTCTCTATTGAAACCAGATAGAAAACTTTTAACATAAGGATTTGCATCGCAATTTCTAATAACTGCAGGTATAAAAGGGCTGATACTATCTAAATTCAAATTTCTAAATGGATCATTTGGGTTGTTATTTGGTGGGTCGGCAATCCCGCTCTCAAAACTAGCGAAAAATAGAAATGTAAAAAGAGAAAAAGTTAATATGCTATTAGTTTTGAGCATTTTTGCTAACTTACATATATATATATATAGGTTTATGAAGATTGCTTGATGTTCCCATTGGAAACTCCTTTATATTAATTTAATTAGTAAATGGCATAGTGCCTTTTAATTTTAAATTGATTGAATCCATTCTTATATTTGTATGTTTTATTTGGAAGTCCAATTCCTTATAACTAAATTACAAAAAAAATAATTCTTGCAAATGTTATTTTTAACAAACAAGAAAATAATAATTATGTTACAAAGAAAAGAAATATTTGGAATGTATAATCGAAATTGATTTTGCTTAAACTAAAATCTTGTTTAATGGTACACTGATAACTTTTTCAATTATTTTCCCCACACCTCCTATCTCCAAATGGCACAGAATTGGCACTAAAGTAATAGTGTTAAATTTGAAACGTTTTATGTTGAGTATTCTCCATTTAGCTACTTGCTTTCAGCCAAGTGGCGAATATTCTACTTATTTTGCAATGGAATCTTTTTAAATGTCAACTATTTTAGTCAAACTACCGCAAAGAAAACGAAATCGCGTTATGATTATCCGCGATGAAGAAATGATTTCGGAAGAATACCGCCTTCGCGATGAGAAGCTTGGTAATCTGATGAAACCAGTGGAAGTGTTGGAAGAAGTTGAAGAAATAATTGAAGAGCTTGAAGAAGTTGAGCAAGAAGTAAAGCCACTTCCTCCGCCAGTTTTCACCCAAGAATTCATTTTCGCCAATGCAAATGAGCCAATCATTATTGACTTAGGCAATATTCCCGAACCTGCTTTACCAATTCGTATTGTTCAAGAAGAAATACAAAAAGCTTACGATAAAGGAGTCTCTGATGGACAAATCCAAGCGAAAGTAACGTTCCAAATTGAAACTGAAAAATACAAAAATTGGATGTCGAGAATAGATGGTATTATAGAATCCGTGGCTATGGAAAACCAAAGAGCAATGCGAAAATATGAGGAATCTGTAATTTCTGTTTCTCTAATGGTTGCCGAACATATTTTGGGTCATGAAGCAAGCGATAAAGCAACTTTGGTATTGGAGCAAGTACGCAAAGCAATTTCATCGTTAGATAATGATTTAGTATTTAAAATCAATGTGCATCCAGACTCTGTTAAAATACTTGAAGATACCAAAAGTTCACTTTTAGCTAATAAAGATGATAGCAGAAAAATAGTAATCGTTGCAGATGAATCAGTAGAGCCAGGCGGTTGCGTTTTGGAAACTACTGCTGGAATAATAGATGCAAGAATTAAAGCACAGTTAGAGATGCTTCGCAATCCACTTGCCGAAACGGTAAGAGATATTAGCAGACAAGAGCAACAACAAAAACTTCTCGATATTGAAAACGAAAAACATAGTGAAGATAATGACCCATCGAAACTCGAACAAGAAGCAATGGAAAAAATTTGGGGTAAAGAGTTCTTCGATGAAGATTATAAAGAAGAGTTAGTTAGCTTCGATTCAGCTGGCAATGTGATTAAGCTGAAAGATCCAGAAGAAGACTATGTGCTTCCACTCGACGAAAAAGAAATAGAAGAAATAATTAAATTAGATAAAGAATACGATGCAGCATTAGAAGAATTTGCTGAGATAGTAGCCGAAGCTAAATTGCAAAATGAAGACGATTTTGCTAATGAAGAGCAAAAAGAATTGCCAAAATCAGAAGAAAATAAATTAATAAAAGAAAATATTCCAATAGAAGAAAATGAAGTAGAAAATGTTATTGAAGAAGAAAGTCCTGCCGAAGAGGTTATAATTGAAAATGAAATTCAAGAGGAACTTGCTGATGGCTCACCTCTGGCAGACGATGATGAAAACGAAGAACAAAATGAAAAAACTAAAAACGAAAATAATAAGTCAGACGATGAAGATTTTGATTTAGATAATTTTATATTTAATTAGAAATATTATGATAAATCCAGAAGTACTACAAAGTAAATTCAAAAACACACTCAAAGAAATCAATACGATGCAAATGAGTGGCAAGCTAACAAAGGTGGTGGGACTTGTGCTGGAAAGCAATGGCCCCAAAGCTCCTATTGGTGAAATTTGTATTTTACGAGATAAAAATGGTAAAGAGGTTAGCCGTTCGGAAATAGTTGGCTTCAAAGATGAAAATAGAATCTTATCAATGGTTTTGGGCGAACTAAACGATATAGCCCCAGGAATGGAAATAAAAGCCACTGGCGAATCTTTGCATGTAAATGTAGGAAATGGGTTAATTGGACGTGTAATTGATGGTTTGGGCAATCCCATAGATGGCAAAGGCCCTATAATACATAAAGAACAAAGATCTATTTATGCTTCCCCACCAAACCCTTTGTTAAGAGATAGAATTTCAGAACCAGTGGCAACTGGTGTGAAAGCAATAGATTCTGTTTTGGCTATGGGAAAAGGGCAGCGTATGGGTATATTTGCTGGTTCTGGAGTAGGTAAATCAACTCTATTGGGTATGATAGCTCGAAATACAACAGCCGATATAAATGTGATAGCATTAATTGGCGAGCGTGGCAGAGAGGTACGTGAATTTATTGAAAAAGATTTGGGTGAAGATGGACTTCGTCGCTCAGTGGTAATAGTTGCCACAAGCGATATGGCTTCGCTAGTGCGTGTGAAAGCTGCGTTAGTAGCCACTACAATAGCTGAATATTTCCGAGATATGGAATTAGACGTAATGTTTATGATGGATTCAGTAACTCGTTTGGCTATGGCTCAGCGTGAGGTAGGATTGGCAATTGGCGAACCACCAACTACCAAAGGATATACTCCATCGGTATTTAGTTTGTTGCAAAAAACATTAGAACGGGCTGGTACTTCTGAAAAAGGAACTATTTCTGCACTATATACTGTGCTTGTGGAAGGCGATGATTTCAATGAGCCAATTTCTGATACTGTGCGAGGTATATTAGATGGACACATTATACTATCCAGAAAATTAGCTGCCTTAGGTCATTATCCAGCAATAGATGTTTCTGAAAGTGTTAGCAGAGTGATGAGAGATATTTCATCTAAAATGCACGTTCAAGCCGCAGTACGCTTACGCCAGTTAATTGCTATATATAAAGGGGCTGAGGACTTGATTTCCGTTGGAGCATACCAACGAGGTACCAATGCAGACATTGATAGAGCAATAGAACTGATGCCTAAAATTAATAATTTCCTAAAGCAGGACGTGGAAGATCAAGTTAGCTTAGATGAAATTATAAATGAGCTTATAGAGATTGTGGAGTAGTTAGTTAATGGCAAAAAGATTTAATTTCCGAATGGATAGTTTGCTAAAAATTAGAGCACACAAAGTGGATATGGCTAAAGATGAATTAGCGAAAGTAGTAGCATTTAGGCATAGTAAAGAAAATATTAAAGTTAATTATATAAATGAAATTGAACTGATATCCAGCCAAAAAGGTAAATTAAATTTAGATGATTTGCGTGGTAATTTCCACAGAAAATCCTTCCTTAAAGATGAGATTGACAAAGTGGAATCGGAAATAGAAAGAATTAAAGAATTAGAAAATGTTAGAATTCAACAGCTGCAAGCTGTGATGCGAGAAGAAAAAGTGCTAATAAATTTGAAAGAAAAAAAGCACCAAATTCATTTGCAAGAATTGAAAGCAGAAGAAAATATAATGTTCGATGAAATTTCATTGACAAGATTTATTACGAACGAAAACAGATTAACAATTGGATGATAAAATAAAATGAATCCAAAACAAATAATTGGAACAATAATAGGCGTTTCACTTTTCATAACAGCAATGTTTGGATTGCTAGCTTATGCCTTCAAAACTAAACCAGCTTGGATGGGTTTCGATAATGGGAAATCTACAGAAAACGCGCAAGTTGTTAAAAGAGATACTGTTTATTTAGAGCCAAGTGTTCAAATCACAGAAAAGCGATTTTCGGAACTAAATAGAGATGCTTCGCAAAAAGATTTAGTAAATGCTGAAAAGGACTCAATTGCAAAAAAAGCCAAAGTGTTAAATGATACACTCAATATGTACAAAAGCAAGATAGCTTACTTCCTTGATTCCATTTCAAAAGTACATAAGAATTTAGGCGATACTAAGGGCAAGACTACTTTCTTGGAGGACTCTATAAAGAAAATAGTCAATAAGTATAAAGTGGTGGAAGAAAAACTCAAATTGGCTGAAAATAAAATCAAAGATCAAGAAAGTTTCATAAATAGAAAGCAAGACACAGGCGAGAAAAAAAGTTTTGATGAGTTTGCAAAAATCTATAACAACACCAATCCTAAAGATGTAGCCAAGATTTTAGAACAGTTGGACGAGCGAGACGCCGCAGCGATTTTAAAACTTATGCAAAAAAAGAAAGCTGGCAAGATAATTGAATCTATGAAACCACAGACCGCTGCTGCTATATTATTACTCAGCAATACTGACTAAATATAGCCAAAGGTGGATAATAATAGACAGGATGTCCAATATTATTTAAATAGTGCAGGAAGCACCAAATGATAACAAACATAAATAAAATAGCCAATTTGAACGGTAGAACTAATGCCGACAAGCTCGCTAAACGAAACAACTCTTTTAATAGCTTTGACACAAACAGGAAGTTCGCAAAAGCTAATAAAAAAGATGTTATGAGTAGCTTCGCAGAATTAGTGCAACACCGTGATGCAAAATTGGATAATCTCAAAGGCAAACACATCGAAGAAGATGTGAAGCTCAAGTCTCCTTTTGAAGAGCTACCATTGAATGGAATCAGTTCTTTCATTAGTTCCCTTAAGCCAAATTCAGGTAGTCAAGATATTCTTGGAGTATTGTCGGAATTAAACGATAATCCTTTTAGTGATTCTTCGCTTATTCCTCACACCGATAATCAAACAATGGATAGCATATTATTATATGCTATTGATAAACCATTGAATAAAGTTTTAGATTCTGGTTTGAGTAAATTGGAGCAAAGTATTTTGAATAAAAATGGGCTTAGCGATAGCACAAAAAAAGCTATCAACATGCTAGATAAATTTACTATTCAAGAAACTAGCGTAAAGGATCCACTTGCAGAAATGCTTGATGGCAAAGCAATGAAATTGAATTCCCAAAGACCAATAGGCAAAGGAATTGGAGAGCAGCTTTCCGATGAGCTTTTAAAATTAGGAATAAAAATTAATTTCGATCAAAATAATGATAATACTATATCAATAAAAGGGTTGGAATTTGCAGATGATAATATTGACAATGCCAGAACAATACAAGATTTATTGAAAAATCTTGAATCGAATGGCTTACTCAAAAGTAGCATAAAAACAAACGATTTGGAATTAAATAAAATAGCTAGTAAATACAATACTGGCGAAGAAAGTCCAAATATTAAATTAGAAATAAACAAACAAGTATTCTCAAAAGAAACTAATCACGATTTGGACTTTGCAGGGGGCAAAGAACAGCAATCCAATTCTAGTGATTTTTCTAAGTTTGGCAAAATGAATCAAGAATTCTCGCCAATTAATTCTTCACAAGCAACGCCAAGTCCTGAGCAATTGCAAAGAACTAAGCTAGATGAGCTGCCACAAACAATAGTAAAAATTGTGGCTGAAACTCCAGCAAATGGAAGCTCTCAAGCAATTCTGCATTTGAATCCAGATAATTTAGGCAAAGGAATTGGAGAGCAGCTTTCCGATGAGCTTTTAAAATTAGGAATAAAAATTAATTTCGATCAAAATAATGATAATACTATATCAATAAAAGGGTTGGAATTTGCAGATGATAATATTGACAATGCCAGAACAATACAAGATTTATTGAAAAATCTTGAATCGAATGGCTTACTCAAAAGTAGCATAAAAACAAACGATTTGGAATTAAATAAAATAGCTAGTAAATACAATACTGGCGAAGAAAGTCCAAATATTAAATTAGAAATAAACAAACAAGTATTCTCAAAAGAAACTAATCACGATTTGGACTTTGCAGGGGGCAAAGAACAGCAATCCAATTCTAGTGATTTTTCTAAGTTTGGCAAAATGAATCAAGAATTCTCGCCAATTAATTCTTCACAAGCAACGCCAAGTCCTGAGCAATTGCAAAGAACTAAGCTAGATGAGCTGCCACAAACAATAGTAAAAATTGTGGCTGAAACTCCAGCAAATGGAAGCTCTCAAGCAATTCTGCATTTGAATCCAGATAATTTAGGCAAAGTGAAAGTGGAAATTATGATGCAAGATAACTCGGTGCATTTGAAAATTACTGCGGAATCCGAAGAAGCAAAAGCCTCTATAGGTGAACAATTAAATTCGTTAAGAGAAAAACTAAATGAAAATGGTTTGAAAACTTCACAAATTGATTTATTCACTCAACAAGATAGCCAATATTCTCAATCGGAAAATCCACAGAAACGCCAAGAAGAAAATGACGCTAGAAGACAATACATCGATATGATGCGTAGGATGCAGGATCTTGATAAAAGTATTCCTTTAGATACAACAATTAATAATAACTCAAAAGCATAAAGGGGAACGACTATGGCAGATGTAATTAATGGCTTGCCAGCCGCAAACGTGAGCGCTAGCACAACTCAATCGAAATCAAAAACGGTTGATTCTGCTGCTCAGAAAGATCAATTTTTGAAACTTCTTACTTTTCAATTGAAGGCTCAAAACCCTATGAAACCTTATGACAATCAGCAATTTGCTTCGCAACTTGCACAGTTTTCGCAACTGGAACAATTGTCCGATATTCGATCATTAATGGAAGAGCAAAATAAATCCAATTTGGCTCTCACTAAAAATATTCAAAACTCAGCTTTGCCAGGTATGCTTGGCAAATATGCAAAAGCCGAAACTAGTCTTGTGAGCTATGGCGGCGAAGGTGAAATTGGTTTGGGAGTTAGTTTAGCTAAGCCCGCAGCCGAAGGACAAATGACTATTTACGACGAATACGGAAGCGTTGTTCGCAAAATGAAATTAAAAAATAGTGACTTAAGCTTTGGCGACCACTCTGTGAAATGGGATGGCAAAGACGACTTGGGGAGACAATTACCAAAAGGCACTTATTCTTTCTTTACAGATATGAAAGATAGCACTGGATCTGAATTTGAAGCCACAACTTATACAAATGGTGAAATAGAAGCCGTGCGTTTCAAAAATAGTGGCACAATGCTTGTTATTGGTGGTTTAGAAGTACCTTTAGCAAACGTTACTGATATTTCTACTCGAAATTAAAATAATACTATATGGTTAATTGAAAATAACCCGTAGTATATTATAATTGTTTTTTGACATAATTTTTAAAAAAGGAGGTACTAAATGCCAGAAATCAATGGTTTCTCGGTTCCTTTCGTACCTGCTGGTGGCAGTCAGGTGTTCAAACCTACTACTGGCTTTCCTTCGGAAAATAAATTACCTAGCACAAAATTCAACGAAATATTTGAAAAAGAGCTAAATAATTTAAAATTCTCTGGGCATGCCAAAACTAGACTTGAATCTCGTGACCTAAGTTTGAGCAATGCAGAAATGCAAAAGCTTGAATCGGCCGTCAGCAAAGCAGAAAAAAAAGGTGCAAATGATTTGCTTGTGCTCATGGACGAGAGGGCTTTCATTATAAACGTACCAAATAATACTGTGATAACAGTGATGGATAAAAATAAACTCCAAGAAAATGTTATCACAAATATTGATTCAGCAATTTTTGCTTAAATCAATATCGGGTTGGACTTTGCTATATAAAAATTAGCAAAGAGACCCATTTATAAAGTCCCGACCGACTGACGGACTTTAATAAAATAATTATTATTAAAATACTTAATTCTACCAAGGAGGGTATTAAGAATGGGTCTTGTAAGATCACTTTCAATAGGGACTAGCTCCCTAATCGCTCATCAGAAAAGGATGGACGTTATTTCAAATAACTTAGCCAATGCAAATACTATTGGCTATAAATCTAGTCGTATGACTTTTGCTGAACAGTTCAGCCAAACTTACCGACATGGAACGGGCCCAAGCTCGAACACACAGAATGGTATTGGTGGAGTAGATCCACTTCAATATGGTTTGGGTGTTAAAGTTGGTTCCACTCAAATGAATATGGGTCAAGGAATTATCGAATCTACTGATAGACCACTCGATATGGCTATCAATGGAAGCGGTTTTTTTATTTATAACGACAACGGCACTCAGAAATATTCTCGTGCTGGAGCTGTAAAGCAAGATAGAGAGGGCTATTTGGTTGACTCTAACTCTGGTGCTTTTTTAAGTGGATATAATGTGCAAACAGATTCCACTGGTAAAGCAAATAAAACAGATGCTGGGGATAATATTTTAGATAAAAAAATATCTAATATTAGAATCAAACCAAGCACTATTTCATTGCCAAAGCAAACAACTAACATTGAAATGAATGGTAATTTGGATTCGGCAATGAAAACAACTGATTTGCCTCGCCCTACTACTGTTAAAATATTTGACCAAAATGGTGCCGCACACGACTTAACAATTAATATATCGAAAGCTGCAGCTCCAAATCAATTCACTTTGTCTGGTTCTATCGATGGAAAAACTGTTACTCTTTCTGCAACTACAATTGAATTTAATCCAGAAGGAACTTTAAAAACTCCTCTTAATTTGACTGTTACTGCCGCTAATTTGAATACTGCTTTAGGAAATAGTGCATTTAATTCCACTGCTCCTAAAAATCTAGATATTAGATTGGCAGATCCAAACAACTTGACTTCTGGCTCTATGACACAATTTGCTGGAGCTACTACTGCCACAATAGCTTCACAAGATGGCTATCAGGCAGGGAATCTACTTTCTACAGAAGTTGACTCTACTGGTAAAATATTAGGTTCATTTTCAAATGGAAAAACAGAAGTTTTAGCACAAGCAGTTTTGGCTAATTTCGTGAATCCAGAAGGCCTATTGAAACAAGGTGGTAACTTCTATATTGGCTCTCCAAATAGCGGCGAAGCAATCTATGGCAATGCTGTAGAAAATTTTGCTTCTACTAGAGTTATTGGGCGTTCACTTGAGCAATCAAATGTGGAAATGACTGAGCAATTTACTGATATGATTTCAACTCAAAGAGCTTATGAAGCGGCTTCGAGAACAATCACAGTCAGCGACCAAATGCTAAGTGAAATCAACCAATTGAAAAGATAATAATTGAATAAAATAATTATTCTAAAAAAAACGACACCTTTAGTAAAAGGTGTCGTTTTTTTTGTTTAAAAAATAAGATAAAACAAAAGAAAAGTATTTTTAATTTCAGAATTAATTTGAATGTAATTTTAAATAATCTTACATTTTATAATAGCATCTTCGTCAAAAGTATAAATTGCACATACTCTATGATAGCCATCTGCAATAATAACTTTGCCGTTTTTTGAATCTCTAACTAAAAAAATAGGCGAAAGAAGGGTACCTTTTTTTATTTTATCCCTGTCTTTTTCAATATGAGAATTGCTAATGCCAAGCAATGTAAGATTAGAAGCACGAAGTATATCTTTTGCTTTAAACTCAATGACTGGAGCTTTTTTCAATTTTTTAATCATATCTATGACTAAAGTTTCCTTATAAATTAAGCTTAAATAAGAAAAAGCTTCGGGATAATTATCTTTCGCGGGTTCGTTAAGCCATTGTATTTCTATTGGATTATTCATTGTGTAAGAAGTAATTTAGAAATATTGTTAGAATTGTCTAGTGTCATATTTAATACTACAAAGCGAGAGGGCTGATAAGTTTAGAAATTTTAAAACTAAAAATATTTATGATTTAGTTTTATATGGTTAATAATTTATTATGGTCGTGCAAAAAACTGTTTTTTATTCTGAAACACCATTTAAATTAACATAATTAGATAAAACCTGAAAATAAACTTATAGTCGAAGTTAGTAAGTTTAACTTACCTTTAGATAAAAATCAATTCAAAATAGAAAAACTAATTATTTATTAACTAACTTAAATGAAATTCTCATGCAGCTTTTCATTGCCTTGGAATTAAACTTAATCTTGTTTAAGTCTTGATCTACCCATTGTTTGGATTTTGCGATTGCGTAATTTGGCGAAAGTAAGTAAACTGGCAATGCATATTTAGTTTTGCCCATCATTCCAGCTAAATCTTCCACTTCAAAATATTTATTGATTAGTTCTATTGATTTAGCGTTGAAAGGGAATTCCCAACTTTTATCGAATTGGAAAGGTCTATAAATAGCACGAGTAATTCTTAGTGGCAAATAAAAGTCCATTGGGTCGAAGGTTATCGCAATGCCATTTGGTTTAAGTAATGATTTGATTTTAACAAGAAAATCTTCGAAATATTCAAAATGATGGAAAACAGATTTTGCATAAATTACATCGAAGTTAGATTCTTTGAAATCCTCGGAAAGTATATCTATTGCTGCAAAATTAGCATTTTGTATGTTCTCAGCTAATAGTTTGTTTTCCAGTACTTTTAGTGCGGATTCGCTCAAATCGCAAGCCAAATAATAGGAAGAGTTTTTTGATAAATGTACACTTAGTTCGTTGCCTTTGTGGCAACCCAAATCAAGCACTTTTTTGCCACTCAAATCGCCTAACCAAAGTTTGTGTTTTTCAAAAAGCAGTTCGTTTAGCTGAATATCGTCAGTCATTTTGTATTGATATTCTCGTAGTTTATTCCATAAGCTAGTGGCAGCATTGCCACCATAATCGCAATTAGCGTCAGCTTCAAACTCATAGTACTGCTTCTGAGTTTTATTTGTTTCTAACATTTTCTGAATGTTCTGCATTTCGGCTTGAAATTGAATTATGATTTACAAATGAAAGTTAAAATTAACAAAAAAAAGTGGACATTAAGCCCACTTTCTATTAAAGATTAATTTTCACGTTATTTACTAAACTACTAAATAATTTTTGAATGGCATAGATTTAATCAATAAACTTTGAACATCAGAATTCTGATTTGCGTTCGATATTTCTATACCAATTAATGTATCGGTAGAGTCATAATCTAGACATACATCTTTCGATACATTCATTCGTTTGCTTTTGTCCCCTTCTTTCACAAGTATATAGAAGGTGTCAGTTTCTTTAAAATATTCAAATTTCATAATTTAACCAAATTACTTCCACTTGAATACATAAGCATATTCTATGCCAAAAACTTATTGGAATTTACCAACCCAAAATCCAAGCAAATATTAATGGTGCAACAATTGTAGCATCACTTTCTACTATAAATTTCGGTGTATGAATATCTAGCTTACCCCAAGTGATTTTCTCATTTGGTACTGCACCCGAGTATGAACCATAGCTTGTTGTAGAATCCGAAATTTGGCAGAAATAGCTCCAGAAAGGAACATCGTGCCATTCCAAATCCTGATACATCATTGGCACAACGCAGATAGGGAAGTCACCTGCAATTCCTCCACCTATTTGGAAGAAACCAATTCCTTTACCTGCCGAATTTGCTCTGTACCATTCAGTAAGCCACATCATATATTCAATACCAGATTTTATTGTGCTTGGCTTTAATTCGCCTTTTATACAATATGAAGCAAATATATTTCCCATTGTGGAATCTTCCCAACCTGGACAAATAATTGGCAAGTTGCGTTCTGCAGCGGCAATCATCCAGCTATTCTTTGGATCAATCTCATAATATTGCTCCATAACACCAGAATTTAACATTTTGTACATATATTCATGCGGTAAGTATCTTTCGCCTTTTTCTTCGGCATCTTTCCATTCTTTCACAATATGTTTTTGTATTCTGCGGAATGCTTCTTCTTCTGGGATGCAAGTATCCGTAACTCTATTGTAGCCATTTTCAAGCAACTCCCATTCTTCTTGAGGAGTTAAATCTCTATAGTTTGGCACTCTTTTATAGCTATTATGTGCCACAAGGTTCATAATGTCTTCTTCTAAATTTGCTCCAGTGCAAGAAATAATATCAATTTTGCCTTGGCGAATCATTTCAGCCAATGAAATTCCCATTTCTGCTGTACTCATAGCCCCAGCTAAGCTGACAAGCATTTTACCACCTTCTAGCAAATGAGTTTCATAGCCCTTTGCTGCGTCCATAAGTGCAGCAGCATTGAAATGTCTATAATGATGATTTATAAATTGTGAAACTGGACCTTTGCCTGAAATCATTTTATTTCCGATTGTAGTTAATATTTGTTGCAAAATTAAGAAGAATGATTTTAGAAGACTAATATTTATTGAGTTACTTTATATACTACTTCCATATCTGCTCTCAAATTAGAAAGCAAAGTATATAAATCTTCTTTTTCCAACTGAGTCAAATCTTTGCCCAAATCGTCCAACATTGAAGGTATTAATGCTCCAAGTTGGAATCTAATTCTGCCTTTAAGTTGCTTAGCTTTTTTGTTCTTCTTGTCTGTTTCGAACACACCAAGTAATTGCATTGCAGGTACAACTAAGTCTTGATTACCATTTTTAATTGTTCTTATATCCGATGATAGCTCTTTAGTGTTTTGTAATGAATAAGTACCAGATTTAATTATCTTAGATTTGATGTTGCCAGTCCAAATGCCTCCATTTGCATCGAGTTTCACAAATTTCAAATATTCTTTAATGAAATTCACCATATACTTATCTTCTTCAAATGTTTTTAAGTATTCGTTGAACTTCCCATTTCTGTCAGCATTAATTTTATTCAATGCTGCTTTAGCTTTTGTGTCATATTTAGCCATTCGAAACCACACTTTATCTACCATGAAGTTGAATAGCTTATTGCCATATTCTCTTTTGAAAGCATCAGTTGTGCGAACAGTTTCTATTTTCAAATGCTTATCAGCGGCAGCCAAATTCTGCCCAATAAAGCTCATTATCAAGAGCAAGTATAATGCGATTTTCATATTTCTTTTCTTCTTTTGTTATTAGTTAATTATTTTAATCAGTTTCGATGTAAGTTTTCTAAACTCATCTTCGAAATTATCTTCTTCGTTTTTAAAAACATAATGCGATTTCTCCCGCATTGGCTCTACATATTTTTTGAAAGCTGGAGCTAAATGATTAGCAAACTTATAAAGTACATCACTTGCTGGATAGCCCCTTTCTTCAAAATCCCTTTGCAATCTGCGTTTTAAACAAATTTCATCGGGAGACTCTACAAAAATACGAAAATCAAATCTTTTGCGTATTGCTTGATTGTAAAAAGTGAAAATTCCCTCTGCAATAATTATATCCCTCGGCTCTATTTCAATAAATTTCTCAATTGGGTTTTCCGCCATTGGGTTGTTATAATTATAAACTTTCTGACTAACCGATTTGCCTGCCAAGAGGTTGAAAAAATCAATTTCGTATTGCTTCAAGTCAAGCGAATCTGGTGTGTCGAAATTGTAATGCCCATTAGCATCAATCGGCTGTCTATCCCTTTCTATAAAGTAATTGTCAAGATTGAAAATTGCTGTTTTAATTGCTACTTTATCGGCAAAGAAATCGGCCATCTTGCTCGTCAAATAAGACTTACCCGAGCCAGATGTACCTACTATACCAATAGCAAATTTTCGCTTTTCCATCAATTTGTCTTAATCAATAACTTATCAAAACGCAAAATGTTATAAGTTTGCTTGTGATTTTAAACAAAATGACTCTTGTTTTCCAAATTTAATGCTAAAAAGTGCTTATTTTCCGTTATATTAAGTTTGAAATTGAACACTTTTTGCAAAAAACCAATAAATAAAACACATACCAGATGTCAAAGAAAAGTACACTAAATAAAGATTACTTCGAACTTGTTGAGCACAACTCCACACAGCTATTTGTGTTTTATTTGCTAATTTTAATTTCAGTTTTAGCTGTATATTCATTGCTTACGCCAGTTGTAGAGAATGTATTCCAAGATAACTTGATGGGCAAAGTGATGAAAGGAGGCGAAAAACTCGGCTACACACTTGAGCAAAATAAACTTTTCCGTACAACAAACCCTTACACAAATTGGGGAGTTGATGTATATTTGGAAACTCCTCAAGAAGCTAGATATTGGTTCAATCCTATACTTTCGCTAATGGTTCCATCGCTAACGTTTGGAATTGCAATTGCATTCTTATTTTCAGCTTTGTTGCCCACTCGCTTTGGGTATATTCGTCAAAAAATTGAGCGTGAAATAGCTGGGATTTTAGATAAAATCGTGAAACGCAAATTCGATGTCTATGATTTGGAAGAACGCAACAAAATATACAAAACATTATATAGTGCCGACCTTAGGGATTTGCACGATTTGGAAAAAGATTACGGACTTTCGATAGAAGAGCTGCAGATTCTGCACAACATTATGGTGTGGCGAACATCATCTATCTTTTTTCGTATTAGGAATATCAATAGTGCATTACAACTATATTTGAAGTTATACTTCACTGTAAAGTATGGCAATCCAATTCTTGGTTTAGTTTATATTGGTGCGGCAGTGCTAATTATAATTATTGGTTTGCGTGGACTTAAGTTTATTCCACAAAATGAGCCATCGTTGGTGATTTTTGCACTTGGTTTGGAATTTTCATTGTTGATTCTATTTGCTTTCACCATCATTTATGGCAAACAAGAAGAAGAATACGATAAATATTCAAACAATGGCGGACGTGAACACCTTTCTAGCACTCATTCGCTTGGCGAAGGCAAAGAAGTGGAAGAGCTACTGAAAGTGTTTATTAAACAATCGAACAAAAATAAAACTGAATAATAATGTCATATAAAATTGAATTTATTGCATACTACTTACCCGAAAGAATCATTGATAATGATTACTTGGAGTTAGAATCTGGAATAGATAAAAAATTTACTGAAGATAAAGTAGGCATTGCTCAAAGACATATTGCTGCGGAAAATGAGCCAACTTCGCAATTGGCATTCAAGGCAGCTGAAAAGCTTATTACTGAAAACAATATCAATAAAGAAGATATTGATATGCTGCTGCTTTGCACCCAAAATCCCGATTATAAGCTGCCCACTACTGCTTGCTTAGTGCAGAATATGCTAGAGCTAAAAACTAGTGTGATGGCATTCGATATTAATTTGGGCTGCTCTGGCTATGTTTATTCATTGCCACTGGCGGGGAATTTTCTGAATAGTGGAAAATTCAAATCGGCATTGCTTATTATGGCAGACGAATATTCTAAAATTATTAATTACAAAGATAAAAACACAGCTTCAATTTTTGGAGATGCAGGAAGTGCCACTTTGCTTGCAAAATGCGAAGATGGCTACGGAGTGATTGATTACACATTCGGAACTGATGGCTCTGGTTGGGATAAATTAATAGTGCCAAACTCTGGGACTATGCACTCTGACGATGAAATAAGCGAGCTTTATATGGACGGAAGAGAGATATTCAAATTCTCAGTGCAGAAAGTTCCTGCTTCTATCCACGAAATACTCGAAAAAAACAATTTGCAAACGAGCGATATCAAGCACTTTGTGATGCACCAAGCAAATAAATATATGCTTGGCGAACTACAAAAACGTATGAAATTAACGCAAGAGCAAATGATAATAGACATGAAAAATTATGGTAACACAGTTTCTTCCACTATACCAATTGCTCTTAAAAACCTAATAGACAAAGGTACATTGCAAAAAGGCGATTTGTTGCTTTTCACTGGTTTTGGAGTGGGGCTATCTTGGGGAAACGTACTCTACCGATACATTTAACAATTAATTAAAATAAGGACAAATATGAAAAATAGCGAAATATTAGCTAAGCTACAGAAAATAATGAATGAAATCAATGAAGATGTGAAACTTTCTGACAACACTGCATTGATTGGCGAAAACTTACTTGATTCTCTTGAATTAATAAACTATTTAACTCAGATTGAAGAAATATTCGGTGTGGAAATTTCGCTTGAAGAACTTAAAGAAGCAGAGCTTGGACTAGTGAGCAATATGATAGCATATTTAAGTGAAAGAGTTTATTAATATCAGCTATGTCACCTTTTTTTGAGAATAAAACATATTTAGTTACTGGAGGCAACTCTGGTATAGGAAAGGCTATAGTTTTAGATTTGCTTGACGCTGGTGCAAATGTAATAGCAATTGCGAGAGATGAAGAAAAATTTCAACAAATTAGAACTTCAATTAGCCACGAATCCAACTCACGACTCAAAACAATTTCCAAAGACTTAACAGAAGAAATAGATTTACTGCCAAAGTTTTTGGAAGAAATTGTTACTTCCAATGATAAACTAAGTGGAATAGTTCTTTCGGCAGGAGTGAATAAAATATTACCATTGCAATCGCTCAATCAAAGTAAAATTAACCAAATATTTGATGTAAATTTTACTTCAAACTTAATGCTAATTAAAGGATTTGCTAAAAAATCAGTTCGTTCGGGCGATGGTGATTCTATAGTAGTAATTTCATCTGTAATGAGTTTTAAAACTGAAATGGCTTTGACTATTTATTCTGCCAGTAAAGCGGCAATAGATGCCGCTATACGCAATTTGGCTTTGGAACTCGCCAAAGATAATATTAGGATTAATTCAATACAGCCAGGACATGTGAAAACAGAACTATTGACCAACAATAAAAACCTTTCGGCTGAATACATTGCAAATTTAGATGCCAAGTACCCATTGGGCTTACCAGAGCCACAGGATATAGCAGACACAACGAGATACCTTCTAAGCAATAAATCTAATAAAATTACTGGCTCTACTATAATAGTAGATTCAGGAGTGAGTGGGAAGTTTTAACTTCCCAACTTATCTAATTTTCTATTTAGCCAATTGCTAGCTATCATTCCAATACCTCCAAACAAGAATACCATTGCAAATATTATATGCCCAGAATTATCTGAAAATACAGTACTATTTTTTGAAACTTTATATACATGAAATACTTCATAGAATACATTGCTAATTGTTAGCCCAACACTAAAACCAATTGCAACCCCAATTAGCAAACTACCAATTAGCACAGAAAATCGTCTCCATCTATTGCTATCGGATTTATTCACTAATAAGCTCAAATCTATCCCTTTTTCAATTATAGCCATTCGCTCTCTATTGCGAGCTGTTACTATTGTATAAACAATAAAGCTAATCGAACCGAAAATAATTAGGTTAACTAAAATTACTACTAATACTCCTCCGAACATAATTTCTCCATTAATTGATTGTTGTGAATGTTCCTTTACAACTTAGTCGCAATTAGAATCAAAACGGTTACAAGAAAAAATAATAACTTTTTATGTAACCTAATTGTGCTAAATTGCGTCCAACTTGATTAGCGTCGAACAATAATCATAAATGACAGATTTAGAACTAATAGCAAAGATTAAAGCAGGAGATAGAGCTGCTTTCAGACTGATAGTAGAGCGTTATAAAAATTATGCATTTACTATTGCTTTGCGTATCTTGAAAAACCGAGAGCTATCGGAGGAAGTTTGTCAGGATTCATTTTTGAGTGTGTATCAAAGTATATCCATATTCAATTTTCAATCTAGTTTTTCTACTTGGCTTTATAGAATTGTCTTCAATAAAGCAATTTCAGAAACACGTAAGAAAGGATATAAATTAGAATTTACTTCAATTGATAGTAGAGAAAATGATGATTTGGTAGGAAATATTAGTTTGGATTCAGATGAATTAAACCAACTCCAAAGCCAATCCGAAACTAAAGCTATATTGGATTATGCAATTCAAAAATTGGACGAAGCAAGTGCTTTACTGATAACATTATATTACTTTAATGATTGCACAATTGAAGAAATTGCATCAATTACTGGCTTCGCAAAAAGTAATATAAAAATAATTCTTTTCAGAGCAAGAAAGAAATTACTTGCAACTATTAAAGAGTATTTAGGAGCGGAATATGAATACTGGAAATAAAGACAATCAATTGCTAAAAGAGCTATATAGCAAGCAAGCTTTGGAATCAACAAGCGATGATTTTACTGACACAATGATGGAAAGAATTGAGCAATATGAAATTGCCAAAGCTTCTTCTAAATTAGTAACTAATTCAAAAGTTGAACACGATTATAAAAAACCACTGAATATATATTTTGGGGCTATGGGAGCAGTAGCAGTATTGGTTATAATAATATCTGCATTCTCAAACTCAAGCCCAATGCAAAATAAACCAAGCTCCAACCAATACTATCATTTGCTAATAAAAATAACAAACGAAGTGGGAAATAATTATTTGCCAAGCACCTCTCAAATTCCAAATATACTCAATAACTCGTATATGCAATTCAGTACCATATTAATTCTATTGCTTTTGTTTTATATAATAATTGAAAGCAAAATATTTAAAAAAAACAATAAACATTTGCAATAAAAAAAGCCCTAATTTATTATTAGGGCTTTGCTTACAGGAATAATATGTTTGTAGTTTAAGAAATTGAAATATTTACTTCTTTTGGTTTCACTGGCACTTTTTTGGCAATAGTAATTTCCAATACACCATTGTCGTATTTCGCAGAAACAGATTCAGTATTGGCACTTTCTGGCATAATCAACATTCTTTCAAATTTGCCAAAACTGCGTTCATTTCTGTGTTGTGTAGAGTCTTTAGTAGTTTCAGCTTTCACTTTCTCACCATTCAAAGTAAGTTTGCCTTCTTCATTTAAGTTAAGTGAAATGTTTTCTTTGCTTACTCCAGGCAATTCTACGAAAAGGACAAAGCGTTCTGATTCTTCAAATAAATCTATTTTAGGAGTGAAAACTCCGGCTTTTTCAATTGTGATTCCATTTTCAAAGTCATTTATCAGCTTAGCACCAATTTTATTGACTCTGTGTGCAATTTCATCGAAAGATGTGAATGGGTCTCTTGTTTTGTAGTACATTGTAATGTTCCTTAAAGTTGTTATAATAAAATGATTTTAAATCATTATGTAAAACAAGTCATAAAAAGTGTGCCAAATGATTGCAACTGAAATAATAGCATAGAGTTAAGCAAATTTGTCAGTTTCTTTGTCAGAGTTTCTGACAAAATTTAAAAACAATGATTTGAGAGGTAAGTCAAAATGGCAGAAACTGACTAAGAACAAAAAGAAAGTCAAAAAATTAAAAAAAGCTAAATAGTTCTTTGTGCAATAAAAAAAACTCCTTATATTTGCATTCTATTTCAAACAAAATAGAACAAATCGGCCAATGGAGAGATGGATGAGTGGCTGAAATCAACGGTTTGCTAAACCGTCGTAGGGTTAAGGCCCTACCGCGAGTTCGAATCTCGCTCTCTCCACAAAAAAAAGGTTAGCCCAAAGCTAACCTTTTTTTTATGAAATTAGAAATAATTTTAAATTGATTTTGCGAGTATTATAATATTAGAGTTAAGAGAAACCTCACCTTACTTCTTATCAAACTCAATTGTAAGGAACCAGCCTATATTTTCTCTGCCTAATATATTCGCAACTGTAGCAGAGGCAAATTGCATAAGTTTGTTGAATCGAGCTAATTTGTCGTAATAAGTAAACACAGTTTTTACTCGCACTTTTTCAACTTTATATTTTGTAAGCTCTTGCTCAATTTCCGATACCGTGAATCCTTTTGTACCAATTGATTCCATTTTATGCCATAAAACCCATGCTAGAGATTTCCAAGGGCGTAGCTTTAGCAATGCGTGCTTAATCCAAAAGAAATAAGCTAAAAGGGAACGGCGGTTATAAATCATTAGCTTTGCTTTGCCACCTGGCTTCAAAACTCTATATATTTCACTCAACGCTTTGTATGTATTTGGCGAATGGTGAATCACACCCCAACTATAAACTAAGTCGAAAGAGTTATCTGCATAAGGCAAATTTTCTGCATCGCCCACTTTATATTCTTTTGCTTCCAAACCATATAAATTCAAGCGATTACGCACGTGTTCAATAGCTTCGGGGGTCAAATCCAGCCCATAAACTTCTGCACCAGCTCGCACCCATTGCAAAAAGTCTGTGCCAGCACCAACTCCTATCTCCAAAACCTTTTTCTTATTATAGCGAGTGAACTCTGCAAAAGAAAAAATCTCTGGTTGCACACTATATCTGTCTTCTTCTATCTCTTCGAAATATTCAAGCGAATAGCGTTCTTCGTCTGTGCGATAGACTCCGCAGGTGTTTGCGTTCCAAAATTCTTTTACTTGGCTCTTAAGCTCTTCGTTAGTTTCTACAATCATTTTCAGTTCTTAGTATCAATATTTCCTACAAATTTAAGTAATTATCACGTTTCTTAACAACTAAAAAGTGTTAGTGAATATGTATAACCCTTCAACTTACAAATTTATACTAATTCCATTACGGAATTTGCTAATCCTATCGCATCGTATTTTGTGCTGGCTTCTGCTATCACTCTCACTATTGGCTCTGTGTTCGATGTACGAATTTGAAACCAAGCATTTTCGAAATTAACTTTAAGTCCATCTTCTTTAATCAATTCACCATCAGGGAATTTGGCTAATACTTTTTCTATTATTGAATCTAAACTACCTGTGAATTCTTGTTTAAGTTTTATCATTTCATAGCGTGGCAAAACAGTGCAAACCTCACTCATCGTAGCATCATTCTGAGCTAAAAGTGTTAAGGTAAGTACTATTCCTACCAATGAATTCCTTCCGTAATGGCAAGCAGGCAATATCACTCCGCCGCTTCCTTCTCCACCAAAAATAGCATTAGTAGATTTCATTTTGCCAACTACATTTATTTCGCCAACTGGGGCAGAAAAGCAAGTAGCACCATATTTTTTAGCAATGTCTGAAGTCATTTTACTTGTGGAATGGTTCACTACCAAACTCAAATCTCTTTCGCCTTTGAAATATTGTGCATTTTGAAGAACAGCCAGTGCCGAAAGAGCTAATGTTTTTTCTTCACCAATAGCTGTTCCAGTTTCATCTATCATAACTAAGCGATCTGCATCGGGGTCTACAGCAATTCCAATATTTGCTTTGTATCTTTTAACAGCTGCTGCCAGCTCTGTCAGGTTTTCAGTGATTGGCTCTGGTGTGTGAGGGAAGATTCCGTCGCCTTTGCAATAAAGCTCCACCACTTCGCATCCAAGTTCTTTTAATAAAGTTGGCACTATGAATGAACCAGAAGCATTGACTGCATCAACAACAACTTTAAATTCTTTTGCTTTAATTTTATTTAAAATATCAGTCTTCTTGAAAAAGTCTAATGAAAGAAGCGAATTAATAAAATCTTTAGAAGGATTTTTTATTATCCGTTCAGTCGGAAAAATTTCATTTTTGCTCAAGTAAATACTATTTGTATCAACTCTATCCCAAAGTAATTTGTTTTCTATCGCATTCAAGAAAACACCTTCGGAATTAATGAATTTCATTCCATTCCATTGGCTTGGATTGTGCGAGGCAGTGATTGCTATTCCGCCAGCAGCTTTGTGCTTTTCAGTATAGAATTGGACAAGTGGTGTTGGCACCATTCCAAGTGTGATAACTTCTCTGCCAGTGGCAAGCAAACTACCAACTATTACTTTTTCCATCCATTTGCCAGAGGGTCTGCCGTCATTGCCTACTATGATAGCACCTTCGCCAGAAATGTTTGAAAAAGCAGCAGCATAATTGCTAATTATATCATTTTTAAGCCCATCGGCTAAGGTTGCTCGTAAACCAGAAATTGAACGAATAAATGGCATTTTGTAATTTTCCGACAATATTATTGTTATTTGAATAATTATTTGGATTCAATTTAAAAAATATCTTAATTTTACAGTATGGATAAGTTCAAAAAAATAATCAATCAGCCAATTTTTTCAATTGCACTCCGACTTTTGGTAGGTTGTGTTTTCATTGTGGCAGGCATTGGCAAAATAACCGACACCAATCATTTCGCTAATGAAATCACAAACTATAATCTTTTGCCTATTGAACCAATAAACATTATAGCACTCGTAATGCCTTGGCTGGAGCTTTGTTCGGGGCTTTTACTTATATTTGGTGTACGGTTAAAAGCCAATTCAGTAATCATTTCGGCTATGTTGATTGTGTTTATTTTAGCAGCTTTTTCTGCAATTGCCAGAGGGCTGGATATTAATTGCGGTTGCTTTGGCAAAACAACTGAAAAAAAACTTGGTTGGGAGAAAGTTTTTGAGAATTTGGGACTTTTAACGGCAACTTTATTGATTTTCTTTTCAAAACCCAATAAATTTACATTCGATGCAGTTTTTGAATCAAATTCAATCGCTGAACCCACTGAAGCTAATAGTTGATTTTGTTTCTCCAAAGTCTTGCTTAGTTTGTGCAGTCAGAATTCAACCACATTCGCAACAAATTTACATTTGTCAACAATGCTTGGATAATATCCCTTATGCACCACAAAGCGATTTTATAGTTTCGCAACTGAGCAATAACTTTGCAAAAAATGAAATTGCTATCACAGAAGCTTTCTCATTAATTGGTACTATTAAAGATGATAAATATATGAATGTAATATATTTATTGAAATATATGAATTTTCCTTATTCTGCAGACGAACTCTATAACTTATTGGCAAGAAAAATTGAATCGGAGAAAACTTCCGATTACGATTATATAGTGCCTTTACCATTGCATTCATCAAAAAAAAGAGAAAGGGGATATAATCAAGCTACATATATTGCCACTGGAATATCCGAGGTGTTGGCTTTGCCACTTGCAAATGATATTATCAAACGCACAAGATATACTCGCACTCAAACCAAAGTTTCCAAATTAGAAAGACTTAGCAACATCAAAAATGCTTTTCAAGTGATAGACAAAGATAAATTGAAAGGCAAATCAATTATAGTAGCCGATGATGTATTCACAACTGGCTCTTCAATTAATGAATGTGCGAACACATTGTTAGAAGCTGGAGCACGAAGAGTGGCTGCTGCCACTTTGGTTTATGCAGGGCGATATTGAATTGAATTATTCTGTCTTCAGTGGAGCGTAGCATTGGGTGCTGCTATCTATAATAAGACCATCTACTTTCCAATTATTGCGGACGGTATTGCAGAAATTAGTTCCTTTAGCATCTGCTTTCACTAAGCTAACAAAGCTCATTTCCGAATCGCTAACATTTGAATTTTGCAACGAAGATACATCCATAATGGCAGCAAAGAAGTTTGCTTTTGTCATTGAAGTATTATCGAATTTAGAATTACGCAAAGTGGTATTGAAGAAAATAGCATTCCTTGAATAAGAGTTAGTAAGTGTAGCACTTGTCATATTTGCTTTTGAAAAATCAGCATAGCTAAAATCAACAACCGAATCCATATTCGCATCAATCAATTGAGCATTATTAAATATTGCTTGTGTGATATTAGTTTTTTTCAAATTTGTATAGTTCATCACTGTACCTTCCAAATTTGCTTTTCTTAAGTTAGAACCAGTGAAATCGCATTTATTAAAATTCATTTTGCGAGCTTGTATATTCCTCATATCGGCATACTGACATCTTGTGGTACTAATTAAAGTTGCCTTGTCTGTAACTTTATATGATTCTGTTTGTTGTGGTTTGTCATCTGGGCCTAAATTCAATTTCTTTCTATCTGGAGAAAAGAAATAAGGAGTAATTTTAAAGGCATTAGTAGATGATTCATCAATATTTTCAATTATAAACTTATAGTCGCCTGCTGCCAAATTGATTTTAATTTCTTTATTTGAGGGCGTCAATTCAAAAAGTACACTTCCACTGGCATCTCTAAGCGTTACTTTCAATTCCGCTCCTTCGTCAAGTCTATAATTAAATTCAGAGCTTTTAGGAATATTCAATGGAACGAAATCGAAACCTTTTTTGCCTTCAAAATCTGTATCCGGTCTTATTGTGTCTATCCTTGTGTTAAGTTTAGAATCCAATTGCCCAACCACAACAGCGCCTGGCTGAGTTTTAAGTGTTGGATTTTGAACAAAGTCGTACTCGGTGCGAGCTTGACGCAAATCCAATTCATCTAAATACCCTACAGAGTCCTCCCCGCAAGAAGCGAGCAAAACAAGTAAGGGAAATATATAGAATATTTTTTTCAATTTAAATTGTACTATGGCAAAATATTTTCTATTACAAACAAAATTACAGAATATTTTTTAAACAACAAACTTTATTTGTAATATTTTTGTTAAATAATTAAAATGTTATCTTATTGAATTATAGATATGATACACTTGGAAAAACAAACCAAACATTTATTTATCAGTTTCTGATTTGCTTTTGTTTTGCAAAGATTTCAAATGAGCTTCTCTTTTTTGTTTCTTTTTACGTTCTTTATTGAAATTTATAGATTTAGCAATTTCAAAACCTTCTCTAATAATGCCTCTTGCTCTTAAGGTATCTTCTCCAAACTTTATGTGAGGATTGCGAGACATCAATCCCTTCGATTCATCTGGAATTTGAGATAATGGAATGTATGGCTCTTCAAATCCCAATGGATTTTTAGGTAAAGTAAGCAATCCGTCTTTATTGCTTTTCAATTCTACCCAAGGCCCGAACCTTTTTCTGGAGTAATTGAAATGATCAATAATTAGAACTGGAGTGCCTGTGTTTGGAATTTCCTTTCTCAAGCTATCGTATTTAGAGCCACGCCCCCATTTGAATAGCCATTTTGCATCGTGCATCATTTGGCGAACACAAGAGTGCGAAACAGGTCTGCCTGGCATATCATATTGATGAAAAGCATTGCCAGCTTGTTTATGGAAATTGAAAGTATATGGCAGTTCCCATTCTTCATTTAAAGAAGACGTTCTTAGTTTTTGCTTCCAATTTAAATAATATTTACCAGGATAAGTTTGAGTTGCTTCTTTGCCACTATTAACTGGCGAATAGCGAACTAACTTGCCTTTTTCATAGCATGCATAGGCTTGCAGAGCATTTGAAAGAATAATTATTTTTGGTACATTAGCAGCCTCCCAATAAACTCTTGGGAAAACGCTATAATCAAGTGTTTTACCAGTATTTTTTTCTGGTACTATTATCGAATCTCCCACTCGGATAAACCTACGTTCTTTTCTATTAAGCGTCATAATTACCTGTGCCTTGGGTAAAGGTTCGGCTTCTTTGTCCACTTCGCCCGTATCGCTTGGAAGTAACTCATTGAGTTGTTTAGTAGAGCTTATTTTTATACGTGTATATTTGATTGTATCGGAAAATTCAAATTCTTTTAGTTTTTTAGCATAATCAATAGAATCATTCTGTTTGCGTACCGCAACAGTATCCATAAGTTCTTCTTTTGGATTAGACTTATTATCATTATTGCAAGAAGAAATTGTAAGGAAAGCCAAAAATAACAATAATTTATTTAGTTGCAAGAAGTTCATATTGATTTGATAAGCTAATTTTAATTCGCAAAGTGTAAGTAATTCATTAATCATCAATGAATTAGCATATTCTAATATTGCTGTAATAAGCTTATCACTAACATAAATTATGCCAAAGCAAGGACGCAGTAGCAGATAGATTAACTTAATCTGATTGAAAAAAAATTCTAATTAATTTAAAGTTTAATAGATTTGTCCCTATTTCATCTTCACGAAATGAAAAATACCCTTTTCGGTAATTATTTTAAAGAAATTATTTACTTACAATAATTGGTATTGTTAATGAATATTTTATTAATTAAAATCTAAGAAAATATTAATATTATTTTTCAAATATCAGAATGGTTGTTTCCCATAAAAAAAGCTCCAATCACTTAAGATTGGAGCTTTAAATAATAACTATTGATTATATTTTTACTTAGCTAAGGCAGTTTCTATTTCAGAAGAAATTTTCATTGGTTCAGTCATGGAGCCAAATCTATCTATCACTTTGCCATCTTTGCCAACTAAGAATTTTGTAAAATTCCATTTCACATTCTCGCCCAAAAGACTTTTACTATTTGATTTCAAATACGCATAAAGTGGGTGGGTGTTTTTTCCATTCACGTCAATTTTGTCGAAAAGAGGGAAAGAAACGGAAAAGTTTAGCGAACAGAATTGTTTAATTTCGGAATTGCTTCCTGGCTCTTGGCTGCCAAACTGGTTACAAGGGAATGCTAAAACCGCAAATCCTTTGTCTTTATACTTTGCATAAACTTCTTGCAATCCTTTATATTGAGAAGTGTATCCGCATTGGCTAGCCACATTCACAAAAAGCAAAACCTTGCCTTTGTAATCTGTTAATGATACATCATTTCCATCAATATCTTTCACTTTGAAATCGTAAACGCCTTGTGTCGACATTTCTTTTTTACCCTTTGTTTTGCTCGATGATTCACCTGAAACACCTGCGTTGCTTAAATTATCGTACTGGTTTTGGTAATCGCAATTGTGGCAATTTACATTCATTGTATAAACAAAATAACCAATGCTTGCCACCAATAATGATGCTAAAACAATTATTGAACTATTCTTTTTCATAATTACCTTAATTGAAACTCGTAATGCAAAAGTCGTAGATTTCTTACTTTTATTGTATAATTATTCACAATTCTTTCAAAAGTATGAGTAAAATCAAAGAAAAATTGGATAATACTTGTTATCTTTGGAGAAAATTATCTGCAAAATTTAAACTTATGAAAACAAATCTGCTTAAAAATTCAAATATCCTGATTGTCGATGACATTATGGAAAACATTCAAGTGCTTGCTGGTATTCTCAGCAAAGAAGGTGTGAAAATTTCTGTAGCCACAAATGGCAAGCAAGGTGTGGAAACAGCCACAAAGTTAATGCCCGATTTGATATTGATGGATGTAACTATGCCTGAAATGGATGGCTACGATGCATGCCGATTGCTGAAAGAAAATGCAACAACAGTCAATATCCCAATCATTTTCCTTACGGCAAGAGTGGATACTGAAGATATAATTAAAGGTTTTCAAGCTGGCGGAGTGGATTACATTACAAAACCGTACAACCCTACTGAACTTTTGGCAAGAGTTGTGAACCATTTGGATTCGAAATTTGCAAAAGAAGAAATTGAAAAATCAAAGGAACAATTAGTTATAGCAAATAGAGATAAGGATAGATTCTTAGCATTGGTTTCCCACGATTTGCGTAGCCCTTTTGCAGGAATTATTGGTTTGGTAGATTTAGTAGTTGAAGATTTTGAGTCATTCGATAAAGAAGAGCTATTCTCTTACTTCAAAACATTCCAAACTTCTCTTAGAGTTCAGCATAAGTTTTTAGAGGATTTGTTAGCTTGGGGTAATTTCCAAATGGGACGCAGACAGTTAAAAATGAGTATGCTTAATATATCGGAGTTAGTTGCAAACAACATAATCCTATTGGAAAACTCGGCTAATAATAAATCAATTACTCTTGAAGCAGAAATTGATATAAAAATTAATGCATTTGCAGATGCAAAAATGATTCCCTCTATTGTTCACAATTTAATTTCTAATTCTATTAAGTTCACTCGCACCGGCGGCACTGTCAAAATTTTAGCTAAAGTTGAAGAAAATGACATCATAATTTCTGTTGTAGATAATGGCGTTGGCATGGAACCCGAACAAATAGCTAAATTATTCAGAATAGATACAGTATTTTCAATCCCAGGCACAGAAAACGAGAAGGGCTCTGGCTTAGGGCTTATCCTTTGCAAAGAAATGATTGAAATAAATGGTGGAAAAATTTGGGCAGAAAGCGAGGAAGGTAAAGGCAGTAAATTAAGCTTTACTTTGCCAAATTTCACAAACCAAGAAGTATCACAAATGATAGTTTAGATTAAACATAGAATAACTATTTGAAAATAATGTAGACAAAAATACTTAATCCTACATTAATAGTTATTGCTAGTCCAAATGGTTCTGGGAAAAAATCAGTAGCAAGTTCAGTATGAACCACTTTTATAGAAAAAGCATTTCGACAAGTTCAATATCCTAAAAAATCAATAATCTCCGAAGATGCGACCGTTTATTTTGAGTTTTGACTCATTGAATTTCAATCTTTCATTTGCTCATTCTTTAGTGGCTTAGAAATGATTCATTCAATTTGCACTTCCAATTTATGAAATAATTTGCAAATACTCTAAAAATTAGAGGAAAACTATGAATAAACTTTACTTAATCAAATATGAAAATTGTAAGTTGATAATGCCTTTATATTGAGAAAGGATAGAATAATTATAAGACATTGCAATTTCGTAGTTGCCGAGCCAAATCCCAACACCTGCGTTATACTTTATTGCAAAGCGTGATTTTCCGTCAAAATTGTTGTCATCAATAGTGTTTGGATCGTCATTGCCAATATCGGAAGTAAGTATTTGGGAAGCCATCCCAACACTAACTTTGGAAAACAAATTATAATCATTAATTGGAAATAACTTTTTCAATCCAATTGAATAATCTGTAACCACATAGCTTTTGGGCAAATATAGACCAATTGTAAAATCTGCTAATAGTTTATCTGCAATGAAATAATTATCTGTTCCTGTTATACCAAATATTACTTTTGAATCGGGTAATCTATAACCAGATTGCATACCTATAGAAACAATATTCTTTTGGGAGAAAGTGTTTATTTTGCTTACTATAGCTAATATTAAAAAAACTATTATCCTCATCTCACACTACCTCACCACTTCCACTTGTTGAATAGCAGTTCTGCCTTTGCTGTCTGTCACTTTCAAGATGTATCTGCCAGTGGCTAAGTTTCTTGTGTCAAGTTTTGTAGTTTGTGAAATTTCAGCTTCGTTTAGCTCAAAAAGTGAAATACCAAGCAATGAAATTAATTCAATTTTACGAATAACGACATTAGATTTATTTCCCAAGTAGAGTACATCGCTTGTTGGATTCGGATAAATAGCCATTGGTTCTGCTTTTTCTTCGGATTCAATATCGGACAGGTATCTTTCAATTTCAATATCATCAATAAACCAACCTAGACTTGTTCTCAGTGGGTCAGCCCAAAATCTGAACCTAAGAAATGTCTCCATCTCTTGAAGATTTTGTAAAGCATACAAATCTATTTTCTCATAAACCCAATCCGATTCTTCTAACACTTTGTCTTGCCAGCCAGCATAGTCTAGTTCGTTGTATTTTTTAATATTAGTCCAGTTAATCATATCTCCAGAATATTCTAAAAAAGCAGTATCTTTCTTTTCTAAATTAGCTATGTGCCAATATGAAATACTTTTCACTGGGCCAGATTGTATGGAATTATCTTTGCTATCCTGCAATAATAAATCCATATTTGTGAATGGAGGTAAAATCAAAGTATCGGTTTGTCTATTATTATATTCACTCACTCCACTATTAGTGAGTGAGTTGTTTTTGGAATGAGCTGCTCTTTGAGTAGTTTTCCAATTTGCACTCATGTAAAACTTATAGATACTATCTTTATTGTCGAAGTTCTCTCTCAAATACCTTTGATTATCGCCTAATACTTTCCCTTTAAATACTATATGCTCTAACCCAAATAGTCCCGAATCTGCTGGAGAATTATTGTATTGTGTAATTACTCTTCCATTGACTGTATAGAAGCCCTCACGGTTACCCAAATTTTTAGGAGTAATCGCTATTTCTTTTCCAATTTGGCTGTCATTAAGTATTATTTCTTCGCTAACTGACTTGCTTCTATCATAGTATAATAGTAGTTTTTTCAAACCTACGATTTGAGTAGTATTATCAATTTTGTAATCTGGTAAACTTACTTTAAATTCACCTTTGTTTATAAGTATTCCACTAAACTCAGGTGCCTTAGCTTCTTTTGCACCGCCTGGAAAAACCTTAACTTTAGCAAATGTACTTGAATCATCTTTTGTAATAGCTCTAATTTTATATTCATACTGTTTGTATAAAGTTAAACCTTTATCTGCAAAGTTTGTAACAGTTGAAATAAGAGTTCCAAGTAGCTCAGAGTCTCTATAAAGCTGATATTGAATATCAGCAGGCACTAAAGTTTTGCCAAAAGTTGATTCAAATATTGGTGTCCATTTTAAATTCACATCCTGTACATTGGCAACATCGCTTTCAGCTGTAAATGGATCTGGTGGTCTTGGCCCATTCACATTTACTATTGCTGTATATACGTCGTTATCTGATTTGTTTGCCTGAGTTGTGTTTCTCATATCCACCCAAGATGGGTACATTCTGCCATTATAGAATGCCAAGCCAGAATAATCTCCTGCGAAAGAACCATTAAATGGATTGTTGCGAATATCGCTTACCACATCGGAAACTCTTCTGTCAATCCAAGTGTCTCCACCATCTTGTGAGAAACTTGCATAGCATTCCACCAACAGATTATTTGGGTCGTTTCGGGAATCCAAATACATTACTCCCAAATCGCCGTTAGTTGGGTCAATTGCGAGCCATGCCCAGAATTGGTCGTTCTTTATTTCGCTATGAACCATTTTAGGAGCAGTCCAGCTATCGCCTTTATTTGTTGATTTGGAGAAATAAACATTTGGAGTATTGTCCGCTGTCCAAATCACATATAAATTGCCACTGTATTTACCATCGGTATAATCGCAAGCCACCACTGGATACGCTTCAGCTCGGACAAATCCTTTCAATGAGTGTCTGTAACCCTGCTGAGATGCTAAATATTTTGTTTCACCGAATATATTGTATTTTTGAATAAATTTTGGTTGACTCCAAGTTAAGCCGCCATCCATAGAACTATTAAACCCAACGGAATGCTCTATTCCATCGTTCCAAACGGCATATATTTCTCCTTTTGGCCCAGTTGTTAGCAATGGGAAGCTCTGCCCATAAGTTGTGTCTTCAGAAGTGCCTGTCTTTTTGGGGCTAATAGGAATTGGTTTCGACCAAACTGTACCGCCATCAGTTGAGCGAGTGAACACAATTTGAGTAGAAGAATCTCTATTGATAACTCGTTTCCAAGGGGTGTATAAATTTTTGAAATAAGGGGATTTGCTTGCATTATCTACTTGAATATAATATTTATCTTCAAAACTAGAATCGAGTGTTTGTGGTGTGTCGTGAATTATTACTGGTATATGTGCTTCCCAAGTTTTTCCTTCGTTGGAAGAGCGAGCCATAAAAACACCATTCATACCATTTGACGTACTTGTGAAAGCTCCATACATCAAATATGCAACACCATCGGCATTGAAAGATACCGAAGGGTCGTTTGAAGAAGACCATAACCCTTTCACTTTGCCTAAATTTTGATTATCCCAAGTGTGACCCCCGTCTGTAGAAACGTAAATCCAAGTGCTTCCCTCTGCTCTATAATCAACTGCTGAAGCTATTATGTTTTTTGGATTTTTGGGATTGACTGCAATTGAAGACTCATTTTGAGTTGGAGTGCCAACTTCATTTGCTGTAATTGTATTTGTATTCAAGAAGAGTGGTGTTCCATTGAAATCTTGAAGCATATATTGAGGGATTTCGTTGTTTGGTTCTGCCTCTGGAGTTGGGTGCACCATCTCTTTCCAACGCTCAAATGCTTCTTTGGCACGTTGGATTTCATTTTGTTTTTTATTTTCAGCTTGCATTGGAGCTAATGCAATAGCCAAGCAAAGTATAACTATTAAAGATATTTTTTTCATATTGAACCAAACTTATGTTTTAAGAATTGCAAGTTAGCAACTACTCATTTAATTTCAAAGGAATATTGCATAAGTGGTTACAATTTCGAAGCAAACAAACATAAATCTTAATCAAATAATTTGCTAACTTATTTCATCTTCTCGAAATGAT
>CAZYXG010000011.1:6545-56443 GCA_964650885.1 uncultured Hyphomicrobiales bacterium | reverse complement strand
TTCCTAAATGATTTTTTAGTTCATATTCTTTCTTGTCTAAAATACGGAAAAAATTTTGGTTTTTAACACAGATAGTGCAAAAAAAAAACAGTCCTTGCTGAAATTGCAAAGACTGTTTTTTATATCAAGTGATCACGCTGGGACTCGAACCCAGGGCCCCAACATTAAAAGTGTTGTGCTCTACCAGCTGAGCTACGTAATCGCCGGTTCGTCATTTAAAACGAATTCAAAATTAAGGAGATTTTGGTTAATTTCCAAATATTTTTTGTATTTATTTTAAAATTGTTAATAAATATTGACTTGATTGGCCACAAAATTTTTAACTGAATTTGCTATACCACTAGCATCTAAGCCCAGTTCCGCTAATAACTCTTCTTGAGTTCCGTGATCAATAATTTTATCGGGAAGTCCAAGTATTTTGAAGTTATTCTTGTACCCTTTTTCTGCAAAATATTCCAAAACAGCTGAACCAAAGCCAGCTTGTTTTTGATTTTCTTCCACAGTGATTATATAATCGTGTGTTAAGGCAATTTGATCAAGTAAGTCAGTATCAAGTGGCTTCACAAATCTTGCATTAACTACCGTAGCTTCTATATCGTTTGCAGTTAATTTTTCAGCTGCCGCCAACGATTCATTTACCATTTTGCCAATTGCAATAATAGCAACTTCACTACCTTGTCGCAGTATTTCGCCTTTGCCAAGCGGAAGTGATTGGTAATCTCTTTTTGGTAAGCCAAGCGAAGCACCTCTAGGGAATCTAATTGCAATTGGACCTTTGTATTCATAAACTGCCGAATACATCATATCTCTAAGCTCTAACTCGTCCTTTGGTGCCATCAGTATCATTCCTTGAATTGGTCGCAAGTATGATAAGTCTAAAACACCGTGGTGTGTTGGTCCATCAGCTCCAACTAATCCAGCTCTATCCAATGCAAATACCACGTGGAGCTTTTGTAAAGCAACATCGTGAATTAAATGGTCAATAGCTCTCTGCATAAATGTGGAATAAATCGCAACTATTGGCACAATTCCTTCGCAAGCAAGTCCAGCAGCAAATGTTACAGCGTGTCCTTCAGCAATTCCTACATCATAAACTCTTTCAGGCATTTCTTTCTGCACTATGTTCAGTCCAGTGCCATCGGGCATACCTGCTGTAATAGCACAGATATTCTTACTTTTCTTACAAAAATCTAATACTGTTTCCCCAAACACATCTTGATAGTTTGGTGGTGGAGCGATATCTGGCTTTTTAGCCAAGGACTTCCCTGTTACTTTATCTATTTTTCCAATTGCATGTAAGAATTGTTTGTCAGAAACTGCTGGCTTATAGCCATACCCTTTTTGAGAAACAACATGAAGCAAAACTGGCCCTTTAAAATCTTTAATAGAGCTTAATATTTTCACTAACTTATGTACATTATTACCATTTACTGGGCCTATATAGTTAAAGCCAAGTGCTTCAAACATCACACCAGGAGTGATAATAGCTTTTACGCCGTCTTCTAATCTGTGAGCAATTTTTCTTAATCTATCGCCTACTTCATTATCTAATTTATTAGATAAATCCCAAATGTTTTCTCGCATTCTCTGTAAAGTATTGCTTGCAAATAATTCATTGAAATAATTAGACATAGCCGATACATTTGGTGCTATTGACATATTGTTATCATTGAGAACAACTGTAATGTCTTTTTTCAAAAAACCAGCATTGTTTAAAGCTTCAAAAGCAAGACCACCAGTCAATGCTCCATCGCCAATTACAGCAATTACTTTATAATCTTCTCCATTCATATCTCTAGCTGTAGCAAGTCCTAATGCAGCTGAAATACTTGTAGAGGCGTGACCTGCACCAAATGCATCATATTCGCTTTCAGTACGTTTTAAAAAACCAGATATCCCACCTTTTTGTCGAATAGTTTTCAAGCTATCACGTCTGCCAGTTAATATCTTATGTGGGTAACCTTGATGACCTGTATCAATTACAATTTTATCTTTAGGAGTGTTATAAACATAGTGCAGAGCAGTAGTCAATTCCACAACTCCAAGCCCAGCGCCAAAGTGTCCACCAATTGAAGTGATAGTGTCAACTAAAAATTCACGAACTTCATCGCAAACTTTTGGCAAAGCAGACACAGGTAATTTTCTTAAATCAGCTGGTGAATCAATATCTAAAAGATATTTATAATCAAATTTATCGTTCATTCTTTATTAATTTGTTTTTGGTGTAATTATCTCAACTTGTACTGTGCGAGATAGGTTTCTACCAATTGGTGAATTATTATCAAAAAGCTGTATCCTTTCTCCTAAGCCAAACACTTCAAATTTGTTTGCTTTAGTTTTCGATGCAATATATTGCTTTACACTTTCGGCTCTAGCCAATGCAAGTTTAGAGTTGTATTTGTCATCTCCAATTCTGTCTGTATAGCCAAACACTTGTACGATTGAATTAAATTTAATTGCTGGAATAATGAATTTATCCACCACTTCTTTGTCTTGCTCTGAAATATTTGGACTATCGAAATCGAATACTACAAGTGAGAATTTTGAAATAGTTTTATCAGGCAAATCCTCTGTTTTTTTCTTAGAAATAGAAATAAACTCTGTTTTCAAAGTACCAGATTTTTTATTTGAACCACCTTTGGAATTTTTCACAGCCAAGTTATAATAAATCGGAATTTCACCTTGAGCTACGTCATTTGGTAGTATGTTCCATTTTATTACATCTGGTTTGCCAGTTCCGGTGATAGTTTTCACTTGTCTGTCGGTTTGAGTTATTTCAAATTCCCAAGTTAAGTTTGAATCTGCCGATTGTACATCAGTTTCAAATTCAATATAATTAGGGTCAGCAATTGCTTGTTTCTCTTTTTCGATCACAATTGGTTGTAAAATCTCTTTAATGTTTGAGCTAATTTCCACTCTTCTATTTTCGGCAATTCCATCTTTGTCTTTCTGTGCAGATGGTTTGCTTGGCAAGCCCTGAGCAACTACTGTAATTCTTGTTGGGTCTATTGAATAACTTACAACAAGATAGTTTTTAACGAATTCAGCTCTACCTGTCGAAATATCATTCATTCCTTTTTCTGTAGTATTATCGTTAGTGCCAGTCAAAGTAAGTGTTGCATTTGGATATTTCTGCATTCTAGCTCCAATAATATCAAGGATAGATTTATTGATTTGCAAAGAATTTGGCTCAAGTGCTTCCAAATTGAACTTACCTGTTTGATTGTCGGCAGTCATTTCAATTAGGTTTTTGTTTGGTTTGTCGGATTTCTCATCGAAGAAAAGATATGGCAATATTGGAAATAGTTCCACATACTGCAATTCTTCTACTTTAATTCTTTCAACAGGTTGTGGGTTACCATTTTTATCGAAAGTACGAATTTGTTTGAAGTCAACTTGAATAGAATTGTCGGCTTTTGCTTCTTCAATTGGTTTATCGTTGTTAGACAAATTGAAAGTTAGGTTCACACCTAAACGAATTTGAGGAACGTCCCACGAAGTATAACCTGAGTTGGCAGAAACTTGAGAGAAAGGAATTCTGAAGCTAAGCTCTGGGCTCACTGCAAATTTATTACTTACTGCATAATCATAGCCCAAGCCCAGTGCAAGGGCAATTCTGGAATTCACTTCTGGAATGTCTTCATTTTTAAATGTTTGAGTTAGTGGGATTCCAAATTCTAAACCACCAAGGAAATAAAGGTTATCTACGGGAATCAAATCATACACTTGGACAGTCGGTGTGAATTCTAAGTAGGATAATGACACGGGAGCGGTGCCAATAGTGCCAGAATTGAATTCAGTATTCAAAGAATGATACCCAATTCTGCCTGAGAATTCGAACATCTTACTAATCTTGTAATTTAAAAGTATATTTGTGTAAAACCCCAAACTTGATTGTGCCTCGTTAACTGGGAAGGTACTGCTATTGGCGAAATTTGGAGAATGCAAATTTAAGTTGCCTCCAAGCCCAAAACCTATCTTAAAATCGCCTTTTTCAGCTGCAGACAAAAAAGTCGCAACAATCATAAACAAACTGATGAGTCTAAACATTTAGGTTCAAATAATAAAAAGTTAACAAAATTTAGTGTTCAACCAAATTCACATTTGAATTTTTTGGTTGAACTACAACATTCTAATGGAGTACATCTCATGAATGATTTAATACGCAAAATTAGCGTTTTAATTGTAATTATCCTCACATCTTCCACTGCAACATTTGCACAATTGACAATTGGTTTGAAAACTGGTCTGTCTCTTCCAGGAGATGACTATGCAAAATCTTATACAAAAGTTAAAGATAGCGTAGGAAACAGTACTGATTTGCCCACGACTATCTCCAATTTAGGTGAAAGTGGATTTCACTTAATAGGTACTGTCTATATAGACTTAGGAGATAACTTAGATCTTACGCTATCTTTGGGTTACAACAGATTTAATACTACAAATTTGGAAGTAAAAGATTTGAGTAATAATGTAATTGCTAAGGTATCAGTTACTAAGAACATTATACCATTGGAAATTGGTTTCAAATATAAAATTGTGGAACTTGGATTTCTTTCTCTTTATGGTGTAGGTAATACTGGATATTACTTTTCTAACACTTCTTCGGATGTCGAATACACAGTCGGAAACAGCACTTATAATTACAACTTAGAAACTTCTGAAACAACAAGCAGAGTAGGTTATGGTTTTGGTGCAGGTGTACAATTTGATTTAGGTTCAATCAAACCATTTTTTGAATTAAAAGCTAATGGTGCAAACTTTATTGGCAAAGCTGACAACGAAGCTACTAAGAACTTTTACACTGCCAGCATTGGTATAATTTTGTAAATCAAAGAACTGATTAATCTTTTAAGTAATTGGCTTTGTAATTAGAGCTAATTACTTTTGAGTTTAAACGCAAAAGCTTACAAAAAGTTTCTTACTTCTTATTTATACACTCAATTTGTCAATCTCAAAATTATTAAATATTTCAGTGGAATTGGAAATCAATTCAAATTCAGTTATTTTTGTTTTTTTTAAAACGTATAACTTGAATTATGAAACATTTCAGTCGAAATTTCCTGCTTATCTTGTTACTAACACTAATCACAACTCCAAGTTACTCCCAATTGAAAATGGGTGTGAAGTTTGGTTTGTCGGTGCCAAATGAAAATTTAAGTAAAATTTCAACTAATATTCAAGATAGTGTAGGCAACAAAAAAAATGTAAGTCAAACTTTTTTAGATGAGAGTAGAAGTGGCTATCATTTGATTGCAACTGCTTATATTGATTTGGGTACAGATTTTGATTTGATTTGCTCAATTGGAATAAACAGATTCACAGAAAGCAAAACTGAACTTAGAGATTCCCCCGATACAACAAGAATAATAGCAACTCTTTTAAATTCCAGAAATATAATTCCAATTGAAATTGGTGCAAAATATAAAATTGTAGAAATTGGTTTTGTTTCACTTTACACAATAGGCAATATTAGTTACAACTATATTAGTACTTCTACAGATGTAGATTATAACGTAGGTTTCACATCTTTCGGCTACCCAATTCAAACATCGCAAACTGATAGAAGAATTGGATATGGGATAGGTGCTGGCTTGCAGTTAGATTTCAAACTAATAAAAGGATTTCTTGAATTCAAAACAAATGGTGCGAATTTAATCGGCAAATCTGATGGCGAATCATTTAAGAACTTTTATACAATCAGTGCTGGTGTAATTCTATAATTTATAGAAATAACCTGCTTTGAATGCTTTGAAAACTGTTTTTAAATTTTCCATATTTTGTGAAAGTCGGAGCCAAACTACAAGTGTGCGGAATGGTCTAATGAATCGAACTAATAAATTCCCGTGGAGAACATCTAATGCAATTAAATTTCGAATGATATAGAAATGTTTCCAATCGAACTGCAATTGGAAATCGGCAAAAGGAAGTAGTCTATCAAGTACGGCACTAAGCACTAATTTCTGATTGAATCCTGATTTATATGCTCTAATGAAATATTCCGTGTCATCTCCATAGATGAAAAAGTCATAAGCTGGCAAACCAACTTTTTCCACAAGTAATCTATTAAACATTACACATTCAAATGTAAGTGCTTCCACTAGAACTGTACCCTCTGTTTCAGCAAGTTTTGTATGAGGAATTAGTTCTTTCCATATACCCTTTAAAGGGTTTGTCAAATTCAATTTCATAGTGTCGCACTGAGGAATTGATTTATCTTGGATTACAATTTTCTTTGCACCAACAATTGACTTTTCATTATCAATATTTTTGATAAACTCTTCCAAACAATTAATTTTTGGAGCAACATCATCATCCATTGTCCAAATCCAATCAGCACCCATTTCATAAGCGGTATTGATACCTCTATGCTGACCACCACTACTGCCTACATTTTCCTGATTGACAACCAATATATTACTTTGGTTTGCCAACCATTCAGAAGTGCCGTCGCTACTGCCATTATTGACAACAATGATTTGCCCTACTTTGACAGTTTGTTTTTGTACACTTTCTAAGACCTGTTTGAACAATTCCAATCTATTGAAAGTTACTATTATTGCAGTGATTTTTTCTGTATTGATTTTCATTTGGAATTATATTTTCTTTAAAAATACTTTTTTATTTTCAGAGTGGAGAATGAAATCTCTGAAATACATTGTACCTTCTTTATGAGAAGGTAAAGCTAAAAGCGAAACACATTCATCGAAATTTGCCCACTTAAAGTCAGTATGTTCTTCGGATATAATTACTTCATCATTTATTTCAGCTATCATTCCGAAAACAGGAGCCATTTGGATAGCGTCATACATGAAATCATAGAAACTTGTAACAAAAGGGATTGCATAAATTTCTGCAAAGTTAAGGTTAGTTTCTTCTTTCACTTCTCTTTGTGCAGTACGAATTGAATTTTCATTTTCCTCAATTGTGCCAGTAACCGCTTGCCATATTCCAGGATAGAGCCGTTCATTCTCATTTCTTTTTAGTATTAGATATTCAAAACAATCAAGTTCTTTGTTAAATCTAGCTATGTGAACTTGTATAGTTTTTACGATAATTTTATTCATTGACTAATTTGTTTTGCTTTAAATAATCTAATAGTCTGATTTTTTCATTTTCCAAACTATACTTTTCGGTGAAAAGTTGAATTGCATTTTTTGAAAAGCTTTTGTAATCAATAGCATTCAAATCTTTTATTGCTTCTGTAATTGAATTGATTTCTTCGCAATTTCTGCAAAGTCCAATTTGATTTTCACTAAATATTCTTTTGAAAGGCAAAGTCTCGGAAGCAAGTATTGGTTTGCCTTTGGCAATAAAATCAAAGAATTTATTATGGATAGTATAGTTGTTAAAATCATTTGGAGAATATGGAATTATACCAAAATCATAATCTTCGATTATCTTATCCAATTGGCTGAACTGATAGTTACCAAAAAACTTAATATAATCTTGCATATTTAAAGAATTTGTTAACTGCTCTAATTCTTTTCTGCTTTCGCCATCGCCATGCAAATGCAGTCTGTAATTTGCGCCATTACGCTCTATTGATTTTGCAAATCCAACAATGAATTTATCTAAGTTTTTATCTGCTGAAAGATAGCCGTGATGACCCAATATTGCGATTTCATTCTTTTCACTTATTTTATTGCTAGCAAATGACTTATGTGGCGTATTATAAATAGAAATTGAATTACTCTTTCTGTAATTATATTGATTTGCCAATCTTTCATTTTGTTCTTCGCAAACTGTGATTATATTATCAGCAATTTCTACAGCTCTTTGCTCAACTATATCTGGAAGTTTTAATGTTTGTACAGCAAATTTTCTAAAATAGGAATCATTATATTTCTTCCAAGCTTTCATAGCTGCTGGATAGTTCTCAGCCATATCTATAACACATTTAATGTTATGTTTATGCGATAATTTTGCAGAAATTTCAGCAAGCATAATTTCACGTACTACAACTAATTTTGGCTTAAGTATTTGAATTGCATTTTCTATTTCTCTTTTCCATAATTGATTGAATGGATAGGGAGAAGAATTAAATGATTTTTGATTAAAACCTACACGTTTGATACTGAATCTGCCAATTATTTCATTTTCAAACTTTTCGCCACTCCAACGAGCTAAAATTGTAACATTTGCAATTTCGCTTAGTATTTCGCAAATTCTTTCAACTCTAACATCCCAAGGGTAAGCACCTTTCCAAATGTATAGTATGTTATTATCTTTGTTCAGCTTTTTTTCTAAAAATAGATTTACTTAATTCAATTAAAATAGGTAGTACAGAAATGACTATTATACCAATTACTACAAATTTGAAATTATTTTTCACAATTGGAATATTACCAAAGTAGTAACCAGCATAAACAAATATTCCAGCCCAAAGTATTGCTCCAACAACATTATAAACTAAGAAATTTCTATAATTCATTTTTGCAGTGCCGGCCACAAATGGAGCAAATGTTCTAACAATTGGAATAAAGCGAGCAAGAATAATTGTTTTCCCACCGTGCTTTTCGTAGAATTTATTTGTTTTCTCAATGTTTTCTTTTTTGATAAATCTTGAATTTTTAGCCAAGATTTTATCTCCAGAGAATTTGCCAATACTATAATTCACAAAATCGCCGATAATTGCAGCAATTGTAATTAGTAAAAACAGCAAATGTGGATTTAACGAGCCAAGAGCAGCAAGCGAGCCAGCAGCAAAAAGTAATGAATCGCCAGGCAAAAATGGTGCGACTATTAAACCTGTTTCACAAAATATGATTAAAAAGATTATTGCATAAGTGCCAGTGCCATAAGTAGCAACAAATTCAGCAATATGCTTATCTATATGTAGAATGAAATCCATAGTGTCTAATTACTCCGTCCAAACGCCCATTTTCATAAATTTATTAGTTCTTTCAGTCATCATATCAGACTTTTTAGTTTTTTTCAATTTTGTTAATTCTTCAATTAGAATTGCTTTAAGAGTATCAATCATTTCTTGGTGATTTGTGTGTGCTCCTCCAACTGGCTCTTGCACTATCCTATCGACTATTCCTTGAGTAATTAAGTCTGTGGCAGAAAGTTTTAATGATTCTGCTGCTTGCTCTTTGAAATCCCAACTTTTATATAAAATACTTGAGCAAGATTCAGGAGAAATCACTGAGTACCATGCATTTTCAAGCATTAAAATTCTATCGCCAATTCCAATTCCAATTGCACCACCTGAAGCACCTTCGCCAATAATTACAACAATAATTGGCACTTTCAAATTAGCCATAATCTTCAAATTGTTTGCAATTGCTTCGGCTTGTCCTCGTTCTTCGGCTTCAAGCCCTGGGAAAGCACCAGGAGTATCCAGCAAAGTAATTATTGGATTGCCAAATTTTTCTGCCATTTTGAAAAGACGTTCTGCTTTTCTATAGCCCTCTGGATTGGGCATACCAAAATTTCTATATAGATTTGATTTTGTATCTCTACCCTTTTGGTGTCCAACCACCATCACGTTCACACCATTTAGCTTTGCCATACCACCAATAATAGCATGGTCATCTTTGAATTTCCTGTCGCCGTGAAGTTCTGTGAAATCTTCAAAGATACCGTTGAGATAATCTTGGGTGATTGGTCTTTCTGGGTGGCGTGCAATTTGCACTCTCTGCCAACGAGTTAAGTTTTTATAGATAGAGAGTCTTAATTCATCCACTTTACTTTCTAAAATTACTATTTGATCGCCCAAATCGAGAGATTCATCTAACTTTCTCATTTCTTCGATTTTCTTTTCAAGCTCAATGACTGGCTTTTCAAAATCTAATACAAACTTTGCCATTTTAATTCTTTATTGTTTATGAAACAAATATTGGAAAATGATTCTTAAATCAAGTGCCAAAGAATAATTATTTAAATAGTATTCATTTACTTGGAAAATATTTTCACTATTAAACTCAATTCCATCTAACTTGCTCATTCCAGCAAGTGATAAAATTCCATATTTCCCAAAGTCGTAATTGGTGTTTTCCAAATTTGAAAGCCCCACAATGGACAATTTACCAATAAAAACTCGAAAAAGCTTGTTGATTGTGAACATTTTGCCTTTATTAATGAATGGCAAGATAGGAAGTCCAATTGTTAAAAGTATGAAACTAAAGACTATATCTATGATTCTCTTGCCTATCAATACTCGTGGGATGGTAATCTTATACTTATATTTTGTTTCTTCAGATGTAAGCTTATTTATCATTTGCGAAGTAATAAGCTCTTCATAGCTATTGGCTATATGAAATTTTGTGTGTCTTGCATTTTGCTCAGAAAGCAACTTCAAAAGATCTATTTGATTTAGCTTTCTATCAGCAATTATAATTTCATTGGGTTTATAGAAATGCACTATATTTTTAAAATTCTCCAATCCACCCAGAATAGATATGTTTTGATTATCTATATAATTAGAATCAACATTGAAATACCCTAACAAATCAATTTTTTTATTGTGTTCTAATATTTTCTCACCCATATTTACTGAGTTTGCGTTTATGCCAACAATTGCAACTTTATATTTTTCCTTTGCCTGCCTTCTATTGAAAATAAATGAGAAAATCAATCTTGAGCAAGCAAACACAAGCATTGCAATACCTATTGTAAGGAGCAATATACCTCTTCCAAAGGCGTAATCTTTAAAAAAGTAAGTTAGTATTGTTAGCACAAAGAAAGATCCTAGCAACCCAATACTAGATTTACCAACTTTAGGCTTGTCTTCGAAATATTCACCTACAAAAAAGAAAGAGAGAAAGTTCACAAGAGTAAGTACAAAGAATACAAGTGGGTACGCATAATCTGGGAAATGGAAGTAGTTACCTTTATTCAATTTAGTAGCTAAAAGCAAACAAGCATTTATAGATATTGCATCAATCACAATGAAAATAAATGTTGCTAAATGCAGTTGGATTAGCGATAGATATCTTTTTAGATTAATACCAAGTTTCAAGAATAATAGAAAAGTAGATGATTCTGAATGATGCTTATGAACATAAATCTTCATTGCATCATAAAAGTGTTTCAGCTCATTTATTTGGCTTCGCTTAGTGCTTTCACCTTTAAAATGTACTATTGTGGTTTCGTGGAAATAATAAATCTCATAGCCAAGTTTCTTAGCTCTTAAGCATAAATCAATATCTTCGCCATACATAAAGAAGTCTTCGTCGAATCCTGCTAATTGTTTTATTAAGTCTGTTTGGCAAAACATAAATGCTCCAATCACAGAATCAACAGGATAAGTTTTATTTATATCTTTATAAGTAAGATTATATCCAGAGAAAATTTTTAAACTTGGGAAAGTATCTTGCAAACCAAACAATTTGCAAAATGAATTCCAAGGCGTTGGGAAACCTCTTCGGCAAGCTAACTGGAATGTCGAATCATCATTGAGCACTTTGCAGCCACTAATAACTATTGAAGCATTTTTCTGCATAAAGTCAAATTGCTTTTGTAGGGTATCAACCGAAATTAAGGTGTCGGGATTGAGAAATAGTAAATACTTCCCTTTTGAAGATTCCAATCCTATATTATTGGCTTTGCCAAAACCTAAATTGGAATTTAACTTAATGAAATTGACATCTGGGTAGATTGGAGTAAGATACTCAACTGAATTATCTTGAGAAAAATTATCTACTACAATTACTTCAAATTTTAATTTTGTTTGACTTTTAAAAATTGATTCTAAGCACTTATTAAGAAAGTCTTTAACATTATAGTTTACAATAATAATTGATATATCAATTGTAGTTAACAATTTATAATCCTTTTATTTTTTGTAGAAACCAAGCTTTAGCTTCCAAACCAAGAAAATTGCTTCATAAATGATAGATTTATTCATTTTGGAAACCCCATTCATTCTATCAATAAATATAATCGGAATTTCTTTTATTCTTGCTCCCTTCTTCCAAAGTCTATAAGTCATTTCAATTTGAAAACCATATCCATTGGATTTAATTGAAGTCAAATCTATTTTTCTAAGTAAATCAGCTCGGAAACATTTAAACCCGCCAGTTGCATCTTTTACTGGCAACCCTGTGATTACTTGTGTGTATAAGTTAGCGAAATAGCTCAATAGCAATCTTTGAAGTGGCCAATTCACAACATTCACACCTTTTATGTATCGTGAACCAAGCACTAAATCATATTCTTTTATAGATTCTAAAAAGTTTGGCAGTTCTTTTGGGTCGTGAGAAAAGTCGGCATCCATTTCAAAAATATAATCAAACCCTTTATTCAAAGCATATTGAAAACCTTCGCAATAAGCTGTGCCAAGACCCATTTTTCCAGCTCTTTCAATCAAATGAATATTGGAATGTTCAGTTTGCAATTCTTTTATTTTCTTTGCAGTACCATCGGGAGAATTATCATCTACTACAAGAATACTAATTTCTGGCAGTACATTAAAGATAGCTTGAATCATTCTTTCAATATTATCTATTTCGTTATATGTTGGTATAACAACTATTGCATTCATCTTATGTTTGTCCATGTCCTTTAAAAACACACCATACAGTTCTAATAATTATTTCTAAATCGAATTTAAGCGACATATTTTCGATGTAATAGAAATCGTCTTTTAATCTATTTTCAATTTCCTGCAAACTGAAAACATGAGGTTCATATTTAACTTGCCACCACCCTGTTATGCCAGGGCGAACCACTAATCTTCTTGTGTAGTATGGTACATCTTTGGCAATATCTTGAGTGATTAAATCAGTTTCGGGTCTTGGCCCGACAACACTCATATCGCCAATAAGTACATTATAGAATTGTGGAATTTCATCTAAATGAGATTTTCGAAGTATATAACCAAATTTTGTTACTCTTTTATCATTCATTTCTGTCCAGCCAACTTTCTTTTCAGCTCCAGAAACCATAGAACGGAATTTATACATTTTGAATGGTTTATTATTTTTTCCCATTCTCATTTGCTTAAATATAACGTTTCCTTTTGATTCAAGTTTTATGATAACGGCAATAAACAACCAAAGTGGTGAACCAATTATGATGACTAAAGAAGAGAAAATTATATCAAATATTCTTTTACTTAGCTCTTGCCAAGGCTTGAGTAGCTGAGGGCTAATTTCTATAAAAGGAATGCCATATATATTGTGTGTCTTAGTTTGCCCAGTGAATATATGGTATAAATCTGGTTGGATTTTTACTCGGATATTCATCATAGAAAGCAAGTTAACTATCTCTAATAACAACTTACTATTTTCTATACCTTGCGACAATATAACTGTTTCTATATGGTAATTAGAGTGGAATAATTCAATTTCATTCTTCAATGTTTGATAATCTTTATTAGCACTTAAACCAATACTTCCAAAAACTTCATAGCCCCAATCGGTGTGAGTAGTTAACTTATCAATAAGTTCAATATTTTCATTTTCAATACCAATCACAAGAGTACGCAATGAGATTACTTTCATTCTGCGAAGCTTCCTTTGCAATCTGCGAACAATTGTGCGAAAAATAAACAAAGTACAAGTTAGAAAAAAGAAATGGAAAAGAAAATACATTCTCGGATTTGTCTTATCCAAAAGCAACAAACCTACAAAAAGACAAGTCCCAATGAAGGTTACTTTAATAATTGTAAATATTTCTTCAAATGGAGAGCGTTCAAACCAATTCTTATATAGACCTGAAAAATAGAATAAAAGTATCCAATAAGCAACAAGCATTAAATATACAGGGAAATAATGCATAATAGGATTATCATTCAGCTTTATTTTCAGACCTTCGCTCATTGTATTTGTGGCATAGAGAAATGCTATTTGAAAAATAAGAGAAAAGGATATTGCCAACACATCGCCAATAAACTGAAGGAAAACTGGCAATGAGTTTTTAAAATATTTTTTAAATTCTAATAAGTAATTAGAATCTGTATTGATATCTCTATTTGACACTAAAACTTTTATATGAAAACCTATTTACTTGTGTGAGACCATTTCGATGAAAAATTACCTGAAACGAATTTTTGGAAACCTAATACATATCCAATCATTAAAGTCAAGAAAAATAGCGGTGCTTGAAAAATAAAACTATATATTTTTAATTTGGATAAAACAAATCCTATAAATGCAAAAGAGAAAAAAAGCACCAAAGAATAAATTGTGAAAGCTCCAATAAATGTAGACTTACTCAAAACAAATGAAAGCATAATCAACATAATTATTAGTACTGGTGCGAAATAACGGAATAATTTATGAGAAAACACAAAAAAAGAAAACCAATCTTTGGGCACTTTATAAATCAAATCCATAAAGTACAATGTGGAAAAACCGCCACTAAAAGTTCTCTCTCTTCTGAACATTTCGTCTTTTAAAGTTTTATCTCTTACCTCATAAATCAAAATATTTTTTACAAATATAACTCTTTTACCTTTTTTCCCAACATTGAGAATATTAAATGAGTCATCTGCAAGTTTGGAATTATGAATTGGATCTAACAAATTTCTTCTTATGCAGTATGTCCCCATTGCATTAACAACTGTTCCTATTTCACTTTCTTTATCTCGCAGGAAATCTTCGTAAAGTTGGTAAAAAGTCTCTCCACGTGAGCCAGTGTTTTGCTGCATTGATTTCTGACCATATTTGAATGGCACCATAGTGGCACCAACTTCATCATTCACAAAGTACTTTAATGTTTCTATGAATACATTCTCTGAAAATCTATGGTCGGCATCAAGAAAAAATATCAAATCAGTTTTAACTTCTTTCACTAAATTATTTATTACTGAGTTTTTCCCAACTCTATCATAAATGAAATAGTCAAGGTTAATCTTGTTTTCTGTTTTAAATTGCTCTAAAATTGCATTAGTTCTATCAGTTGAGCCATCGGAACCAACTAATACTCTAATTTTATTTTTGGGATAATCAAGATTGATTATAGAATTTATACAATCAATTATATAATCTTCTTCATTATGAGCTGCAATTAAAACACTAACTTCTGGTTGGTATTCATAATCATACCAAAGAGGTTTGGCAAAAAGAAAAGAAGATACAGCAAGCACTATTGGATATATCGCAAAGGGATAAACCAATAAGAAAATTAAAACTATTGCAATGAAATCTATCAAAATTAAAAATCTTCAAAGGAAATTGCTAATCTACTATTTATTTGTTGCTTTCCATTTCTATTGTTTACTCCAATCAGAGCTAATAAGTTAAAGCCACGCACTAATTCTGTTTGCCAACTTAAATTCAGTGTGAATAGTTTCATTAAGTTACCATCTAAGAATGTAACATTGTATGAATCAATACCAAATCTAATTGTTTGGTCAATACTGCCACCAACATTTTTAACCAGTTGTCCTTGACTGTCGTAAACATTATCGCCGTGTCTCATATATTGCATTTGTAAATTTAGTGGATAGCGACTGCCTAACCAAAAATTCATATTCAACATCCATAATTCAGAGTTTGGCTGCAAAAAGCTACCAAATGGTCTGTTGTCGTGAGTGTAGGCATTCACTGGATTGAAGTGAGAAAATGTATATGGTTCTAATCGAGTATATTCTGCCCCAATATCGAAACCTAAATTTGAAGAATACTCAGCTCCAAGATTCATTGCAGCTTTATTGCTCCAATATCCAGTACCAATAAATCCAAAAATAATATCATCAAGAATATACGAACCACGAATAGAAAGACCCTTAACTGGTCTTACATTAAAATCCCAGCCAACCAAGGAGTTATCTCTATCACGTAGTGCATGCTCGAGCGATTTGAAGAAACTTAATGGGTTTAGATAACCCAATTCAATAAATCTATCGCTAAAAACTATGCTTTCCCAAAATCCAATTTCACCCCATTCTGGTCTGATAGAAAATCTGTGAGTTACTATAAATTTTGGTGGTAATTTCAATAAGTAACCAGTTTTTCCAAGTGAATCGGAATTTGCTAATACGCTTGCAAAAGTGAAATAATAATGAAAGCCAGTAAATTTTGCACCAATTTCAAGTGCATCGCTTGAAGGAGCAAATGCAGATTGATAAATTTTAGTACCAATTCCATTTCCAAGAAGTCTATTCTCTCGACCTATTGATAAATTGAACCATTTTTTTTCATAATGTATGTGCGATTCTGTAAAGTCAATATCGCTATTATAAGCAGTGAATTTGATATTTTCATTGATTCTGGAATCTTCTAAGGTATATGCTTTACTTCCAGCAAACTGCGATCCATTTGTTGCTTGCAAGTAATAACCAAATGAATTATCCAGATTTCCATATAATCTGAAGCCCATAGTGCCAAGTAGAGATTGTCGAGCACTATCGTTCAATTCTTTTCTAATTTCCATTCTTGCAAGTGGACGAAGCGAAACAGTTTTTTCAGAATCAGTAAGTCTATAAAGATACTTTTCATTTTCGCTAAATAGCTTATCTGAAATTAGTTGAATAGTGTCAGAATTGCTGAAAATCAAAGTATTATCTTCTACATTTACTAAATGGAATTCACGCAAATATTTATTCAAAGTAGCTTTATCAAAACTATTGAGTTCGCTTTCATTATTTTTAATTTGAATTAAAAGTTTTGAAACTTCTTTTCTTTGCATTGGTAGTTTTGCCAAAGAACTTTTATAGGTCAATCCCATATTTTCCGAACGCTGTAAAAATTTATAAACAGGGTTCTCAATAGGAACATGCTCTACTTGATTTTCGATTTGCTCTATATTGGAAAAAGTCTTTTCATAAATAAATATAAAAAGTAGTCCCACTATCGCTATGTTCAAAAATGTTGTTTTCAAATTAACAGATTATTTTGCAAAAATAGTGTTGATTAATAGAAAGATTACACTGGCTGAAGCACCAATGATACCCGCTACCATACCATATTTAGCATCAGCAACTTGCTGAGGAACATCTGGAGGAGCAGGCACATAAATTCTATCTCCATCAAATATCATTACTTCTTCCTCTGGCTTAATCCAAACATTACTAGCTCCTCGAATGATTCTAGTACGTTTGGGGTCTGCATTCTTTGAAAAGCCACCAGCTTTATTTATGTAGTAATCAATATTTTGATTTTCGGTATATTCTAAGTAACCTGGTTTTAGCACTCTTCCAAAAATATAAACTCTAAATTGCTTTTTAGGAATCACAATGAAATCGCCATCTTGCAATTTAACATTATCCGAGCTGCCAGTATTTTTAACAGCATTTTTTAAATTACTAGAAACAAAGAAATTATTATTCTGAATATCAATTGCATAACGCATTGTATCTTCAAGTGTTAAGTCAAAATTTTCCATACTTTCCGATAAAGGACGAGATTGGAAATCCTCACTTAAATTTGGGTTTTTTCTAATAATATATGCTTGTTCAAGCAATGCCTCATCTCTTAACCCACCTGCCATTTCCAGAATTTCAACTAATTTGGTTTTATTATTCATTATAGGAAAAGTACCCTCATTGACCACTTCACCCCTAATGCCAACAATTCCACTATTGAAAGAATTTCTTCTTGGCATACTTCCGAAAAGTATGTTTGAACCTGGCGTAACTTCAATATCGGTCGATTTCAAATTCAACTGTTCATCTATTTCTATTATAGTTTGATTGCCTTCTGCATCAATTAATTTCACATTGCTAATATCTGAATTATCAGTAAGAGCAACTCCAAATTTCAAAAGTTGTGAAAGTTTATCGCCTTTTTTAAATGCCACAGTAACAGGTCTTGCTATAGCACCAGTTATACCAATTTTAGGATAGAATTTCTCTTCGAAAGGAACAATAAGCTTGTCTCCCTCTCTTATATATGGATCATTCAAATGGTCTTTAGTATAAATTGCTTTTTCAACATCAAGTACTTTTGAATTACCATTGTCGTTAATTAAAACAATATTTCTATTGCTATAAATAGTTTTTAATCCAATACCTGATTGAGCAAACTTTCTCTCATAATCCCTTACTTGCTCTTGATTTCTAATTGTTAATTCAGTAGTAGAAGCACTTTTTGAATTGCTCTGACCTACTTGAGAAAGATAATTCAAAACTGTAGAAACTTTATAAGAAGCTGGGAATGCAAAAGAACCTGGCAATTGCACATTGCCTGATATATTTACCAAGCAATTCCGAGCTTTAGTTAAATATAGAGATACAATAGATTTTGGATTAATTTTAGTAACAATTTCTGAAACTAATTGTTGAGCTTCAAAAAGAGTTTTATCTTTAATATCTATTTCTCCCAAAGCTCTTGGCAGAATCAACTTGCCGTCTGGAGTAATCTCGCAGATTGATGCATTAATTGATTGAGGTATGATTTTGATTGAAATTAAGTCTCCAGCACCCAAGAAATAATATTTCGGGTCTACTGCATTGCCCACAGGCATTGACTCTCTAGTAAGCAACTTATCATTACTAAGTTTGCTTTCCATATCGTCCTTCATTATGTCTTTAAATTCTCCACCTGTTACTTGGGCAGATGCATTCAAAACCATTAAAAGTAAAAATAATTTTACTGATATTATTGTTTTAAACTTCATTTTTTAAAATTTGGTGTGTAATAATTTTAGAAATTCTTTCGGAAGCTTTGCCGTCCCAAAGGTATGGAATAGTTCCTTTTTTTGTATTTCCAGCGAAAATTTTATCTAGTTCAATTTTGATATTGTCGAAATTGGGGTCTATAAGAATATTAGTTCCTATGGAGCAAGTAATTGGTCTTTCTGTACTTGTTCTCAGAGTAATACAACTTATTGATAAAAAAGTAGTTTCTTCTTGAAGCCCACCCGAGTCAGTAATCACAAAACTGCTGTTTTGCATTACTTTCTGAAATTCTATATAACCCAATGGCTCTGTAATTACAACGTTTTTTTGAATGTAATTAGATAGACCAAAGTTCTCTATATTTTTAAGAGTTCTAGGATGAATTGGGAAAACAACTTTTTTCTTCTCTGCAATGTATGCAATCACTTTACAAAGCATTTCCAACTGAGTTCTATCGTCCACATTGCTTGGTCTATGCAATGTAACTAATGCATATTCATCTTTTTTGATTTCAAGCTTTTCAAGTATTGCAGATTTTTGCACTTTTTCTTTTGCAAACACAAGTGAGTCAATCATTGTGTTGCCAACAAAAAAGATATTCTCTTTTGGGAAATTCTCTTTTGCTAAATTAAAAATAGCATCTTCTTCTGTGATGAAGCAGTAATCACATATAGAATCTGTTACAATTCTATTTAATTCTTCTGGCATTCCCCTATCGAAACTGCGAAGTCCACCTTCAATATGAGCAACTGGAATATTCATTTTCTTTGCAGTAAGAGTGGCTGCCAATGTAGAATTAACATCTCCAACCACTAACACCAAATCTGGCTTCAACTCATTAAGTATTTCTTCAAATCCAGTCATTATTTTTGCTGTTTGAACTGCGTGTGAAGCAGAGCCAACATTCAAAAAGTAGTTTGGGTAAGGTAATTCCAAATCATTGAAAAATGCATCACTCATTTTTGAATCATAATGCTGACCAGTATGGCAAATCAAGAAATCTACCGTATCTGAATATTTCTGAAAAGCTCTATAAATAGGAGCAATTTTCATAAAGTTTGGTCTAGCACCAACTACTGAAAGAACTTTTTTCTTATTCACTTCTTTCCTTATATTGAGTAGCATAGTAAGTTTGATATTCGCCAGTAATGATGTTTTTACACCAGTCTAGGTTTTGCAAGTACCAATCAATAGTTTTATTAATGGCATCTTCAAATTTATGCTGCGGTTGCCAATTCAAATCTGTTTTAATTTTAGTGTTATCAATAGCATAACGTTTGTCATGTCCAGGTCTATCTTTTACATAAGTGATTAGACTTTCATCTTTACCTAATTTAGCAAGAATAAGTTTCACTATTTCGATATTTTCTTTTTCACAATTGCCACCAACATTATAAACTTCACCAGAATGACCATCATTGAAAACCTTCCAAATAGCACTACAATGGTCTTCCACATAAATCCAATCTCTAACGTTCTTGCCATCACCATAAACTGGTAAATTTTTACCTTCTAAAGCATTGAGAATCATTAAAGGAATTAGTTTTTCAGGAAATTGATATGCACCATAGTTATTACTGCATCGAGTTGTAACAGTTTCAAGACCAAAAGTGTGATTATACGCCCTAACGAGCAAATCGGCTGAAGCTTTTGATGCAGAGTATGGTGAATTAGCAGCCAAAGGTGTATTTTCAGTAAAGTAACCTGTTGCCCCAAGCGAACCATATACTTCATCGGTAGAAACTTGAAGGAATCTTTTTACATTGTGTTTTTTTGCATTGTCAAGCAAATTCAAAGTACCATTGATATTAGTATCCACAAAAGGTTTTGAATTCAATATAGATCTATCTACGTGGCTTTCTGCTGCAAAGTTAATTATACCTTCAATTTTGTTTTCTTCAATGATATTAGAAACTAATTCAGCATCTTGTATATCACCTTGTATAAAAGTGTAATTAGGTTTAGTTTCTATTTCAGTCAAATTTGTAAGATTTCCTGCATAAGTCAGTAAATCTAAATTAATAATTTTCGCGTCTGAGGAGTTAAGTAGTAATTTTATGAAATTACTTCCAATAAAACCAGCACCACCTGTAACTAACAAATTCAAATTCAATTCCTTGAAAAATATAATCTACAAAATTACTCTTTTTATAGCTTTATTCAAACTAAAGAAGTACATAAAGCAAAAGTCCACTATAAATAGTGGACTTTTTTGCTAAAAAATGTCAATTTATTTAGCTTGTTTTGCTTGAAGCACTGAGTGTTTTCTACTATAGAAGAAATAAATCAAAGTTCCCAATGCTAACCAAAAGAATAATCTCTCCCAGTTATGTTTGCCTAAGCTCACCATCATTGCAACATTGAAAAATATCCCCATAGTAGCAACAAAAGGAAGCCAAGGTGTGCGGAATGGTCTTTCTCTTTCAGGGTCTTTAATTCGCATAAGCCAAACTGCACCGCAAACCATTGAAAATGCTAATAAAGTTCCAATATTAACTAGTTCTGCAATAATATTTATTGGAGTTGCTGCAGCTACTATCGAAACTAATAAACCAGTTAAAAGTGAAGTTTTATAAGGTGTTCTAAATTTTGGGTGCAAAACGCCAAATGGATTTTTAGGTAATAGTCCATCTTTACTCATTGCATAAAATACTCTAGATTGACCCAAAAGCATTACTATCAAAACAGAAGTCAAACCAGCAACGGCGGCTATTGATATTATCAAAACAGCATAAGTCAATCCTACATTGGAAAAGGCATTTGCAATTGGTGCATTCAAATCTATATCTTTATAGTTTACCATACCAGTTAGTACTAAGGCCACTAAAATGTAAAGTATAGTACAAACAATTAATGAAACTATAATACCAAATGGTACATCTTTTTGTGGGTTCTTAGCTTCTCCAGCCGAGGTGGAAACAGTATCGAAACCAATATAAGCAAAGAAAATATATGCAGCACCAGATAGAATTCCCATTACTCCAAACGTTTCAAATGAACGACCTGCTGGGTCAGTTATTATTGCTCTTTCTGGAATAAATGGAGTCCAATTTGCAATATTTATATGTTGTGCTCCAACTATGATAATGAATAAAACAACTGCAACTTTCAATATTACCATAACAGTATTTGTGCTAGCCGCTTCTTTTATTCCTTTCACTAAAATTAATGTTACCAACCAAATTATTAAAAATGCTGGCAAATTTATAGCAAATGGAATTCCAAGGAATGAAGGAATGTCTATAGTTGAATAGTGTTTAAGCAAATCAACAGTAGAACCTACTTTTGAAGGGTCAGTAATTTTTTGTGCTTCACTTATTAGAGTGCTAGCTGAATAATAATCATTGGTGAGCCACAATGGCATTTTGATACCAAAAAGCAATAACAATTTACTTAAATAGCCAGACCAACCAGCAGCAACCGCAGCTGAAGCCATTGCATACTCAAGAATCAAATCCCAACCAATTATCCAAGCAAAAAATTCGCCCATAGTGGCATAGGAATAAGCATAAGCAGAACCCTCAACTGGAAGCATAGATGCAAATTCTGCATAGCAAAGAGCAGCAAAAGTACAGCCAATTCCAGCTACAACAAAAGATAACGAAAGAGCTGGCCCAGCATAAAGTTTAGCTCCGACTCCTGTCATCACAAATATACCAGCACCAATAATAGCACCTACTCCCATTGCCGTAAGTCCAGATCTGCCAAGTACTCTGTGTAGTTTAGATTCTTTCATTTCCGCGTGGAAATCTTCTACTGGTTTGCGGATACCAATACTTTTTCTATATTTCAAATACGGCCCAAGGACCACAAGTAACATCACTAAAGTGATTATTATAACAAGATAATCAAGCATTTTTATTAAAGTTTATTGCAGATGAAAAATAATTATTAATTAAATTACATCTATGGATTGACTTTTCAAACAATAAAGTTTCAAAAATGCTAAATACTATTTTAAAGGGTAAATCAATTATTTTGGGTGTAAGTGGCTCTATCAGTGCCTATAAAGCACCTTTGCTAGTGCGTGAGCTTATAAAAGCTGGTGCAAAAGTAAATGTAGTTTTGACTAATTCTGCTCAAAAATTCGTAACTAAAGACACTTTATCGAACCTGAGTAGAAACAAAGTTATTACAGAAATGTTTGATTCTGACTTCACCGATGAGGGTGCTTGGCATATTTCTTTGGCTCATAAAGCCGATTTATTGGTAATTGCTCCAAGTTCTGCCACTACCCTTTCTAAATTGGCAAATGGAAATTGCGATAATGCTTTGATTGCTCTTGCAATTGCTTTACCTCAAAATGTACCCGTACTTGTTTTCCCTGCAATGGACTTCACAATGTATGAAAGCAAACAAGTCCAGCGCAATATTCAAATCCTTAGAGAATTTGGATATAAGGTTATAGAACCAGAATATGGGGAACTTAGCTCTGGATTGGTTGGCAAAGGACGTTTGCCAGAAATTGAAAACATTGTGAAAGAAATACAAAATGTCTTTTCAAATAATTCAAATACTCAAGCAAAAGATAATTATCTAGATATTGAAGTAAAAAAACACTTAGAAGAAAAAGAAAATATTAAGCTTAAAGCAGAAATTGAACTTGAAACTTTGAAAAAAGAAAATTCTAAAACAAAACCATTAGCTGGAAAAAATATTCTAATAACAGCTGGCCCAACTCAAGAAAAGATAGATGATGTTCGATATATCTCAAATTTTTCAACAGGGAAAATGGGTTATGAATTAGTAGATGAAGCATTGAATTTAGGTGCAAATGTATTCTTGGTTTCTGGACCAGTTAATTTAGTAGCTAATCCAAATGTAAAACTTAGCACTGTGCATACAGCATTAGAAATGAATGATGCATCTTTGAATATATTTGAAAATAATCATATTGACATATCAATAATGACAGCAGCAGTTGCCGATTATAGACCAGTAAGCCAATTTGATGGTAAAATCAAAAAGAATGTGGATGACTTTGAAATAAAGCTTGTCAAGAATCCTGATATACTTGAAAATATTGGAAAATTGAAGAAAGCTAATCAAATAGTTGTGGGATTTGCACTTGAATCGCAAAATGCAATCGAAAATGCGAAAACAAAATTATCTGCTAAAAATTGTGATATGATAGTGTTAAACTATGCAAACCAAGAAAATTCTGGATTTGGTGGTGATTTAAACACTGCTTTAATTATTACAAATTCTGGTAAAGAAATTTCAACAGGTACAATTAGCAAGAAAGAATTAGCAAAGAAAATTTTGGAAGAAATTATAAAATTGCACTGATTAACTTAGAATCAACTCCGAATTTGCCAAAGTTAGCTTCATCATATTCTCTAGTTCCGTGGTAATCTGAACCACCAGTTTCCATTAGCCAGAATTGATGAGTGATATTTCTCATATAAACTTGAATATCCAAAGAGTTCGATGGGTGCATAACTTCTATGCCATCAACTCCAAATTCAATAAATTTTGTAACTTGATATGGAGAAACAAAATGCGAAGGGTGGGCAATTATAGATTTTCCACCAGCTCTTTTTACCATTTCAATGGCTTCTTTAATGTTGAAATCTTCTTTTTTTACAAAAGCAGGTCTGCCTTTCATTAAGAATCTATTGAAAGCATCTTTAAAGTTATGAGCAAATCCCCTATCAATAAGCACCTGAGCTACGTGAGGTCTTGTGATAGAAGCTTCATTGGCTTTTTCTTCAATTTCTTCGTAAGTAATTGATTTGCCAATTTTATTTAATTTCTCAACTATTTTCTTTCCTCGATTGACTCTATCTAATTTAAGTTTGTCCAACTGTGTATTCAATTCATCGGAATTCAAATCAAAATTATATGCCAATAAGTGGAATTCTGAATTGGCAAAAGTACAAGAAAGCTCAATTCCATTAATTAATTTAATCCCAATTTCTTGCTCGTAATTCTTAGCTACTTTAAGCCCTTCCAAAGTGTCATGGTCTGTGATAGAAAGTATATCTATCCCCTTTTCTTTGGCTTTTAGCATCAATTCTTTGGGAGTAAGTATTCCATCGGAAAAATTTGTATGTGTATGTAAATCTGCAAATGGCATTAGTTAGCTCTGAAATATTCGTTTACTTTAGCAACTAATTCATTTACTGAAATAATCATCCTTTCGCCAGTTTTTCTCATTTTTAGCTCAACATTTCCATCGGCCAAATTCTTACTGCCAATGATAATTTGCAATGGCAAACCAATTAAATCAGCATCATTGAATTTAACACCTGGTCTTTCTTTTCTATCATCGAAAAGTACTTCATAGCCAAGTTTTTTTAATTCAGTATATAAATTTTCGCAAGCGGTTCTCACTTCTTCGCTTTTTTCTATCATAACCCCAATTAAATGCAAATCAAATGGAGCAAGAGCTTTATTCCAAATTATTCCATTCTCATCGTGGTTTTGTTCTATATAGCAAGCCATAACTCTTTCAACACCAATACCATAGCTTCCCATAATTATTGGTTTGTCTTTACCATTCTCATCAAGGAAGTGTGCTTTCATAGCCGAAGAATAACGAGTGCCAAGTTTGAAAATATGACCCAATTCAATTGCTTTAGCTTCTCTTATTGGACTTCCATCAATTACATCTGGCTCGCCAACTTTAACTGTTCTTAAATCGAAATAAGAATCAATTTTTGCATCTCTTGTTAAGTCAATGTTTCTATAATGGAAACCATCTTGATTGGCACCAGATATGAGACCATTGGCATCTTTTAGCAAATTATCGGCAATAATTTTAATATCAGTTTTTAGTTTCACAGGTCCAATAGATCCAGCATTGGCACCAGTCAAATCCAACAATTCTTCTGGCAAAGCAGGTCTGAAATTATTTGAGCCAACTATTGCTTGGAGTTTATTTTCGTTAAGCTCATCATTTCCTCTCATCAAAATCAATAGTGGCTTACTTTCAACAAAGTAAACAACAGATTTTGCTAATTGATTTTCGTTTAAATCAAAGTCTTTTAGCAATTCATCAATAGTGCGAGAGTTTGGAGTAGCGAATAATTCTATTTCTGGATTGTTCTCAATTCTTCCCACAGCAGCGACATTGGAAGTAGCAACTTCAAAATTGGCAGAATAACCCGAATCCGAAATAGCACAAGTATCTTCGCCGTGGTATGCTTCCACCATAAATTCTTGGGACTTGCTTCCTCCCATGGCTCCACTAGAAGCACCTACAACAAAAAACTTAATACCACATCTGTCAAAGATACTGCAATAAGCATCGTAATGTTTTTGATAGCTTTTGTCCAATCCTTCCATAGAAGAATCTAAACTATAAGAGTCTTTCATAAAGAACTGGCGACCACGAAGCACTCCCGAACGAGGGCGTGGTTCGTTTCTGAATTTACTTTGAATTTGATACCAAATCTGAGGCATCTCTTTATATGACTGAATTGATTGTCTAGCGTGGTAAGTTATTATTTCTTCATGAGTTGGAGCGAGAACTAATCCTTCTCTATTTCCAATTTGGAATAAGACATCTCCCATAGCTTCCACTCTGCCTGTTTCTTCCCAAATTTCAATTGGATTAAGTGCTGGCATTTGGAATTCTTGTCCACCAATAGCGTCCATTTCTTCTCTAAGGATATTCATTACTTTTTTAAGTACTTTGTATCCCAATGGAAGCCATGAAAAAACACCAGCAGCCAATGGTCGCATTAGCCCAGATTTTAACATTAATTGATGAGAAGGAATTTGAGCTTCGTTGTTAAGCTCTCTAAGAGTAGGAATGAAATATTCGGATTGTCTCATTGCAAAAAATTACGAATTAATAATAATTAATCTGCAATTTAGGTAATTTCAAAGTTTATATCTCTATTGTGTTAACAATTCTTATTAATCTAAACTTTTTAAAACTTTATAAATTTTTTCAGTGATTACCTTAGAATCACTTCTTTTTTCTATAAAATCAGAAATTTTTAATTTCACAAGTCTAACAACTAAATCTACTGAAGATAGAGAAGTGCAAACTATGACAGGTAAATTTTCGTATTTAGGGTTTTCTCTCAAATGCCTTAAGAAAGTGTAACCATCCATTTTAGGCATTTCCATATCAAGTAGCATAACAGTAAATTCATTATTCTTCATCCAATCAATAGCTTCTTGGGGGTCACGTACATCGTGTACACTACACCTGAAAGTCTTGATCATTATTTTTTCCAAGAATTTTCTATAGAGGTCATTATCCTCTACTATTAATACTTTATGTTTGGAGAAGTCGTACATATTGATGCAATTAATTTATATTTGAAAACAAAAATAATAAATTTTTTTTAATAAATAACTTTAATTAGAACATTTTGAATATTTAGAGCAATATTCCCTTGGCTAGATTTGATTCTTTCGTCAGCATCTGCAAGAAGTTCCAAAGCTAGTCTAATTTTCTCATCACCTATTAAACGGTATGCCTCTTTGTATTCTCTTAAAAATGAAGAATATACTCCCAAAGCTTTACCCAAATCGAAATCAGTGATACCTGTAGATTTAAGTTCGCCGTATTTATAAAGCTTTATGAAATAATTAAAAAGCTGAGTTATAACTGGTCTTAAACTATCTTTATTCTCAGACATTCTCTGAATTATTTTCAGTGCTTGCGGCAAATCTTTTTGACTAAGTGTTTTGGTTAATTCAAAAATATTAAAATTCTTTTCTACACCCATCAAATCACTAACTTCATCTATCTCAATTTTGGATTTATCTTTTGCAAAATCAATCAGTTTTTGAATTTCAGAAGCTATTACTTGTAGATTATCGTCAGCATTGGAACGAATATAAAATGCTACTTCTGAGCTAATCTCTTTGCCAAATCTTTTAAACTCATATTTTACAAAGTTTTCAATGCTTTCTGGCTTTAGTAAAGGAAAGTGGAAAGATTTTGAAGCACTCACCAAACTTTCATAAACTTGTTTTAATTTCAGTGGTTTACCAAAACTTGTCTCATTCACATATTTACAAATAAGAATTACATCTTGATTTGGATTTTTCAAATAAGACTGAAATATTTCAAGTGCGGGATTCTTCTTAGCTTTTGAAGTGAAGAATAAATCTAAATTAGCAACTGAAATAATTCTTTTACCACCGAACATTGAGTTTGATTTTAAAGCATCTATAAAATTTGTGAAGTCGTAATCGCCTTTTCTTTCTTTGATATTGGCAATATTCAAATGCTCATAGTTAAACTTGTCATTTTCTGTGCGAACAATTGCCGAGATTAGATTCTTAAAAGCTGTATCAACTAAATACTCTTCCTCCCCATAAATAAAAATTACAGGGGGAAAATCATTACTTTCAATCAATTTGTTAAGTTCTTTAAGCAAAGTTTATTTCTTGTTATTCTCTGGTTCTGGGTCTGCCAACACAAGTACTTTATGCGGAATTTCACCAGTTTCGGCAAATCTAACTAATGCTTTTACGTGGTCGGCAGTAGCTTCTGCACCAGAAGCAGCGATCAATAATCCAAAAGAAGTATAGTAGCTTTCCACAAATACCATTCCTGGACGAATTTGATTGACTGGCACTCGCTGAACAATCTTGCCACCCATTTTCTTCCTGTCCATTTCCACAACAGCAATGAAAGAATCTACAACTTTTTTATCGTAAAGAATACCTTTTTTGGTATGCAAAAAGCTCAAAGTCGAAGCGTGTTTATCTTTTGAAGTTCCAAGATAACTTTGTGTGTTCACAATTCTATTGTCAACACCATCATTTCTATCCCTCTTTGTTTTAAATACCGCATTGTGATAATAATCAACAACACCAATAATCAATGCACCAGGGTGGATATTGTTGCCTTTTAAGTTATTAGGAAAACCAGAGCCATCAAGTTTTTCGTGGTGCTGATAAACTATATCAGCAATTTTAGAAAATCCATTGTGGTTTTTAAGAATTTCTCTACCTAATTCAGGATGAAGTGCATATTGTTTATATTCGTTTGGTCGCATTTCGTGTGGGAATCTATGCAAAGCAGAGTCAATAAATCCCACTTTCCCAATATCGTGGAGCAAACCAGCTATCTTAATTTCAAAAACTTGTTCACTATTCAAACCAAGTAAACGAGCTAATTCAGCACTTTTTTCAGATACAAATCTGAAATGAGCACCTTCATAGAATCTTTCAGTGAAGTTAATCATTGTTGACAACACTTGAATTGTCTGAAAAAAGTTTTCAGCCAAATCATTTGAAAGTCTAGATACTAATCTTTCTAATTCTTGTATAGTATTGCGATCCATAATAACTTACAATGTAATGAAATATTTATTCTTTTTGTAAAACTAGAAGAATACAAATATAAATAAGTATAAATTTATATTTGCAAAAACTTGCAAAATATTTCGAACTAAAAAATCGTATTCAAAATAATAATATTCCGAATACGTGAAAACTTGTTGATTTGTTTAGTTATTTTCGACAAAAACAAACTTTACTTTAAAAAAAAAGAAAATGAAATTTAAAGACTATTACAAAATTCTTGGTGTTGAAAAAACTTCAACTGTTGAAGAAATTAAAAAAGCATACAGAGCCAAAGCTAGGAAGTATCACCCCGATAAAAATCCTGGAAGTAAAGAGTCTGAAGATATGTTTAAAGACATTAGTGAAGCTTATGAAGTGCTTGGCGACAAAGATAAAAAAGCTAAATATGATAATTTAGGTAGTTCTTATAATAATTTTAAGAGTACTGGCGGTGGAAACGACCAATTCGATTGGTCTAAGTGGGCTGCCAATAATTCTGGTAGCTCTGGTGGACGCAAACAAACTTTTGGCGATTATGTAAATACTGGTGGTGGAATTTCAGATTTCTTTGATAATATATTTGGCGGAAACGGAGGCGGACAAAGAGCTGATAGCTTCCAACAAAGAAAGAATGTTCCCAAAAAGGGTGAAGATTTTAGAACTGAAATGGATCTCACTTTAGAAGAATGTTTTGCAGGAGTTAGCAAAAGATTCAAAGTCAATGATGAGTCAATTGAAATAAAATTCCTACCTGGAATTGCCGATAAACAAGAGCTTCGAATTCCCAAAAAAGGATATACTGGTAAGTTTGGAGGTGCAAATGGCGATTTGATAATAACAATTAAGGTGATTGAACACCCAACTTTAAAAAGAGAAGGAAATGATATTCACGAAGATTTGAATGTAGATTTATTTACTTCTATTCTTGGTGGGAAAGTGAAATACAAATCTTTAATTGGAACAATTGAAGTAAATATTCCCTCAGAAAGCCAAAATGGTAAATTGTTGAAATTAAAAAAATTAGGCATACCAGTTTACAAAAATCCAACTGAAAAAGGCGACTTGATTTTGAAACTAAATATTTTAATCCCAATAAATCTGACAGAAAAAGAAAAAGAATTGTTTAATGAAATTAAGCAATTAAATGGAAAAGTAATAGCAGAAAAAGTGTAATATTTTTATAACTTTTACAAATATATTGCTGTGTTTTCATTTGCCGATGTATATAGTGCATCTAAGACTTTCATTGATATATACGATTCTTCAATTGTTGAAATCACAGGCACTAAACCAGCAACTGAATTAACAAAATGTTTTAGCTCTGTTTCGTAGGACTTCTGGTGAATTTGCAAATTCGTAATTTTGTTTGAATTAGTCTGTGGTTGAAGCAAATCTCCATTTTTCTTAAATAGTTGCAATGGGTTAATCATTGCACTGCCTTCTTTGCCATAGACATTGAAATAGAAATTAGATATTTTTGAATAGAGTGACCAGCTACATTCAAGAGTGGCAATTGCTCCATTCTTAAACTTAATCGTACCTACAGATATATCTTCTGCAATTGATACAGTTCGAGAAAAATTATTAGCTAATACAGATTCAACTTCTGCAAAATCAAACATCCATAGAATTGAATCTATTAGCGACAAACCCAAATCCATTAGCACACCACCGCCAGATTTGGAAACATCTTCTTTCCAGCCCTGTCTTTGTTTTTTTTGAAGCCAACCAGATTTGATATAGAAAACTTCTCCTAATTCACCATTATTAATGAAAGATTTCAAAACTCTAGCATCTTGGCGAAATCTTTGGCTCATTCCTACCATAACTTTAGAATTGTTATGCAATGTAGCATTGCGAATAAGCTCAGTTTCGTGAAGGTTTTTAGCTATTGGTTTTTCAATAAATACACTTTTATTGCTTTCAATTGCGGCTATTGCAAATTCAGTATGCAAATCAGTTGGAGCCATAATCATAACTCCATCTAAATCATCGAGAGAAAGCATTTCTTCGACACTATTACAAATAAATGGGATTTCAAATTTATTAGCAATGCTTTCTGCTTTAGAATGAATTCTATCACATATTGCTAATAAGTTGACATTAGGTATATTTTTTAGTATTGGTAAGTGGAAATTTTGAGCAATTTCTCCTGCTCCAATGATTCCTATTCCGATTTGTTTCATTTGATTGCCATTTATTTTTTATCAAACTTACTGAAAAGTGATTAATTGAGAAAATTAATTTATTAAACTTATTGCACTATCCACAATCATTTTGGGCGAAATCAACATCATACAATTGAAATGTTTTTTGGGACACTTACTTTTACCTATATGACTGCAAGGACGGCACGATAAATTTACTTCTATCACTTTATGTGCCACTCTGAATGGAGCAAAGCCCAAATCTTGTGTTGTTGAACCAAAGATTGCTACAATTGGCACTTGCAAACCAGCTGCAATATGCATAAGAGCAGAATCATTTGAAATAAGCAATTTACTCTCAGCAATTTTATTTGCTGTTTCTTGTATTGTTAACATACCAATTAAGTTATCAATTTGCAAATCTTTGATTTTATTGGAATCAATATGTTCTAAATCTTCTTTGCCACCAAGAAAAGCAATTTCATAGCCAAGAGCTATTAGTTCTTTGCTAACTTCTAAATATTTCTCGAATGGGTATCTTTTAGTGAAATGTTTAGCTCCAATTGCAATTGAAATTAACTTATTGTTCTTAGTTTGGGGTTTTGCCAGGAAAAATTCCAATCCGAGTTTATCATCTTCTATGTTCAATTCTTTTGCAGTTTCAGCATATCTTATTGGAATTGGCGATATATTTTTGGGTTTGTATTTAGTGTAAACTATTCTTAACTTTTCAAGTCTATTCTTATTGTATTTGAACAACTTACCATTGAAACCAGATAAGATTTGCTTTGAGCGGTTATTGTTTTGCAAATCAATAACAAAATCAAAGTCATTAATTTTTAACTTGTTTCCTTCTTCTTTTTTGAATAACTTTATGTATTGATTTTGTTTACTTTTTACATAAACGTAAATATTATCAATGTTTGGATTGAATTCCAAGACTTCAGGGAAGCCTGTAAGAATAGAAATTTCTGCTTTGGGATATTGTTTTTTCAGTAATCTAGCTAAATAGCTAACTAAGATTACATCTCCTAAAGAAGATAATCTGATAATTAAAATTTTGTTTAAATTTTCCGTTTTCAATAAAAAATGAGATATACAGTAGAACATAGAGACAATATAGTGATTTTCACTATAAATAACGATAATATCACTGGAGAAATTTCTTCAACTTTAAAAGCAGAGATATTAATCGTTTGCCAACCCGATATTGATGCAATGATTTTAGACCTTACAAAAGTTGAATCTATTGATAGTGCAGGGCTAGGAGCTTTGCTATTGGCTCATAGACAATTGAAAGAACACAATATACCTACGTATTTAGTAGGAGTAAATGAACTTGTCCACACATTAATGTCAATTTCGCAAATAGATAATTTATTTGTGATTTATGCTAATGTAGATGAAGTTTTTGCAGATTTGCTAGAAGAAACAGAAGACGAAGAAGAATAACAAAAAACAGCTCTTTAAAATTTAAAGAGCTGTTTTGCTAATTTTAAATTCTGACAACTAATTTGCCAATGAAATTACCTTCATCCAAATCTTTATGGGCTTGCTGAATATCTTTCAAATCATATACTTTGTGAATAATTGGCTTCACTTCTCCAGCTATCACAAGTTGCATAAGATTATAGAAATCGTGCATTGCTCCAAGATAGAAGCCGCAAATTGAAATTTGTCTGAAATAGGTTTGTTGAATATTGAAAGTAACTTCTCTACCCGTAATCATTCCGCAAAGAATTATTTTACCACCTGTGGCAACTATTTGGAATGATTTATCGAATGTGGCAGGGCCAACATAGTCCAAAATCAAATCAATCCCTTTTGGAAATAAAGCTTTTACTTCTGTAACTATATCATCGGTTTCTCTATTGAAGACATAGTCTGCACCTAAATTTTTCAGAAACTCTACTTTCTCATCGCTATTACAAGTTGCTACTACAATTGCTCCGCTTGCTTTTGCTATTTGGATTGCCATAGTACCCATTCCACCAGAGCCACCCCATATCATAAAAGTTTCTTTCTCTTTAAGTCTTCCTACATTAACCAAACCACTATATGCAGTTAGTCCAGCAATAGGCAAGCAAGCAGCTTCTTCAAAAGATATTTCATTAGGAATACGAATGCAATTTTCAGCTGGAACTGCTACATATTCGCAATAAGAACCATTAATGTGCATACCAAAATATTTCCAGCCAGCATTCAAATGCTCTCTTCCTTTATATTTTGGGTCTTTTATTTCTGGAAGAACTATAGGATAGACAACTACCCTTGCATTTATAAGCTCTTCACTAACTCCTGCTCCAATTGCAAAGACTTCGCCAGCAATATCGCCACCAATTATATGAGGATAATTTAGCGACATTCCAGGATAGCCCTTTCTTAAAACAGTATCTACTTGATTTAATGAAGTTGCTTTAACTCTTATTAAAACTTCATTCTGTTTAATTTCAGGCATTGGGAATTTTTCGACATATTCCAATACTTCTGGACCGCCGTGATTATTCAATAGAACTGCTTTCATATCGCTTAAAATATCATTTATTGAGAATACATTAAACTGTGACTGGCAATATAACAAAAATTAATGTATCCCAAATAGCATGGGAAACTAATCCTGGAATAATTGACTTATATTTCATATACAAAAAGCCCCAATGAAGCCCTAATACAATTGCGGCAAGCATTAGCATAGGATTCAACGCCCAAATGTGTATAAGTGAATAAATTGCTGTTGTAATCAACCAACCTTTCTTATCTCCAAAAAATTCCATAAACTTATCTTGTACGTATCCACGCCAGAATATTTCTTCCGATGGACCAATTATGAAAAAAAGTAAAGGAGCTATAAGCATTGGTGACGCTTGTGCTTTTGTGGAGTAGATTGCTTGAAGCTGACCGCTAGCAAAACTAAAAAAATTTGTAATCACAAAAACACCCAATCTGGAGATACCATAAAGAATAATTGCGTGTATTATGCCGATGAGAATAAATTTTTTATTAATTTGGAAGATTGTTTTAAGTCTTTCTTTTTGATTTATTAGTGAATATGTGCTCAAAAAGATTGTAGCAAAAGTCATTGCATACCAAAAGTAATGATTATGAATTTGGAAAGCTATATCTGGAAAACTACTAAACATAAAAAACCAGAAAAAAGCACCGAGGAAAACACCAATTATTAATTTTTTCATAACTAAATTTAAAAAATGAACTCAATAATCAACAAAAAAATTGAAGATCCTTTATTTCAGACAGTGCTGACGATTATGTCCGATATTTCTGATTTACGCAGAATAAATGCTTTATTGGGTTGGGATCAGGAAACTTATATGCCCGATGGCTCTTGGGAAGCAAGGGCTAAACAATCGCAGACATTAGAAATTTTAGAACATAAACTTTTCATAAATGACGATACTAAAAAACTTGTTGACAAAATAAAAAACAACAAAGCTGAAAGAAGCTCTCATCATCAAAGAATGCTTGAAATATTTGTGAAAGATTATGAGAAAAATGCTAAAATACCAACCAGTTTTGTAGAAAATTATTCTATTGCAAAATCAAAAGCAAACGAGAGCTGGAAAAAAGCTAGAAAAAAAGGTGAATTCAATTTGTTCGAGAAAGATTTGGATAATTTAATTGAATTGACAATACAGAAAACAAATCACCTTGGCTACGAAAAGAATCCATACAACGCACTTTTAAATGAATATGAAGAAGGAGCAAATTACGATAGTATTTCTGAAATTTTCAGCAATTTAAAAACTGAAACTATTCGATTAAGCAAGAAGTACATAAGTAAAGAAAATTTTCAATTGCCCAATGCTGATAAATTCAATCTATCGAAAAAAAAACAATTGAAACTTTGCAAAGAAATTGCAAAAGCTCTTTGTTTCGATTTTTTTAATGGCCGATTGGACGAATCGCACCACCCTTTTACCACTTCTTTTTCAAAATATGATGTAAGAATTACAACTCGTTTCGACACAAAAGATATTTTCAATGCACTTTATAGCACAATACACGAAGTTGGACACGGGCTATACGAACAAGGGATAGATAATTCGCTTTACAACACTTTTGCCGAAGAAGGTACTTCTCTTGGCATTCACGAATCTCAATCTTTAATTTGGGAGAACAACATTTGCCGCAGTCTTGAGTTTTGGGTTTGGGCAATGCCATTGCTACGCAAATATTTTCCAAGTGAATTTAGTGAAGTAAGCGAAATGGATATGTATAAAGTATGTAATCAAGTGTCTTATTCATTCATTAGAACTGAATCAGATGAATTAACTTACAACTTACACATAATACTTAGGTTTGAAATAGAGAATGAGTTAATCAATCGTAAGTTAAAAACAAAAGATATTCCTGAGCGATGGAATGAGCTTTTCAAAGAGATGACTGGACTTACAATAGAAAACAACAATAATGGTTGCTTGCAGGATATTCATTGGTCATTTGGTGGATTTGGCTACTTCCCTACATATTCGCTTGGCAAACTCTATGCAGCAAGTTTGATGAAACAAATGGAAATTGAATTTGATGTTTGGCAAAACGTTAAAAATGGTGAATTCATGACTTTAAGAACTTGGTTGCGTAACAACATTCATCAGTGGGGACGGTTAAAAACACCTAAACAAATTATTCAAAATGTTGCAAATAAGAACTTAAATTCAATTGATTTTGTGAGTTACTTGGAAGATAAATTAGACAAAATTTATAGTTAAATTATCTTTTGAATCCTGCAAGTCGCATACATATCAAATCTTGAATATTGCGAACTAAATTCCCAGGGACAGTGAAGTTATTAATCATTATTGAAAATGCAAATAGCTCTTTGTCCTTGGTTTTTGCATATCCACAAATACAAGCAACATTATCCATAGAGCCAGTTTTCGCAAACAAATTTCCTTCTGCTAATGTTTTAGTCATTCTGCGTTTTAATGTGCCAATCTCCCCAGGTTGTGCAAGAGAATTCATAAAAATATCTTTATAAGGCATTTTTTGTATTTCGCTCAATAGACGAACTTGATTAACAGGAGAAATTAAGTTTAATCTCGAAAGCCCAGAGCCATCTAAATAACCAATGTTATCGAAGCTAATGCCCATTTTAGATAAGTATTTCGATATTTGTTCGATACCTTTCTTTGTACTGCCTGTGCCAGTTACTTCTTTACCAATTGTTTTTAGAATAATTTCCGCAGTTAAATTATTAGAATTTTTATTAATGTCCTTGACTACTTCGGTTAGATTCTTGCTGAAAATTTGACATACTTGTTTCAATTTAGGATAGAATGGTCTATCGTTCAAATCATCAATATCCAGCAAAGCACCTCTATATTTGATTTTTCGTTTCAAAATTCTATCTTTGAAAATATTCAAGAAATACAAAGTTGGATTGTCAACAGCAACCGAAACAATAGAATTTTCTTTTTTGAGAGAATCGAAGCCCACACTACCAGAAAGAGTTATGATATTTGTAATTGCATCTCGAGCAGCAAATATTTCAGAAACTTCAGTTTTTAGAACAGTTTTCACATTGTTGATAACTCTAACGTAATTATTGTCTGGAACAATCCTAATCTTGGCGTTCAAACCAATGGAATCGCCTTGCTCTACTATACAATCAATTTTATTATCCATAAAGTTTATTGCATTTATTTGAGCAGAATATGGAAAAATCATATCGTCCCAAGCCCAGCCTTGCCCATAATATTGATTATCCAAATATGAATCATCGCCAATTATATTTCCTTTTATAGACTTAATGCCAAGCGAATCAAGTTTATCTATGAATTCATCGAAAATATTATATGGATTGTTAGTGTAATACTGAGAATTAGTGGGGTCACCAAAGCCACGGATAATTATGTTTCCTTTGAATTCTCCATTTACATCTGTTTCGCCAGCCAAATACATTTCTGTATTGAATTGGAAATCAGTCCCCAAAATGTCAAGTGCGGCCGATGAAGTAATTAACTTACTAGTTGAAGCTGGTATAAAATTCTTTTCGTGGTTTCTTTTGTAAATTTCTTCACCAGACTGAATAGATTGCACATAAATGCCAACTTGAGAATTCTTCAAATCGGAGCTTTCCAAAAGTTCATCAATATCTTTTTGCAAATCATTGATATTTTTCCATTGGACAGAAGTATTTGTCAAAGTTTTAGAAGGTAAACTTTGAGTAAATGTCTGAGCTTGTATTGAACTTACAATTAAAGTAAGATTCAAAATGGCAAATATGAGAAATCTTTTCATTGTTAAAAGTTGTTTTTGCAGTTGTTTATTTAACAAAAATAATTAAAAAGCATTCAATAATTAGCTTTAATTCACGTCAAAGACGAAGTTTTAATAAATTTAATGAGGTAAAAATAATGAGTGAAGAAGTAAAAAAAGAAAATTTGCAAAATGGTGAGTTCGAATTCAAAGCTGAAATGAAACAGTTGCTGAATTTAATCATTCATTCACTTTATACAAACCCTGAAGTATTCCTAAGAGAATTAGTTTCTAATTCTTCCGATGCTTTAAATAAAATTAGATTTAAAAAGCTAACAGAAAACAACGTACTTGATGCTGAAACTGAATTGAAAATTTCAATTTCTTTGAATAAAGATACACAAGAAATTTCAATAGAAGATACTGGTATCGGTATGAATAAAGAAGAATTAGTTAACCAACTAGGAACAATAGCAAAGTCAGGCACATTAGAATTTATAAACCAACTCAAGCAAAACAAAGAAAATAATGACGGTCAAATGATTGGTCAGTTTGGAGTAGGTTTCTATTCTGTTTTTATGGTTACTGATGAAGTGACGGTTGAAACAAGAAATTCTGATTTAGATGGAAAATCTTGGCTTTGGAAATCGAATGGCGAAGATAAATTCACAATTAGCGAATCTGAAAAATCAACTCGTGGGACTAAAATCTCTTTCAAATTGAAAGATGAATACAAAGAGTTTGCTGAAGAATGGAAAATTAAAGAAGTTTTGAAAAAATATTCAAACTTTGTGGAATTTGATGTTTATTTGAACGACGAAAAAGCTAACAAAGTAACTGCAATTTGGCAGAAATCGAAAGATAGTTTAACAAATGAAGAGATAGTTGAATTTTATAAATTCATTACTCACGATTACCAAGAGCCAATGACACATTTGCATTTGAATATAGAAGGAACAGTGAACTTCAAATCATTGCTTTTTATTCCTGCTACTGCTCCAAACAATATGTTTTCTCAAGAATTTGATAAAGGATTGCACCTTTATACAAATAGAGTATTCATCCAAGAAGATTCTAAAAATCTATTGCCTGATTACTTGAAATTTGTTCGTGGAGTTGTGGATACTGAAGATTTGCCTTTGAATGTATCGAGAGAAGTTACTCAATCATCTCCAGTGATGACAAAAATTAAAAACATACTTACCACACGCATTTTGAATTTCCTAGATGAAATGAGCCAAAATGAGAAAGATAAGTACAAATTATTCTATAAAAACTTTGGAAGCTTATTCAAATCTGGTGTGAATGCAGATTTCACAAACAAAGAGAAAATTGTAAATCTATTGCGATTTGAAACTACTCATTCGCCCGATGGAGAAGAAATCTCTTTGGCTGATTATGTGAATAATTTCAAAGAAGAACAAACAGAAATCTATTACATTACTGCTGCAAATAAAGATTTAGCTTTGAAAAATCCTAATCTTGAAGTTTTCAAGAAAAAAGATATTGAAGTGCTTGTGCTTACCGACCCGATGGATATATTCATCATTCCATTTATTGATGAATTTTCTGGCAAAAAACTGAAATCAATAGAAAAAGCTGAACTTAAAAATAATGAGTCAGAGACTGAAGAAAACAAAGAAACAACTGATAATCTAATTGCTAAATTTAAAGAAATAATAGGCGATAAAGTCGAAGATATAGTTTCTTCTAAACGATTAGTTGAATCACCAGTTACCTTAGTGGCTGGCAAAATGGGAATGGATGCTCAAATGGAGCGAATGATGATGATGATGGATAAAGATTTTTCTGGCTCAAAGAAAATTTTGGAAATCAATACAGAACATAAGCTTATTCAAAATATTTCCAAAATGATTACTGATGGTGCTAGCGAAGAGAAAGTACAGAAAGCAGTAAGTCAACTATATGATGGTGCTTTATTGCTAGATGGCAACATGAAAAACCCAGCTGACTTTATGGCCCGTATGTATGAATTTATGGAACTTGCAACTGTATAACTAATAATCACCAATTGCAATTTAAATAGTTGAATTTACTTGCTTTTGGTCTTTTTTTGTTGTATATTTAAAGTTATATCTAAACGAAAAACAAAAATCTTTTTTAGGAAAATATTTAATGAAACTTTCGGAATTCAAGTACACACTACCCAAAAATTTAATTGCCAAATTTCCAGCTGATCCAAGAGATTCATCGAAGCTAATGGTGATGAGCAAGGAAACTGGGGAAATTGAAGAAAAGAAATTTGACGAAATATTAGATTATTTTAAGCGTGGCGATTGTATCGTTTTGAACGAAACTAAAGTGTTTCCAGCAAGAGTTTTTGGTAAAAAAGAGAAAACAAACGCTAAAATTGAAGTTATGCTTTTGAGAGAACTGAAAGCAGAAGACAGAATTTGGGATGTTTTGGTTGAACCAGCAAGAAAAGTGAGAATTGGAAATAAAATTTTCTTCGATAATAATAAGTTTTATTGCGAAGTGATTGACAATACAACCAACAGAGGAAGAACAGTTCGATTCAGCTATGAAGGTAATTTATTCAAAGTAATTGAAAGAATTGGTGAAATGCCATTGCCTGAATATATTAAAAGAGACCCTTCTGAATTGGACAAAGAAACTTATCAAACTGTTTTCTCTAATGAAAACTTTTTGGCATCTATTGCTCCTCCAAGTGCAGGTTTGCACTTCACTCCTGAGCTAATTGAAGCTTTAGAAGCAAAAGGTGTTAAAATTGCAAAAGTTGTTTTGCATATTGGGCAAGGTATATTCGAGAATATAGAAGTTGAAGATTTGACTAAACACAGAATGTATTCTGAATATTATGAAATTTCTAGAGAATGCTCTGAAATTATCAATAAATCTTTAAAAGCTAAAAAGCAAGTTTATGCAATTGGTACTAGTGTTTTAAGAGCATTGGAATCATCGGTATTGACATCGGGAGCTACTAAGCCAAGCAAAGGTTGGACAGATAAATATATTTATCCTCCTTATGATTTCAAAGTTGCTACTGCTTTCTTGACTAACTTCCATCCGCCAGCTTCACCAGCATTACTTGTTTCTGCTGCATTTGGTGGAAAAGAAAACATATTTAAAGTTTATAGAAAAGCTATCAAATCTGAATACAGATTCTTAGCTTATGGCGATGCACTTTTAATTAAGTAAATCTAACTATTTTCTAGTCAAGGGCATTTATTGAAAATGCCCTTTTTTTTTATAGATGAAATTTTTGTGATTTATTTGTGAAATTAATATGAAATTTTCTGAAACTTTACCTCTAATTGAACCTGCAAATTTTAATGAATGGCAATCTTTGGTTCAAAAATCTATCAAAACAGAAGATACTTCTATTTTGAATGACATCTATTTAAACGAAAAGTTAACAACTGACTTTATATATTTCAAAGATAAAAATTTACAAAATTATTTTAGCAATATTTCTCAAGTTATATTTGATAGTTACACAGGAAATTCAGAATTAAGAAATAATTATTCACTAAATAGAAATAATAATTTATTTTCTACAATTTTTTGCAATCAATATTCTGAAAAAGGTCTAAATCAAGTTAGTGAAGTAACTCTTGCAATTCAAGAACTTATTACAAATATTGAAAATGGCGAAAAGAAGAATTTCTTATTTAAAGTAGTTTTAAGAGAAGATTTTTATTTGAATATTGCAAAGCTAAGAGCTTTACGATATTTGATTTGCAAGGTACTTGAAAGTTTTGCTTCGCAATCGAAATTTCTAATTATTGCAGAATCTTGTAGTTACAACAAATCTTATTCTCAAGAACATAATAATTTAATCCGAATTACAACAGAAGCTCTTTCTGGAAATTTAGGAGTGGCGGACATTACAGAGCCATCTAATTATGATAGAACAAATTTAAGCGAAGATTCTCTTAGCAATACTATTTCTCAAAATGTAAATATAATTTTAGAATTCGAATCAATTATAAAAAGTAGTATTGATGCTACAAATGGATCATATTTTATTGATAAGCTATCTTTTGATTTTGTTAATAAAGTTATGTCTAATATAGAAACAAAATTAGATGTTGAAGAAGTTATTAATAGAAATAAAGCAAGTGACGAAAGCAACTTGTTCAATTTCAAGAAAACAATGATTGGAGTTAATAAGTATTCGTTTGTTAATTCAAATATATCAAGCATCACTTTCAATATTAATGATTTAACAAACACCTTAGAGCAAATACAATCAATTAATTTTAAAGATAATAATTCAATTTATTGTGCATTTTTATGCAATCCAAATTCAGTAATTGATAAAGTAAAATTTACAGAAAAACTTTTCAAATCACTTGGTTTCAAAATTGTTGTAGGAACATTTTTAGAATCAATAGAAGATTTACAAAATGTTATAGATTTCAATAATTTTGAAAATATTATAGTTTTCACAGATAATAACAATAATAGTAAAGAAGTAAGAACATTTATTCAAACTTTGCCAAATAGAAAAATTACAATTCTTTTCCCAACTAAAGAATTTGAGAATTTACCAGAAAACGTGATTATTTTTAATCAGCTATTTCTATTAGAAACAATGAACAATTTATTAATAGAATTGAATCGAGTGAAGCAATATGAAATTTGATTTTAATAAATTTAAAGAAAACTTGCTCAAAGCAACTGACAAGCAATTCGAATCCAATTACTCAATGAAAACTAATGAGGGAATTGATTTGTTTAGCTATTTTGATTCGCTTGAAAATTTAGAACAAAACTTACTCAATACATTCCCAGGTACTGCTCCATTTATTCGTGGACCATACCCTTCAATGTACACAAATCAACCTTGGACAATTCGCCAATATGCAGGATTTTCTACAGCCGAGGCATCTAATGCATTCTATAGAAAAAACTTAGCTGCTGGACAAAAAGGTTTATCTGTTGCTTTTGATTTAGCTACTCATAGGGGCTATGACTCTGACCACCCAAGAGTTACTGGTGATGTTGGGAAAGCTGGTGTTGCTATTGACTCTTCCTTAGATACGGATATATTGTTCGATGGTATTCCTCTCGACGAAATTTCAGTTTCAATGACAATGAATGGAGCAGTGCTGCCAGTTCTGGCTTTTTATATAGTTTCTGCTGAAAAAAAAGGAATTAGTCAGGATAAATTATCTGGTACTATTCAAAACGACATTCTAAAAGAATATATGGTTCGAAATACCTATATCTACCCTCCAGCTATTTCAATGAGAATAATAGGTGACATTTTTGAATATACTTCTAAGAATATGCCTAAATTTAATAGTATCTCAATTTCTGGTTATCATATCCAAGAAGCTGGAGCTACTGCCGATATTGAATTAGCATATACCTTAGCAGATGGATTAGATTACATTCGTACTGGAATTAAAGCAGGTATTGATATAGATTCTTTTGCTCCTCGCCTTTCTTTCTTTTGGGGCATTGGTATGAATTTCTATATGGAAATTGCTAAAATGAGAGCTGCACGAATTATGTGGGCTAGAATAATAAAATCATTTAATCCAGAAAATCCCAAATCATTAATTCTAAGAACTCATTGCCAAACATCTGGTTGGAGTTTGACCGAACAAGACCCATTGAATAACATAGCTAGAACTACAATTGAAGCTCTGGCTGCAGTTTTTGGTGGTACTCAATCGTTGCATACAAACTCTTTCGATGAAGCTATAGCTTTGCCAACTGAAACATCTGCAAGAATAGCAAGGAATACACAACTTTATATTCAAGAAGAAACAGACATTTGCAGAGTGATTGACCCATTTGGTGGCTCATACTTGATTGAATATTTGACTGAAGAGTTAATAAAAAAAGCTTGGGAGCATATAGATGAAATTGAAGAAATGGGCGGTATGGCAAAAGCAATTGAGTCAGGCTATCCAAAATTAAAAATAGAAGAAGCTGCTGCTCGCAAACAGGCGAAAATTGATTCAAATGAAGATATTATTGTAGGTGTAAATGCCTTTAAAAGCAAATATGATTATGACTTTGACATACTTGAAGTTGATAACACAGCTGTTAGAGATTCACAAATAGCACGATTAAATCAATTGAAAAGTCAAAGAGACAGCAATAAAGTTGAAATAGCTTTAGCTAAAATTACAGAAGCTGTCAAAACTGGAAATGGCAATTTATTAGAACTTTCAATTGAAGCAGCAAGAGCCGATGCAACTTTAGGTGAAATATCTTATTCTATTGAAATTATTACTGGCAGACATAAAGCTTCAAATAGAACTGTTTCTGGAGTTTATTCGAGTGTTTATATGGAACAAAAAGAATTAGAAAATCTTAGAGATTTAACAGAATATTTCCATAAAATCTCTGGTAGAAGACCTCGTATCTTGATAGCAAAAATGGGGCAAGATGGACATGACAGAGGTGCTAAAGTTATTGCGACTGCGTTTGCAGATTTTGGTTTCGATGTAGATATGGGGCCACTTTTCCAAACTCCTGAAGAAACTGCTAAACAAGCAGTTGAAAATGATGTACATATAATTGGTGTTTCTACATTGGCTGCTGGTCATAAAACTCTTATTCCACAGTTAGTTAAAGAATTAGCTAAATATGGTAGGGAAGATATTTTGATTGTTGCTGGTGGTGTGATTCCAAAACAAGATTATGAGTTTCTTTTTACAAATGGAGTTTTCGATGTGTTCGGACCAGGCACAAAAATACCATTAGCAGCAGTGAAAATAATCAATAAGCTAATAGAATTAATAGATTGATATTAATCAATTATTTCTATTCTATGGCTTAAATAAAGATTGTTTTTATTAAATTGAGAGTCTAGTTAGTTATTTTTTATAATTTTTAATTTTATATGCGCAATATTAGGGTTTTAATTGTTGATGATTCTCTCTTTATGAGAACTGTAATATCACGCATTCTATCTAGTGCAGGTGGTATAGATATAGTTGGTCTTGCCAAAAATGGAAAGGAAGGAGTTCAAAAAGCAATAGAATTGAAGCCCGATATTATTACAATGGATATTGAAATGCCAATTATGACAGGTATTCAAGCTCTAAAAGAAATAATGCGTGTTGCCCCAACTCGTGTAATAATGGTTAGTACACTTACTGCCGAAGGTGCAGAATCCACAATAGAAGCTTTAAGTATTGGTGCTGTTGATTATGTAACTAAGAAAACTTCAAATGAAGATATTGAATCAATGAAGCAAATTATCATTGATAAAGTAAAACAATTTCATATAGAAGAAACTGAAGTTAAAAAAACTAGTAATTTTAACTTTACTCAAAGAGCAATTATTAAAAGAGAAACTGATTCTAAAATAAGTAAAGTTTTATCAAGAAATAAGTCATTACTTGGCAAACCAAGACCTAACCCATCTGATATTAAATTAATTATGATTGGAATTTCAACTGGTGGACCTCAAAGTTTGATTAAGTTATTTGAGAATTTGCCTAAATTACCAGTTCCTATTTTCATTGTGCAGCACATGCCCCCCCACTTTACAAAGTCTTTTGCAAATAGATTAGATACTTTAACAGAAGCTCATGTGAAAGAAGCGGAAGAAGGCGATAGATTTTTACCTGGTAATGTTTATATAGCACCTGGTGGAAGGCAGATGAATATCACTAAACTACTTAAAATTACAATCAACGATAAAAAACCAGATAATGATGTATATGCTCCTTCAGTAAATGTATTTTTTAATTCAGCTATTGAAGTTTACAAGCATCAAATAGTTGGTTTAATCATGACTGGTATGGGCAACGATGGTACTTCATCATTGACAAGATTACAGAGCTTAGGTGGTTATGTATTAAGCCAAGATGTTGATAGTTCAATTATTTCAGGCATGCCCAAATCTTTACAATCTGCTGGTGTAGTAGATGAAATTCACTCACTTGATAATTTGCCAAAATGTTTGAGTAGTTTATTTAATCTTTAAATAAACTACACACTTCAAATTCAATAAATAATTAGTTGAATTATCTTGATGATTTTAGTTTACTAAATGGCTTTTTGGAACTGCTGCTCACTGAGGCATAGTAGTGTCTTGAATTTCCACCACCATTTCTGCCTTGTTGCTGCTGTTTTGGAGCTTTGGCTGGAGTTAAATTTACCATAGGAAAAGGGTGATTCTCAATTACTGGAATTGATTTTGCAATAAGCTTTTCAATATCTTGCAAATATTCTTTTTCTTCTATATCACAGAATGAAATTGCTGTACCCTTAGCACCAGCTCTTCCTGTACGTCCGATTCTATGTACATAAGTTTCGGATATATTCGGAATGTCATAGTTTATAACATATTGCAAGTCGTCCACATCAATTCCACGAGCTGCAATATCAGTAGCCACTAAAACTCTAGTGGTCTGAGCTTTGAAATTGCTCAATGCTCTTTGTCTTGCATTTTGTGCTTTATTGCCGTGAATTGCTTCTGCTTTAATATTATATTTAGTTAAAAGTTTTACTATTTTATCGGCACCGTGTTTGGTGCGAGTGAAAACTAATACTGTTTTGATATTTTCATCTTTCAATATTTCTATTAATAAAGGATTCTTATTTCCTTTGTCAACGAAATATACGCTTTGCTGAATTATTTCTACTGTTGAAGAAATAGGAGTTACAGTTACTTTCTCAGGATTCACTAAAATAGTACTTGCTAACTTTGTGATTTCCTGTGGCATAGTGGCCGAAAAGAATAATGATTGGCGTTTCTTAGGCAATGCTACTAAAATCTTCTTAATATCGTTTATAAAGCCCATATCAAGCATTCTATCTGCTTCGTCAAGTACAAAATACTCTACATCGGCTAAGGACAAATGTCCCTGCTGCATTAAATCTATCAATCTGCCTGGGGTTGCAACCAAAATATCTACGCCACGCACTAAAGCAGTAGTTTGAGATTTTTGATTTACTCCACCGAAAATCACAGTAGATTTCAAACCTGTATGTCTGCCATAAGCTTCAAAGCTTTCGCCAATTTGAACTGCCAGCTCTCTTGTAGGAGTTAAAATTAAGCTTCTTACACTTCTCTTTTTATCTTTTGCATTGCTTTTGCTCAATAATTGCAGTATAGGAATAGCAAATGCTGCTGTTTTTCCTGTGCCAGTTTGAGCACAACCCAATAAATCCTTACCTTCTAAAAGAATTGGTATAGCTTGTGATTGAATTGGTGTTGGAGTTGTGTATCCTTCTTCTTCGAGTGCTTTTAGGATTGGTTCAATTAGATTGAGAGATTGGAATTGCATTAATTTTTTTACTTAATTTAATTTTTTGTTACTTAACGACTTACAAGTTACGGCTTTTTAAACGAATTGGTTCGTTTCTGGTTTGAAAAACTATTGAAATCAAACAAAAAAGCCCTACAATTAAATGCAGGGCTTTCAAATTAGTCACTAAGTCGTACAGAGTTTAATTAAAACTCAGTATAATGTTTAGTTCTATTATCAACATATTTGATTTCAGATTTAGCATTTGCCAACCAAGTTTCAAATGAATTTTGTCTTGCCTGAACTGACATTCTTTGAACATAGTCTAGAAGTCTTGTATTAATTTCTTGATCTGAAATGTTGTTTCTACGTGTAACTTGGTAAATAAAGTAAGAATTCTCACCACGGTATGGCTCAGAAACTTTATTTAATTCTGCTCCAAATATTTTGCTAGTTAATCCAAATTCATTAGCAAATCTGCCAGGAATCATACCAGTATTTCTAATGCTATCAGCTTTTTCGCAAGTTAAAGTTGGGTCTATTGTAGAAGCATTCAATAAGTTATCAGTAGTTTTTACTTTAGCATAAGCTGATTCTGCTTGAGATTTAACCATATCTAACATTTTGTTTCTTGTTAAAATGTTTTTAATCTCAGCTTTTTTATCTACTAAAGGAGTAATACCAGGAGTTCTTTCTTCAGAAACATAAGCTAATATAACACCGAAATTATCAACTAATTTTGGATCTAAAACAGTTCCAATCTTAGATTCAAATGCTAAATTTGTTAAGTATTGGCTATTCAATGTTTTATTGAAACGAGTGAAGAAGCCAGTTTCCATCACTTGGTATTTGTTTTTCTTAGCTAAATCATCGAAGTTTCCACCTTTTTCAACTTCTGTTTTCAAAGCAATTGCTTGTCTTTTCAAAGTTTTTTTGGTGTCTTCTGTAATATTAAATGAAATTGCAATTTTAGAATATTTGATTTCTTCTACTTTTTTATCGTCAATTTTCACAATGTGCCAACCAAATTGAGTTTCAACTGGTCCAACTATATCTCCAACATTTGCCGAGAAAGAAGCATCTGCAAGTGGTTTAATCATACCAGTTTTTTTGAAGAAACCTAAGTCTCCACCTTGCTGAGCTGATTGTTGGTCAGTAGAAAATTGTTGAGCTAAAGTTGCAAAGTTTTCTCCACCTTTTGCTTTTGCTAAAACATCGTTAGCTTGCTGCTTAGCGCTATCTTTGTTTGCTCCGAACGGAATCAAAATGTGAGAAATCTTAACTTGTGGGTCTGCACTTTCTCTTCTATCATCAATTTTATAGAATAATTTTGAATTCATATAATCAATTGGGCCAAGAATAGAACCCTTAGGAGCTTCTCTAATGAAACTTACATCGCTAGGTTCAACATCCGACATGAAAGAATAATCAATTAATTCTGCATTGAATTCATTCATTTTCAAAGTGAGTAAACTATCTTTCACTTTCATATCTTCCGATTTAGCTAATTCAGAAGTAAGAATACCAAGTTTCTTATTTGCTCTAGCAGAATCAGCAGCAGAAGGTTGCAAAGGGAAAATAACATATTTCAATTTGCGAACATCTTTTTGTTTGTAATATTGTTTGTGTTCTTCGTAGTATTTATTAATGTCTTCATCAGAAACATTTACTTTTGAAGGGTCAATATCTTTAGTAGAAAATGCCATCAAACTCACATCTGCCGATTGAGCTTCTTGAAGCATTTTGATTTTAGCATAAGTAGGAGAAATAACTCCTGCAATTGTGCCTATCATTGTATTAATGTGAGTAGCTGCAATTTGAGTGACTAAGTTTTTTTCGATACCAATTAATTGATTTCTAAAGTTTTCAATTACTTTTCTTTTTTCATCAGCAGGTATCTTGTTAACATCGCCGCCCATATAGTTCACAATTGTTTCTGGGTTAGTAACAATTTTAACATAAAGCTCACGATTGAATCTACCAGCAGAATCAGTGAATGGTTTTCTTAGTTCTTCTGGAGGAGAATTGAAAACGATGTCTGAAATTACTTCCGCATCTAAAGAAATACCAGTTTCTTCAGCTTTCGATTGCAAAAGCATTTCGTTTACATAGTTTTCCCAAACTTGATCTCTGATTACATTTTCCTTAATGTTTTCAGCATCTTTTCCTTTCATTTGAGCTCTTTGAGCTTCCACTACTTCTTTCACTTTGTTTTCAAAATCTATGTAAGATATTTTCTTACCGTTTATCTCTCCAACAATTGCTCCTTTAATATCAGAGCCTGGACTAATCAAACCTTGAATATCTGAATCCTGCAAAATCATAAACCCAACAAAGATTATTGCAAAAGCCCCCAATGCAAATGGTGAAAGTTTACGTATGTTTTCAAAAGTAGCCATTTTATGCTAATTCCTCTAATTATGTTTTTCTTAAATTGTAAATACATTTTCTTTAACTTACAAAAATATCTTAACTCTTTTAATTTTCCAATTTTTATTCGAGTTTTGTGTTATATTGTTGTAAACTTTTTGCAAAAAGGAAAAATAATTATGAACGTTGGTAAATTTAAAATTGATCTAATTGACACTGGTAGCTTCGCTTTGGACGGCGGTGCAATGTTTGGAGTTGTCCCAAAAACTATGTGGACAAAGGCTTACAGCCCAGCAGACGAAAAAAATAGAATTCCTATGGCTTCCAGACCTATGCTAATTCGTTTTGAAAACAAAGTAATTTTGGTGGACGCTGGAAATGGAACGAAAATGCCTGAAAAATTAGTAGAAATTTATGGAATTGACATTTTTAAATCCGATATTGAATTAGGATTGAGCCAATTTGGACTTAAACCCGAAGACATTACTCATTTTATTTATACTCATTTACACTTCGATCACGCTGGCGGCTCTACTAAATTTAAAGATGGAAAAGCTATACCACTTTTCACAAATGCAAAACATTATGTGCAGAAGAAACATTGGGAATGGGCTTTAAAACCTACACAAAAAGACAAAGCTTCATTTTTCAAAGATGATTGGATGCCAGTTTATGACAACGGAATGATGACTTTTATAGATGGCGAAGATGAAATTCTACCTGGAATTACTGTTCATCCACTTGACGGGCACACTAAAGCATTGCAAATGGTGAAAGTTAGCGATGGAAGCGACACAATAATCTTTCCAGCCGATTTGTCGCCCACTTCGGCACATATCAAAGTTCCATTTGTGATGGGCTATGACAACTTCCCTTTGACATCTATGGAAGAAAAGCAAAAATACTTCTCACAAGCAGCAGAAGAGGGATGGACGATATGTTTTGAACACGATGCTTTTCTACAAGCTGCCAAAATAGCTAACTCTGACAAAGGTTTTGAAATAAAAGAAAAGATTGAGATAAGTTCATAATGAATAATTTCATTTTGGAGAGACGTGCAAATGCACGTCTTTTTTTTGTGATACCAGAAATAAATTTTTCTGTAATTCTCAACGAAGTGAAGAACCCAGATGACTGCCAAAGATAAAGAAACTACTTACCTTATTTCTCCCTATGTCAGCTTGCTGA